>CALRXZ020000044.1:0-25278 GCA_943372255.1 Chitinophaga pinensis
CAAAGCCATTTTGCTCAAAATATTCGTGTATGGTCTCATAAGAACGGATAGACAAAGTAGTAGGAATATTGGGCATGATTACCCAATCAACCCCAGCAAAAATAGCATCGTGCAACAAAGAAATCCCTGGCGGACAATCTAGGATCACTAGGTCGTATTTCTTTTTAACACCTTGCAATAATTGACCAATTTTTTTTCTACCCTGCTTCATGTCATGCAACAAGGTTTCTGCATGGCGTGCAGATAAATCTGCAGGAATCACGTCTAAATTGTCATAGGCTGAGCTCAACACCGCGTCTGAGAGATTCATGTCTCCCCCAAACAATTTTTTGGATGCGTTCTTAGTATTGGAACTAGCCCCTAAGTAAAAAGAAGCTGAACCCTGGGGATCCAAATCCCATACCAATGTTTTGTATCCTTCCTTGGCTGATAAATAAGCCAGATTAACAGCGGACGCAGTTTTGCCAACACCGCCCTTGAGGTTGTAGATTGCAATTGTGACCATACCCTAAGTTAAGGATTAATCCCTTAAATCCGCTCAAACAAGCCATCCTAGCAAGAGACAGCTTAAAACAATTAGGGGAGCAGGAATTTTATTGCTCTTTAAAAACAGGAAAGTGACAACCACAATACCCAATTGCCAGAAGCCAATGGGCGATAATTCAATGAGATCAAACAGAAACTGATCCTTGATCAAATAACAGGTGGCACCAGCCATAATACCCACTACGGCTGCATTAATCCCCTCCAAGGATCGGAAGATGACAGCGTATTTTTTTAGGTTATGCCATACCGGAAAAAAGAATAGCACCAAGAGCGCACTGGGCAGAAAAAGGGCCACAGTACCAATGATAGTGCCCACTAACTGAGCAAACATGCCCTGTTCCCTAAGCACCATGCCACCAGTAAAAGCCCCAATAGAAAAGACCGGACCAGGAATGGCCCTTACTATACCTGAACCTGTTAGAAAATCTTCTTTGCGCATTTTTAATACGTCTCGCTTATTCTCCAAAATCCTATTGGATTGCGGACGGCTCACGTATTGTTCATACATCATGGGCATGAGCACATCGCCCCCGCCTATTACCAGACTGCCATTACGGAAAGCACTTTCAAACAAGTTGAACGCCTTTCTATAGGACCAGTTTTCTCTAGTAGCGGTCTCTGAAAAATATCCGGCTACGGCAAAAATGGTCAAGAAGATGAGCAGATTCCCCCACTTGACTTTTTTGGGTGGGATGCCTTTTTGTGGAATTCGTTTGTCAGAAAAATTAGTGGCAATCCCCGCAGCAACTATCAAACCAGGGAAAACCCAAGGCGTTTTAAAAGCCAAAAAAGTAACCAAACTGGCTACAATCATGATGACCGTTGTAATGGTATTATGTACACCCACGCCCCAGAATCTATAAGTAGAATAGGCAATAAATCCAATGGCCATGGGTTGGATAAATTTAAAGATCCCAAGTGGTATACTTTGATCATCCATATAATCCAAGAGAAAAGAAAGACCACCCATAATGGCCGATGCGGGTAAGATCCAGATTAACAAAGTAAGAATGGCCAGTGGAATGCCACCCCGCTTATACCCAATCAGGGTAAGGGTTTGCGTAGATGATGCACCTGGCAATAATTGACAAAAACCGTTAAATTCTACCAACTCTTCTTCCGTTACATCTCTACGTTGTTGCACAAATGTTTTCATCATCATACCCATATGACCCTGCGGTCCGCCAAAAGCAGTAATGCTATGCAGGAGCACGGCGCGTAAAAAAGGTATATGTCTAAAAAGAACCAAGGTATGGGGGGGATGCTGCTTTATTTTTTTAAACCAATTTCTCTAAGACGTTCATCTAAGTATTCACCTGCGGTAATGTCTTCATAAGCTTTTGGATGTTCCGCGTCTATACAACCAGGCAAACAGGCCAGACTCATTTCACTGCGTGGATGCAAGAAGAAGGGCATGGAAAATCTACTGGTATGCCAATGCTCTCTTGCTGGATTCACCACCCTATGCGTGGTACTTCTCAATTTATTATTGGTGAGTCTTTGCAACATGTCTCCTACATTCACCACAATCTGGTCGGGCAAAGAAGTTACCGCTACCCAGTCTCCCTGTTTGGTCAAGATCTGCAAACCATCGGCCGATGCCCCAACCAATAAAGTAATCAGGTTAATGTCTTCGTGTTGTTCTGCCCTAATAGCACTCTTAGGTTCAACCGTAATGGGTGGATAATGGATGCATCTTAATATACTATTCCCGTTTTTGATATGGGGGTCAAAAAAGAATTCATCTAAACCCAGATACAAGGCAATGGCTTGCAACATAGCGCCACCGCTTTTTTCAAAATGCCGGTACGCATTAAAAATGGTGGGGTTAAATGCTGGAATCTCTGCTACTTGTACATTGTCAGGATAGTGTTCGTTGACGATATCGCCTTGGGCAAGTGTTTGGCCATATTGAAAAAACTCTTTTAAGTCTGGTGCTTCACTACCCTTTGCGTGCTCTCTTCCAAAACTGGTATAACCACGCTGACCCGCTAGTCCAGAAATTTCATAAGTCAATTTTTTCTCTAATGGAAGGGAGAAAAATTGTTGCACGTATTCGTATTGATGGGCAATTAATTCATCTGGGATACCATGATTTTTAACGGCTACAAAACCCACCGTTTCATAGGCTTCTCCCAATTCTTTGATAAATGCTTGTTTGGACGCCGCTGTACCATTTACAAATTGGTCAAGGTCAACTACTGGTATACCCATATATTAAATTTTGGAGTAAGCAATCAGATTTAACAATCAACAGAAATAAAAATACAAAAGAAGCTCTTATCTAGTTCCTATGTATAAAACTAGCCAGTCTGCTAGATTTTTATCAACTTTAGCGCATGAAACAGTTAAGACCCATTGCGTTCTTATTAGCTATTTGCCTATTGGCTGCCTGCTCCAACAAGTTAGCAAAAATTGCTCAGTCACCCACTTATCAATTCAACAGCAATGCTGGTGTTCCAGATTATAGCCAGCTCCAGTATTGGGCAGCGCATCCACAAAAGCATGATCCCTCTGATTCAGTACCCGCGCCATTGATGGCGGATTACAGACCAGATAGCACGGTAGACATTTTCTTTGTGCATCCTACCAGCTATACCAAGGAAGGACGTGAACTAGGATGGAACGCAACCATTGATAATGCTGAACTCAATGCCAAAACGGATTATGGTTCTATTCTGTTTCAGGCATCGGTTTTTAATGCGGCAGGGAGGGTCTTTGCACCAAGATATAGACAAGCCCATTTGTCAGCCTATTACCCCAAAGACGCCGCAGATAGTGCTGGCGCGATGGCTGCTTTTGAACTGGCATACAAAGACGTAAAAACTGCTTTTGACTATTATCTGGCGCATGAAAACAAGGGCCGACCCATCATCATTGCCTCCCATAGTCAGGGAAGTACCCATGCCAAGCGACTCTTGAAAGAATATTTTGACAACCAAATATTAAAGAACCGATTGGTTGTTGCTTATGTGGTTGGTATGGCATTGGATCCCGCCATGTATAGCAGTATCCCTGTTTGTAGCAAACCCAATCAAACCGGTTGTATCTGTGCCTGGAGAACCTATCAAACAGATTATAAACCCCCATTTGTACTCAAAGAAGATTTTGTTTCTGCTGTGACCAATCCGCTCACCTGGGATACCAGTTCCGTTAAAGCCAGCCGTGATCTAAACAAAGGAGGCATCCTACTCAAATTTAATAAAGCTGTTCCAAGGGTAGCCAGTGCTCAAGTGGCTGGAGGTGTACTTTGGACAGAGAAGCCACATTTCTTTGGAAGAATGCTTTATACCACCAAGAATTATCATATTGCTGATTACAATTTGTACTACCAAAACATTCGGGAGAATGTGGCACAGCGGATCAGCGCATTCTGGAAACGATAGGTTGATTGCTAAGCAAAAAAAGACCCCGCTTTTTCAAGCGAGGTCAGCCGGTTTACCCTAGGAAATTGGATTTTACTGTTTGGTAAAACGGAAAGACTTTATAAAGCTATCTCTAAAAAAAGCATTTAATACATAGACCCCACTGCTCAAATCGCTCATGTTCAATGCTATTCGCTGATTGCCAGCTTCCATAGAAGTGACTACCGTTTTGGCCACCCTGCCCTGGATATCCAGAACCTTGAGTACCATCCTACCGGATGTGCAATCTAGCACAGTAAGGTGGCTACTGTCTTCCACCATCATGGGTTGTAAACTTTCAATGTGCATCTGAATGCATTTTACAGTGAACGGTTTAGGGGCGGGGGACAATCAAATGACACCGCGGCAACAAATTCTGCTGCTTGATTTTTTAAAAAGCGGAAAAATCTTGGGATTATTGTGCGGAGCTGGGCTATTTTTCAAAATAAGCCAGCTTTGCCTAGGGTTAATTAATCAAAACCGAAACTGATATAGGTAAATCTTCCACGTTTTTCCCCTCTATAAACTATCAAAATGGTCAAGAAATAGTCCCACCAACTAACAAATTCATGTTTTATATTTTGGCTTTCCAGCTTGTCTACATCCAAAACATACACTCGATAATTATTTAGATCTTCCCCAGGAAATAATTCAACCATATTTATGATTGTGGTAAAATACTTGGTTTTAAAAATCGGGTCTATTTCATCTGAATGAAACATGTATTCAAAATGATTTTCCAACAAAGCCCTTAAACTATTAAAGGAAATAATTTTAAAAGAATCAAGGGAAATTTTATTTAATTGATAATTTCCATAATTAGTAATCAGCTCATTTACAACAAAACCATATTGCCTTTGCTCAAAATCAAATCTTCTTTCCATCAGACTATCAAAAACAATTTGATCAATATTACTATCATCTATTGCCCAATAATCACGCAGACTGCAATCAACAATATGCGTGCCCATACACACTTCATCACAAGCAAAAATTATTCTATTGTGAACGTCTATTTTCATCAAACGAATCAAGTATTTTCCTTAATTAAAACTGGAGCGATTTTGTAACAAATTAAACCTAGTTTCCATAAACACTCAAGAACTTGATGCGCATGATTTTTAGTTGTTCCCAACTATAATCATTATCGCTTAGCTCCTGACGCGCAACGTCTAAAGAAGAGGTTTGACAGCTTTTGAAATATTCAATAATGTCTTCCTGATCGTATTCATCTAACCACTCGTCAATAGCATAGTCTAGGTTGAGTCTGGTTCCGCTAGCAGCAATGGTTTCCATTTCTTCTAACAACTCATCTAGTTTTAAACTCTTGTTTTTGGCAATGGTTTCTAGTGGAATTTTCTTGTCTACGTTTTGGATAATATAGATTTTGTTATTGCCCTTGTTGGCCACGCTGCGCATGACAAAATCATCGGGTTTTTCAATCTCATTTTCTTCCACGTATTTGGCAATCATTTCTACAAATGATTTACCGTATTTAATGGCTTTACCCTTGCTCACACCCTGGCATTTTTCCAATTCTTCCAAACTAGTAGGATACAAAGTGGCCATGTCTTGCAAAGAGTTTTCCAAGAAGATCACAAATGGTGGCAGGCTTTTTTTCTTGGCTTCTTTCTGACGCAATTCTTTGAGCATTTCAAAGAGCTTTTCATCAGCCGCAGCACCTGTTTGATTGGCGTTCTCTCCTTCTTCGTCATCCGCATTGGCGTCTTCAAAGAGGTTGTTCAACACAATCTTAAAGGAAGCTGGTTTTTTCAAGAACTTTTCTCCCAGCTCAGTGATTTTTAATAAGCCGTATTCTTCAATGTCTTTTTTAAGAAGATTCTCCAACAACATTTGTCTTATCAAGCTACTCCACAAATGGTATTCTTTATCAGCACCAGTTCCATAAACAGGAAGCGTATCATGACGGAACATGCTGATCTGCGGGGTAAGTTTACCCATAACCACACTCACCACATAGTCTGTAACAAAACGCTCATCCAATGCTTTTACCGTATTGAGTATTTTAACAACGTCTTCCTTGGCTTCTATTTTTTCTTTGGGGTTTAAACAGTTGTCGCAATTGCCACAGTTCTTTCCTTCCCAGTTTTCTCCAAAATAGTGCAATAAAACTTTGCGGCGGCATACAGCAGATTCTGCATAAGCCACGGTTTCATCTATCAACTGCGCACCCACTTCTCTTTCACTCAAAGGTTTGTCGCGCATAAAATGTTCTAGCTTGGAAACGTCTTTGTGCGAATAATACAAAACACATAGCCCTTCCATACCATCTCTACCAGCCCTACCCGTTTCTTGGTAATAGTTCTCAATAGATTTTGGAATATTAAAGTGAATCACAAAACGGATATCTGGTTTGTCAATCCCCATGCCAAAGGCAATGGTGGCCACAATTACCTGCACGTCTTCATTGAGGAATTGGTCCTGTCTTTCTGCGCGCAGTTTTTGATCCAGCCCTGCGTGATAGGCCACAGCTTTGATGCTATTGGCTACCAAGAGTTCTGCCAATTCTTCTGTGGTCTTTCTGTTCAGGGTATAAATGATGCCACTCTTTCCCTTATGACCACTGATAAATTTGACAATACTTTTGACTGTCTGGTCTTTCTTGATCTTGGGTTGAATCTCATAGTAGAGATTGCTCCTATTAAAAGAAGAAATATAAATATTGGGTTTGCGTAAGCCCAGGTTTTTGACAATATCGCTCTGCACTTTTGGGGTGGCAGTTGCGGTCAGTGCTACCACGGGAATATCTGGATTAATAATATCCATCATCTCGCGCAAGCGTCTGTACTCTGGTCTAAAATCGTGCCCCCACTCAGAAATACAGTGTGCTTCATCTACTGCAAAAAAACTAATCTTTAAGTCTGAAAAGAATTCTAGGTTTTCTTGTTTGGTCAGGGTCTCAGGTGCTACATAAAGCAGCTTAGTCATGCCAGAAGTTAAATCGTCTTTGACCAATTTAATCTGACCCTTGTTCAGAGAAGAATTAAGAAAATGCGCTACATCGTCTTTTTCACTATAGCCACGCACCAGGTCTACCTGGTTTTTCATGAGCGCAATCAAAGGAGATACAATAATGGCACAACCCTCCATCATCATAGCGGGTAATTGATAACACAAACTCTTACCTCCGCCTGTGGGCATGATCACAAATGTGTCTTGCCCGTTGAGCAAACTGTTGATAGATTGTTCTTGGGTGCCTTTGAATTCACGGAATCCAAAATATTTTTCTAGCCCTGCATAGATATCGTACTCGTGTACCGTGGTAATGGTAGCCGTATTGTCTTTGCGGGGTGAACTTTTCTTATTGCTTTTTGCGGCTGGTTTTGCAACCGCTTTCTTGGTATTAGTAGCCATGTATCGAATATGTTTTAGTCCCAAAAAGGAACCACTATTGTTATAAAAGTTAACGCTTTTTGCCGGGAATTCCCCGTTAAAATTTCTTAAGCTTGATTTTTACTGGGAATCGGTTGGCAATCCGGATAATCGGTTCCGGTTTTAGTATATAAAATCCTAAAAAAGGGTAGCGAAGTTAACGAAACCTGCCCTGAATAGCTAGTTAAAGCTGTTAAAGTTTACATTTGCATGGCATGAAAGCAAATATCGCCGCAACGGCCCTTAGAACCATTCAATTAGAAGCCCAGTCCATTAGCGGATTGGCCCCTTTTATCAATGAAACATTTGAGAAAGCCATTGCTACCATTCATGCATCCAAGGGTAGGTTGGTGATTTCTGGGATTGGCAAATCGGCCATTGTGGCCCAGAAAATTGTGGCCACCCTGAATTCTACTGGCACACCGGCCCTATTTATGCACGCTGCCGACGCTATTCACGGAGACCTGGGTATGGTGCAAGATGAAGACGTGGTTTTGATCATTAGCAAAAGTGGGGAGAGTCCTGAAATTAAAGTGCTGGTTCCCCTGATTCGCAATTTTGGCAATACCCTGATTGGCATGGTGGGTAATAGAGAGAGTTTTTTAGCCAAGGAATCTGATATTTTATTAGATACTACAGTTGAACAAGAAGCCTGCCCCAATAACTTGGCTCCTACAAGCAGTACCACGGCCCAAATGGTGATGGGAGACGTGATTGCGGTTTGCCTCATGGAACTCAATGGCTTTAATGGCCGAGATTTTGCCAAATATCACCCCGGTGGCAACTTGGGCAAGCGCCTCTATTTGCGCGTTGGAGATCTGAGCAAGGCAAACGAGGTTCCACATGTTTTGGTGAATGCTAGTTTAAAAGAAGTGATTGTTGAAATTACCCAGAAAAGACTGGGTCTAACTGCTGTTCTTAACCAAGAAGGTCTATTAGAGGGTATTATTACCGATGGTGACCTGCGTAGGATGTTGGAGAAAAGTAACAGCATTGACCAGATTACCGCTTCAGATATAATGAGCCCAAACCCCAAAACCATTGACCCTGAAACCCTAGCTGTTGAAGCCCTAGAGATCATGCGCAAAAATGATATTAGTGCACTGCTGGTGGTTGAAGATCAACGCTATCTAGGGGTTCTTCATTTACACGATCTGGTACGCGAAGGAATTGTTTAAGCCAAGCAATAAGTCATGTGCTATCAACGTTTTTAGCCCGTATTATTCCCTAAATTGAGTTAAACCTGTTTCCCACATGAATAAGCACCATTATGTAGCCATTATGGCTGGAGGTATCGGTAGTAGATTTTGGCCAAAAAGCCGAACTAGTTACCCAAAACAGTTTCTAGACATTCTAAATACCGGTAAGTCATTGATCCGTTGGACCTATGAGCGTTATGCGGCATTTATTCCTGTGGAGAATATCTATATTGTTACTTCTGAAGAATATGTTTCTATCTGTGCAGAGCAATTGCCCGAACTGCCATTAGAAAATATCTTGGCCGAGCCTAGCAGAAAAAACACCGCACCCTGTGTGGCTTATATTTCTTACAAACTTTTGCAAAAAGACCCAGAAGCCGCGTTGATTGTGGCTCCTAGTGATCATATGATCTTGGACCAAGACGCATTCCGCGCCATTACTGCTAAAGCTTTGGATTTTGTAACTCAGATTAAGTCTTTGGTTACACTGGGTATTAAACCTACCCATCCCAATACTGGATACGGATATATTCAACACGAGCCATTGGCCGCTGGCGATGGAATTTACAAAGTGAAAACCTTTACCGAGAAACCCAACCTAGAATTGGCTAAGACCTTTTTGGCCTCTGGCGATTTTCTTTGGAATGCAGGGATCTTTGTATGGCAGGTGAAAAATGTAATGAAGGCTTTTGAACAATATCAGCCAGAAATGTATGAGCTATTTGACAACGAGAAAGCCCATTTTAATACCGCTGGTGAAAAAGACGCCATTAATCGTATCTATCCATTGTGCACCAATGTTTCTATTGACTTTGCCATTATGGAAAAAGCGGATAACGTATTTGTGATTCCTTCTTCTTTTGGCTGGAGCGATCTTGGAACCTGGAATTCTGCTTATGATAACCTGGACAAGGATTATCTGGGTAATGCCGTTACCAGTGATAACGTGATTGTCATTGATGCTACCAAGTGTATGATTTCTGCCAACCACGATAAATTGGTTTTGGTTCAGGGCATTGATGACTGCATTATTATTGACACCAAGGATGTGTTGATGATCTGCAAAAAAGAAAAAGAACAAGCCATTAAGGAATATGTTGCCGAAGTAAAACGCAATAAAGGCGACAAATATCTATAAAAAATAATATGAATTTTATGAAGCCCTGATTCCTAGAATCGGGGCTTTTTGTTAAAAAAACTTTGAATTAGCCTTTTATTGGGAGCAATTTCTTAAAATAGTGCACAGGGTTGCATAATTGTTTAAATTTGAATGCTTTGCTTGACATTTGAAGAAGTTAATCGAACATTATGCCTCTAATTAAAACCGTGATTACTGGAACCGGATCCTATATTCCGCCCCATATTAAGACCAATCAGGATTTTGTAAACCAAGCTTTTTATGGAGAGGACAGCTTACCGCTTACTACTCCAGCTACAGAAATAGTAGAGAAATTCAAAGACATTACGGGTATAGAAGAGCGCCGCTATGCTGGTCATGAATTCAATAGTTCTGACATGGCATTGATTGCCGCCAAACACGCCATTGATGACGCGGGTGTTGACCCAGAGAGCATTGATCAGATTATTTTTGCGCACAATTTTGGCAATATTGTTACAGGCAGTATTCAGTCCGACGCCCTTCCAGCACTGGCTTCTAGGGTAAAACAAGGATTGGGTATTCGCAACCCTTCTTGTGTGGCTTATGATATTTTATTTGGTTGCCCTGGTTGGATTCAAGGTGTGATACAAGCCCATGCTTATATTCTAGCCGGCGTTGCCAAAAAATGTTTGGTCATTGGTTCAGAAACTTTGAGCCGTGTGATTGACCATTATGATAGAGACAGTATGATCTTCAGCGATGGTGCCGGTGCCTGTGTGATTGAAGCGGTGGAAGGTTCTGAAAACGGTGCAGGCATTTTGTCTGTAAGTGCACAAAGCCATTGTGTGGATGAAGCATTTTACTTGCAATACGGCGCATCTAATTTTCCTGACTCAGACCCCAATGTTCGTTACATGAAAATGAAGGGCAGAAAGGTTTATGAATATGCCATTAAGAACGTGCCTCTGGCCATGAAGGACTGTATTGACAAAGCGGGCTTACACGTGACCGATGTTAAGAAATTCTTCTTGCATCAGGCCAATGAAAAAATGGACGAAGGTTTTGTAAAAGCATTGTTCAAATTATACGGAATTAGAGAAGTACCAGCATTGATCATGCCCATGAGCATTCACAAATTGGGCAATAGTTCCGTAGCTACCATTCCTACATTATACGATCTAGTGAAACGTGGTGAAATGCAGGAACACAGCATTAACCCCGGAGACATAGTAGTCTTTGCCTCCGTTGGTGCAGGTATGAATATTAATGCTTTTTGTTACCGAGTTTAATAGCCTCTTACATTCTTTCCTTCCATATAATTGAGGAAGGCTTTGTTCACCACGCGGTTACCACCAGGTGTTGGATAGTTTCCGGTAAAGTACCAGTCACCCGTATTGGTGGGACAACAATCATGTAGGTCTTCAATGGTTTGATAGATGACTTCTACATTGATTTTGGAACCTTCTGGTGTAATCAATTGGGCTATCTTATCTGAAATCTCTAGGGTAGTAAAAGGCTTATAAATAGAGCGCACTACATTCTCAGTATGTAATTGACCCGTGCGTTGTAATTCCTTGATTTTTTCTGCAGCATCGGTAAGAACATGCTCCATATTTCTATCTTTCAATAAAGCAACAGCAGCGCGAAAGGCAATAAAATCGCCCAACTTACTCATGTCAATCCCATAGCAATCAGGGTAACGAATCTGGGGAGCAGAACTAACTACAAGGATTTTTCTTGGAGACAATCGCGTTAGCATTCTGATAATACTTTCTTTGAGTGTAGTACCTCTAACAATGCTATCATCTATCACCACCAATGAGTCTTGGTCTTTGCGCACGGTACCATAAGTAATATCGTACACGTGTTGCACCATCTCATTTCTGTTGGCGTCTTCCGTAATAAAAGTTCTGAGCTTAACGTCTTTGATGGCAATTTTTTCCTGTCTAATTTTTCTGTTGACCATCTCTTCTAATTTCTCAGGCGTAAAGTCTTTACCCCAGCTCAAGATGCGTTCAACTTTAATTTTATTCAGGTATTCTTCCATGCCCTTCACCAAACCATAGAAAGCAACTTCTGCGGTATTGGGGATATAAGAGAAAATGGTATTCTTTAAATCGTGGTCAATTCTTTCCAAAACGGTCTCACTCAAGTGATGACCTAGTGCTATGCGTTCGCGATAGATTTTTTCATCGCTACCACGGCTAAAATAAATACGCTCAAAACTACAAGCCCTGCGCTCTTTGGGTTCCAGAATTTGTTCAACCCTATAATTGCCCTTGTCATCTACCAGCAATGCAGATCCAGGCATGAGTTCCATCACTTCATTTTCACCCACATTGAAAGTAGTTCTAATAGCGGCTCTTTCAGATGCTGCTACAATTACTTCATCATTTACATAATAATAAGCTGGTCTAATTCCGTGTGCGTCACGCATCACAAAACTATGTCCATTACCAATGAGTCCACCAATGGTATAACCTCCGTCAAACAGTGGGGTAGCTTTGCGCAATACCTTTTCAATATCGGCATTGTTAGGGCTAAGCTCGTCTTCCTTGGTTAAGAAATGGTGTATCACTTCTAACATGGCGGCAAGATCACTTTGCTTTTGAAAATCGCCTGGGCTCATATTGATCAGGTCAAAAAGCTCATCTGTATTCACCAAGTTAAAATTCCCAGCCAATGCCAGATTCTTTCCTGGCATTAAATCACGCTTGATAAAAGGGTGGCAGAACTCAACATTGTTCTTGCCCTGAGTGCCATAACGTAAATGACCTAAGATCAGCTCTCCCAAAAAAGGCAAGTGACCCTTCATTAAACCTGGGTGTTGCTTGATATCGGGTTGGTATTTTTCTAGCTCGGCCACTTCTTGTCCAATCCTGAAAAACAGGTCGGCAATGGGTTGGGGAGCATTGCTGCGCATGCGATGTAAAAAGGGATTCCCGGGTTCTGTGTCAAGTTTCACGGAAGCTAGACCGGCTCCGTCCTGACCTCGGTTGTGCTGCTTCTCCATCAACAGATAGAGCTTGCTGAGCCCGTAAGTAACCGTACCGTGCTGTTGCAGGTAGTAGGAAAATGGTTTTCTTAGGCGGATGTAGGCAAGCCCACATTCATGTTTGATTTCGTCGCTCATGATAGTTATTAAAAGAAAGTGGCGAAGTTACAACTCCGCCACATTCTATGCTTGTTAATTATGAACAGTTTCAGGTTGTAAGGTCTGCGCCAACCATAAGAACTCTTTTATAAAGAGATCCGCGGGTTTTTGGAAGTTTTCATCTAGCAAAACCCCCTCTGAACTAAATTTCTTATCCACAAATGGGGTGATCAGCATATAGGGTGATGCAATGCCAAATAAGGCTGGAACCAATAAAAGCAATTGCTGACTAGACCTCATGCCACCCATTCCCCCAGTTGATGCCGGGGCAATCCCAAATGCTTTATGCGCTTGTTTGGGAAAATGGTCCAGCAAATTTTGTAAAGCTGGTGAATAGGACCCATTGTATTCTGGGGTTACCAAGATAAAAGCATCGGCCGCAAACATCATTTCTGCCAAGGGTTTATAGATATCTGGTGTCTTTTCAACGCTGCTGAAAACGTCTTGCAACAAAGGCAGGTTCCATTCCCTAACGTCAATAATATTGATAGTATGGGTGGTATTTGCTTCTAATTGCGCTTTCAGAAAGAGGGCCAGACGAAAAGTAACACTTTCCCTTCTGGGGCTTCCTGCAATAATGGCTATGTTCATACGATTGCTTGTTCTTTGCAAAAATACTTGAATATATTTCCCGAAATGCTTTTGTTTAGGCTTGTTTGATCATCTGTACGTTCAGAGCCAGTTTCACGTCATCACTTACCATTACGTTTCCAGCTTCTGTTACTGCACCCCAGGTAAGACCAAATTCTTTACGGCTTATTTTACCATTGATCTCAAAACCAGATTTTACTTGACCATAAGGATCAGTGGCAGTTCCACCATATTCTACGTCAAACTCCACTTGCTTGGTTACGTCACGGATGGTCAAATCACCAACCAATTTGTAATCACTACCACTAACCAATTTTAAAGTACCATTGTTCAAAGAAAGGGTAGGGAATTTTTCTGCTGAGAAAAAGTCATCACTTTTCAGGTGACCATCGCGCTGTTCGTTATTGGTGCTAATGCTATTTACATCGGCTTCAAAACTAATTTTTGCGTCTGTAAAATCAGCAGCTTCAGACTCCATATTAGCGTCAAATTTGGTGAAGTTGCCGGTTACGTTGGTGATCATCAAGTGTTTTACTTTAAAGGTAATTTCACTGTGTGCTGCGTCAATTTTAAAAGTTGCCATGATTGTTTTTTTAGTTTGATTGATTGTTTGTTATTATTTATGATGCGATTTTTTAACTTTATTCCTCCCAATTTTCTTCACTCTTCACTCTTCACTCTTCACTCTTCACTCTTCACTCTTCACGCTTCACGCTTCACTCTTCACTCTTCACTCTTCACTCTTCACTCTTCACTCTTCACTCTTCACTCTTCACTCTTCACTCTTCACTCTTCACTCTTCACTCTTCAATCAGGACCCCCATCTTCCCCAACTGATAGTCTCGAAAAGATTCCATGATCTCTGTTTGATTGTTCATGACAAAGGGACCATGTGATGCAACAGGTTCATTGAGCGGTTCTCCAGTACCAATAAAAAATCGAGCATCGCTCAGCGCTTCTAATGCAAAGCCTGTTCCATTTAATTCAAAATTGGCTAAGTTCATTGGCTCCAACACCTGATCACCGTTGATTTTCAGCTGACCCTCCATTAAATAGATAAAGGCATTGTGACTCTCTGGAATGGGAAAAAATTCCTTAGCTCCGGTTTGCATGGTAGCCGTGAAAGTATTTACATCGCTCAGCGTATGAATGGGTCCTTTGATGCCTTGAAAATTTCCAGCAACAATATTGACTTTGGTTTTTGCATCTACTGATTCCCAAACTGGCGTGTTTTCAGCAGTCAAAGGCTGATAAGCTGGTTGGTCCATTTTATGTTTAGCAGGAGTATTCACCCACAATTGAATCAGCTCTTGTACACCACCAATTTCATGAATGTCAACTGGAGGTCTTTCACTGTGAATAATCCCCATTCCTGCATTCATCCATTGAGTACCGCCAGCATAAATTACATTGTCATTACCCCTGCTGTCTCTATGATGCACACCACCTTTGAAAATAAAACTCACAGGAGAAAAACCTCTGTGTGGATGCGGACCCACACCAGCTGTTGTTACTGGAATATGCTTAGGCACTTTTACTTCTGCGTGGTGCAATAGCAAAAATGGGTCTATCATTTCAATGGCAGCAGTTGGTAGGGGCTGTCTAATAGGTAAGCCTCCCATATCCATGGGTGCTGCGTAGGAAATATGTTTGATGGTTCTGTTCATGATATTAATTGATGGACATGGGAATTTCTATTAAAACTATTTGTGCGTCTGTGCTGGCTTTGATGTCAATGGTTTCTATTTCTGAAATACCAAGGCCGTCTCTGGTGGCAATACTTTGTCCATTGATTTCTAGACTTCCTTCTAGAACAAAAATGTAAACCCCGTTTCCTGATTTTTTTAACTGATAATTGGTACTGAAGTCCTTGGTAAAATTGCCCAAGGAGAACCAAGCATCTTGGTTAATCCAAACTGCATCTTTATTATCAGGAGCAACAACTGTCAACAATTGGTTCACCCTATTTTCAGGTTTGAATGATTTTTGTTCATAGCGCGGTTCAATATTTTGCGCTTTTGGCATGACCCAGATTTGCAAAAATTTTACAGGCTTGTCTTTATTGGCATTCATTTCACTATGAGCAATACCACTACCTGCGCTCATGATTTGCACATCGTGTTCACGGATAATTTCATCTCTTCCGGTGCTGTCATTGTGGTGTAGGTCTCCACTCAAGGGAATGGAAACAATTTCCATATTGTCGTGTGGGTGTTTACCAAAACCCATACCAGCACTTACGGTATCGTCATTTAAAACCCTGAGTGCGCCAAAATGTACGCGCTCTGGATCATAATAGTGACCAAAACTGAAACTATGGTAACTGTCTAACCAACCAAAGTTGGCGTGACCCCTTGTTGCTGCTAGATGTAATACGGTTTTCATAATGCTTAATTTAGATGTATATACATGTATTGGTATAAAAAAATATTATATTTCTTTTTGTCTGAGTTTTTCAAGGAGTTCATTCAACTGTTTGGCTTCCTCTTCGGTAACGCAAATTTGACTATCAAACAACTCATCCGCCTTTTTGGTTGTTACTTCTAATAATAACAGACCAGCTGCGGTTAATTGGATCATGGTTTCCCTCTTGTCAAAACTAGAAACAGAACGCTTTACCAGTTTTTTGATTTCTAACCTATCTACAATCCTTGGTACATTTGAACTCTTTTCAATCATTCGGCAAGCAATATCGCGTACGCACATTTGTTCTGGGTGTTTTCCCTTTAAAATGCGCAACACATTGTACTGCTCGTGTGTAAGACCATATTCCTTCAGCGCCTGGCTAAAACTGGTCTTCAACCACCAAGCTGTATACAGAATATTCAACCCGGCTTTGTGGGCTTCGTTTTTAAATTTTGTACTTTGTATGGCTTGTTCCAATTTCACAATACAAATGTATGTACATACATCTAATTGGCCAAATTTATTTTTATACACTCTCTTTTAAGAGCAAATACTTAGGTTCGAAGCTTGTCTAGTGTTGTGATTAGTTCTTAACTGTGTTATTGCTGGCTTTTTTCCAGTCTTCTAAGCCGGCGCAGTTACCAAACTCTTTATCAATAGAAATATAGTAGGTTGGGATATGCTCCTTAAACCATTTTTCCAAGATGCCAGATTTCTTATCTTCCAAAGCGCGCTGAGATACGCGGTTATAATCTTCTTTCAAATTTTCGCGGTGTGGCTCGGTGCGATTTTTCAAATAGATCAAGCGTACTTTTTTAGAACCACGCTCATCTGTAAATACTTGGGGTTTGGAATATGATCCGGGCTTCATGTCTTTCAATGCTACCACCATTTCCTTGTCAACTTGGTCAATGGTAATAAAGGTGGAACCATCTCTTCCTGAAATAGCACCTGCACTAAACTTACTTCCCTCGTCTTCAGAATATTTGCTCACGGCTTCTCCAAATGAAAGAGAGCCCGCTACCAATTGCTTACGGATAGAATCTAATTTGGCCTTGGATTCATTAATTTCTTCATCGGTTACAGGAGGAATACGCAGGATATGTCTTACCACCGCATCGTCACCAGCACGGCTGACCATTTGAATAATGTGCAAACCAAATTTTGATTTGATTACAGAAGAGATTTGACCTTCTTTTAAACGGAAAGCACCTGATAGAAATGCGGGATCCCACATATTCTTATCATTGCGGTTCAGGTTATACTGACCGGCATTCTCGGCTTTTCCTGGATCTTCTGAATAGAATTTTACTAATTGTTCAAATTTCTTAGAACCTGATTCAACCTGCTTTTTGTAGTCATACAATTGTTTGGCTACATATTCTTCTACATCCTTATTTGCCTTGGGTTGCAATACAATCTGACTTACTTCAATCTCACTTTCGTAGAAGGGAAGACTGTCTTTGGGTGTACGGCTATAATAAGCTTTCACCTCTGTTGGGGTCATCTTAATATTGTCTACAATCTTACCACGCATTTGCTCGGCCAATTTCTGTTCGCGTAATGCTTCTTTAAAATCTTCCTTGATTTGGTAAACGGTTTTGCCGGCAATTTCTTCCAAGACTTCTTTAGAACCATAAGAAGAGATAAAGCTGCGAATCCTGTTTTCCATCTGCGCTTCAATATCTTCTTCACTTACAGTTAGAGAATCCTTCATAGCTTGTAATACCAAGGCTTTCTGAATCAACTGACCTTCTAGTACCTGACATTCTGTTGGAATCATGGCGTTCTCCTGTCCTTGAGACTGGCGCTTGATATCGGAGATGGCATTGGTAATATCAGAATGCAGGATAATCTTATCACCTACTTGTGCAATGATCTTGTCCGCTACCACTTTCTTTGATTGCGCCTGAGAGGTCATTGCCCCTGACATGATCAACAAAACAACTATTACACGCTTCATAGTATACAATATCATTCAAAAATAGCAAATCAGGCCGCGAACGGCCTGATTCACATCAGCTTTAACAAACTTATAAAGTACGCTTTACTTCTTCTTCCTCAAATGCTTCAACAATATCGCCTACGCGCAGGTCAGAATAGTTCTTAATGGTTAAACCACACTCGGTATTGGTAGCCACTTCCTTCACATCATCCTTGAATCGCTTCAAGCTGCCCAATTCTGCTGACTGGCCTTCTCCTTTGGGATATTCCACAATACCATCACGGATAATCCTGATCTTGGAATTACGTAAGATTTTGCCTTCCAATACAAAGCAACCTGCAACAGTGGCTTTGTCAAATTTGTAGACCTCACGAACTTCCACGTTAGCGGTAATCTTCTCTTGGAACTTAGGTTCCAACATACCTTCCATGGCGCTCTTAACTTCGTCAATAGCTTGGTAGATAATTGAGTAGAGTTTGATTTCCACTCCTTCTGTATCGGCCAATCGATTGGCTTGTTGAGAAGGTCTTACGTTAAATCCAATGACAATGGCGTCAGATGCAGTTGCCAACAACACATCACTTTCAGAAATCTGACCAACACCCTTGTGTACAACGCGCACCGCAATTTCTTCGGTACTTAGTTTCTGCAAGGAATCGCTTAAGGCTTCTACAGAACCATCCACGTCACCTTTGATGATGATATTCAGTTCTTTAAAGTTACCCAAGGCCAAACGACGTCCAATTTCATCCAAAGTAATATGCTTACGAGCTCGCAATCCTTGCTCACGCAATAACTGCGCACGTTTGGTTGCTGTTTCTTTTGCTTCTGCTTCGTCTTCAAAGACACGGAATTTTTCACCGGCCTGAGGTGCACCATTCAAACCAAGTATCACTACAGGTGTAGATGGAGGAGCTATTTCTATACGCTGGTTACGCTCATTGAACATGGCTTTCACACGTCCATAGTGTTGACCAGATACAATCAAGTCCCCTTGACGCAATGTTCCGTTCTGTACCAGGATGGTGGCTACATAACCACGTCCCTTATCCAAAGATGCTTCAATAATGGTACCAGTAGCTTCTCTTTCAGGATTGGCTTTTAGGTTCAAGATCTCTGCTTCTAACAATACTTTTTCAAGCAACAAGTCTACATTCAATCCTTGTTTGGCACTCAACTCTTGGTTCTGGTATTTACCACCCCAAGCTTCTACCAAGATATTCATCTGAGACAATTGCTCATAGATTTTCTGGGGTTGTGCACCGTCTTTATCTATTTTGTTCACCGCAAAAATCATCGGCACTGCCGCAGCTTGTGCGTGACTGATGGCTTCCTTGGTTTGTGGCATCACCGCGTCATCGGCTGCTACCACAATAATGGCAATATCGGTTACTTTGGCACCACGAGCACGCATGGCCGTAAAGGCTTCGTGACCAGGTGTATCCAAGAATGTAATGGCTTTTCCGTTTGGAAGCGTTACTTCATAGGCACCGATGTGCTGGGTGATACCACCGGCCTCACCTGCTACCACATTGGCACTTCTGATATAATCCAACAAAGAAGTTTTACCGTGGTCAACGTGACCCATGATGGTAACAATAGGTGCTCTTTCAACCTGTGCTGCTTCATCATCCTCATCATCGTCCTCGTCTTCTTCATCTAAGTCGTCAATTCCTATAAATTCAACTTCAAATCCAAATTCACTTGATACCAATTCAATTACCTCTGCGTCCAAACGCTGGTTAATGGATACCATGATACCCAATCCCATACATTTTCCAATTACTTCTGCAAAGCTTACATCCATCAGGTTGGCCAACTCACTTACAGTAACAAATTCTGTTACTTGTAATTTGTTGTCTTCCGTCATTTCGCCCATATTCTCTGCAGCTTCATCGCGCTTAGCCCTTCTGTACTTGGCTTTCAAGCTCTTTCCACGTCCACCAGTTCCAGATAATTTGGCCTGTGTTTCGCGTATTTTTTCTTGAATTGCTTTTTGGTCAATCTCTTTGTTGTCGTCTGCTCCTCTGCGTGGAGCGGCTGTTCTGTCTCTGTTTGGACCACCACCACTGCGGTTTCCACCACCACCAGCGCCACGGTTAAATCCACCGCCGCCTTGTTGGCCACCACCACCGCCGCCGCGATTGAATCCGCCATTATTATTGGCTGGAACAATGGGTCTATTGGGTCCGGTTGCTCTTGCTGGAGCACCTGGAGCTCCTGGTGTACCAGTAGCGGGTGCATCTGGTTTTTTGTCTATTGGAATGCGTTTGCGTTTGCGTTTTTCATCCCTACCCATTGGTTTTGGACGGGTATCGCTATTAATAGGCAATTCAATTTTGCCCAAGATTTTTGGTCCTTCTAGTTTTTCAGCCCTGATATTTTCAATCACTGGTCCGGCTTCTACCTCTGGAACTTCTGGAACTACAGGTTTGGCAACAGGTGCTTCCACAACTGGAGCTACTACTGGTTCAACAACTGCCACTGGAGCTGGAGTTGGAGCAACAGGAGCAGGGGCTTCTGTTTTCTTTACCGTTTTCTTTGGTCTAGTGGAAGAATCAATGGCCGATAGATCAATTTTGTTGATCACTTTTGGCGCTTCTATTTCTGGGGCTTCAATTTTAGAAACTGGTGTTTCTACTACTGGGGCCACTTCTACAGGGGCCACAACTACCACTGGCTCTACTACCACTGGTGCAGGTTCAACCACAACTGGGGCAGGCTCAACTACTACTGGTTTTGCAACCGGAGTAGGTGCAATTTCTACTGGAGAAGCAGAAATAAGGTTTGGTGCTGCTGGTTGTTCAGGTTCTGCCGGTTTAGCGGGGTCCGCTTTAACCGTTTTGTCATCTTTCTTTACAAAACTGATCTCTTCTTCGTCTTTTTTCTTCCTTGGCTCGCCTTGCGCCCCTTTGGGTATTTCTACTAGGTCAGCCTTATTCTTGGCTTGTTTGTCCTGTTGGAACTCTGCCTGAAGGGCATAGTAATGATCTTCTGTAAGCTTTGCCGTTGGCTTCAGATCGTCGCGGTTAAATCCTTTCTTCACCAAAAATTCAATCAGGGTGTCCTGACCAATGTTGAATTCTTTGGCGGCTGCTAACAGTCTTGGTAATTTCAGTTCTGACATTCAGTTTTTTTTAGTCAACAAACCAGGGCAGGCCCCGATTCTTATTTTGTGCTTACTCTCTGCCTTCCAAGTCTGGCAATTGGTCATCACTCAGACAAAGATAGCTTGTTATAAGCTGCTTATTCTTCCCTTTGAAATTCTTCTTCTAGTACTTTACGAACTTCAATAATGGTTTCCTTCTCTAAATCGGTTCTTCTTTCTAGTTCTTCAGCAGATAATTTGAGTACGCTTCTTGCCGTATCACAACCAATTTTCTTGAACTCATCAATAATCCAAGTCTCAATTTCATCGCTAAATTCTTCCAAGTCAATATCAAATTCATCAACCACTTCTTCGTCTTCACGGAATACATCAATCTCGTATCCAGTAAGCTCACAAGCCAATTTGATATTCACACCCCTACGTCCAATGGCTAATGAAACCTGGTCTGCTTTCAGATATACTTCTGCGTGCTTTTTCTCATTATCCAACTCCATATAGCTAATTTTAGCCGGCGTTAAAGAACGCTGAATCAACAATTGGATATTGGTAGTAAAGTTGATCACGTCTATATTCTCATTCTTCAATTCACGAACAATTCCGTGAATACGGCTACCCTTCATACCTACGCAAGCACCTACTGGATCAATTCTATCGTCATAAGACTCTACCGCAACTTTGGCTCTTTCACCTGGATCACGTACAATTTTCTTAATGGCAATAAGTCCGTCAAAAATTTCTGGTACTTCAATTTCCAGCAATTTAGAAAGGAATAGTGGGCTAGTTCTAGAAAGGATGATTACGGGTGAGTTATTTTTTAAATCAACCCTGGCTACAACCGCACGAATATTTTCACCTTTTTTGAAATAGTCTTGTGGAATCTGCTCAGATTTAGGCAGGATCAGCTCATTGCTTTCTTCATCTAGCAATAACACTTCTTTTTTCCATACCTGATATACTTCTGCACTAATGATATCGCCCACGCGATCACCATATTTTTTAATCAATGCATTCTTTTTCAGGTCACTGATTCGGCTTGCCAATGTTTGTTTGGCAGCCAAAATAGCCCTGCGTCCAAAATCTAAGATATCTACCTCTTCATACAACTCTTCACCTACTTCAAAATCCGGTTCAATTTTTACGGCTTCTGTATAACCTACTTCTGCCAAAGGATCCAACACTTCACCATCATCCACAATCATCCTTCTACGAATAATTTCCAAGTCACCTTTTTCAGCGTTGACGATTACGTCAAAGTTCTCGTCACTACCAAATTTCTTGCGCAACAAGGTTTTGAACACGTCTTCTACCACTTTCATCATCGTGGGACGGTCAATGCTCTCTGCGTCTTTGAATTCTTGGAATGCCTCAATTAGGTTGATACTAGCCATAACTTAATTTTTTTTTCGATTTACAGACCTCGTCTGCAACTGATTAAAATTTAATTTGAACGGTTGTTGTTTTGATATTATTGAAAGGAATCAACAATTGTTGTGTAATTGCCTTCTTTCCCTTACCCTCAGTGGTTTCTAGCAGAATGTCTGCCTCTGTTACAGCCACCAATTTTCCCTCTTTAGTAGTTCCATCTAGAAAGATGATTTCTAGTGATCTACCAATATTGCGGTGGTATTGTCTGTTAAACAAAAGAGGCTCTCCAATGCCAGGAGAAGATAGTTCTAAGGAGAACTCTCCTTCTGGATACCATCCCTTCTCTTCTATGAGCTTGTAAAGTTGACGATTGAATTTCACGCATTTTTCAATGGAAATTCCTTCATCCCCATCCATAAATACCTTGATATTATTGGTGGGTTTAATTTTAAGGCTCACCAGAAAATAAGAAGGTTCCTCAACCAATAATTGGTTGATGAGTGCTTCTATCTGTTGTACTTGTGCATCCATTACTTCAGGTATGTAAAAAGGAGAAGGGAACGGTAGCCGTTCCCTTCTGTTGATTATTTCCATTGCAAATATAGCGCAAAAACCGCCAATCATCCAAATTTGTCTTTGTTCAGCCGGTTGGGTCTTTATCTTTGTGCTATTATGATTAAGTTTATTTTCTACGGATTGGTGGTCTACCTGATTTACAAACTGGTATTTGAATTTGTGATCCCCGTTAGCAAAGCCAGCAACCAAATGCGTGAAAAACTGCAGCAAATGCAGGAACAACAACGTTTTCAGCAAGAACAAGCGCGTGCTCAAGCACAGGCGCAAGCCAAGGCTGAGCCAGTTACTAGTTCAAAACCTGCAGCCTCAGATAAGGATTATATAGAATTTGAAGAAATTAAACCTTAAAGATCCAAATCGGGTAGGGTTTGGGGCCATACCAAATGATGTGCTAGCATGCCTGCTTCCCTAGCGGCTTCTATGTTTTTAATAGTATCGTCAATAAACAAGGTTTCTCCTGCTTCTAATCCCTGTTCTCCAAGTATGTGTAAAAATGGGGCAAGATCTGGTTTGCGCATACCCAAATGCTGGGAATAATAGGCTTTTATAAAATAGCTGTCAAAGTCGTCCCGGCCAGTTTGGCCCTTATACTTGCCATGGAAAGCATCATGGTGAATTTGATTAGTATTAGAAAAAAGAAATATTTGATACTGCTCTTTGATCCTATCTAGCCAAGCCAAGGTAGGCAGTCTAAAGTCTATTAAAAGCGCATTCCAAGCCGTTTTAATTTGCTCATTAGTTAGTAAAACGCCTGAAGCTTCCCTAAAAGCATCATAAAATTCCAGTTCTGACAAAGCCCCTGTTTCTAATTGAATAAAAAGGTCATTGGCATGATGCTGGGTAAACATTTCATGAAAACCTGTAACGCCTAATGCTTTGAAGGCTGATTCGGTTTTGGCAAAATCTATATTAAATAAAACCCCACCTAAATCAAAGATGATATTTTTTACCGCAGAGAAATCTTGTTGAGCTGCCATACTATTTGTTCATTTTTGCTTGAATGGCGCTAAGATATTCTGCTTTTTTATCTGCGCGTAATTTCTGGGAAGTTTTTGTCCAATAATGGTGTTTCCCCAAGAATGATAATTGCAAGTTATTCCAGTCGTGTTCATCTTGAATCATGCCGTATCCAGACAATTCAGAATATAGTTTTTTTCCAATTAACCAAAAATCGTCCCGGCCCAAATAGTCTAAGTCTGCGTCACAAATAATTTGTTCCAAATGATTTTGTGGCTCCTGAGGAGTTTTAGTCACTAGAATTAATTGGCAAACTGTTTCCTTCTCATTGATGGTTAACTCATAAGCCAATTGTTCCGCATCTTCCATGAAGATCTGACAACTAACTTCTTCATGGTTCAGATATGATGTAAGAAAACCAGTATCGTGGTAAAGAGCTGCTATTCTCAAAAGCAATAAATCCTTTTCATTGTCTATTCCTTCTGATTGGGCAATTCTATCTGTTTGTAATAATACATCAGAAGTATGCCAGATGGTATGATAGTGCAATCTTTGATCTAAATCTTTCATCCGCATAAAAACACGATGCTTGACTTTTTCTAGCAAGTAGAAGTCGTTGACAAAATACATGTCAATAAATCCCTTGTTCTTGGCTAAAATTTTACCTCGGTATTCACAATCAAAAGAATTTTTGATTAATGAATGTGTATTGCCACTGATATTTATTCTATTCACGTCACTATTCTCCACCATACGTGCAGCGGTGTTCACGGTATCGCCCCAGATATCATAAGCAAACTTTTTAGAACCTACAATTCCAGCAACTACAGGACCAGAACTAATGCCAATGCGAATATCAAAATACAATTTAGAAGCTGCTTTTTTTAGCCGCTTGTTCTCTATAATAAATTGTTGAATAGCCAATGAGGCTTCTAAAACTTTTTCTGCGTGCTTTTCTTCTTCCATTGGCAATCCACACACGGCTAGATAAGCGTCTCCAATTGTCTTAATTTTCTCAAGGCCAAATTGAGTAGTAATATGATCAAAACTTTTAAAACAATAATCTAACTCTTCTACTAACTCTCCAGGGCCATATTGCTCTGCCAATTTGGTAAAATTTACAAAGTCAGTAAACAATACGGTTACATGATCATATTGCTTGGCAACAGAACTACCCTTGTTTTTCAATTCTTCTGCAATTTCACTTGGCAGGATGTTCAATAAAAGCTCTTCTGATTTCTCCTTCTCAACCTGCAACTCAGAAGTACGCTGAATGATCTTTTGTTCTACGTTATTATACAATGTGGCATTCTCAAATGAGACCGCAATTTGCGACGCCAATAATTTTACAATCTCAGTACGTTCATGCGTAAAAGCTTGGTTCAAGAAATTATTTTCTAAAAGAATTAAACCTTGAACGGCATTATTTTTTAATACGGGCAAACAAAGTAATGAACGAACATGATTGCTTTGAATGTAGTTGTCATTTTTATAAGCGGCTTCATTATAGGCATTATTCAATAATAATACTTGC
>CALRXZ020000045.1:0-25141 GCA_943372255.1 Chitinophaga pinensis
TAATCCTTTTTCCATTTTCAACTTTATTCCTGAAATTTATCGTCTAAAACTACACTATGCGGAAACTGTTTTTTTTCCTATTGTCCTTTTTATTGGTAAACGCCTTGTTTGCCCAACCTGATCGCTGGCAACAAAAGATCAAGTACAATATCAATGTAAACATGGATGTTGTTACCAATCGCTTTAGCGGAACAGAGAAAATTGAATACATCAACAATTCTCCTGATACCCTAAACAAAATCTTTATTCACCTTTATTGGAATGCATTTCAGCCCAATAGCAGCATGGATGTGCGTAGTAGAGAATTGGGAAAAAATACTTTGACCAATCGTAGGGGTGATCAGGTAAAGGATTGGGATGGTCGCGTGACTGACCGCATTAGCAAATTGACTCCAGATGAAATTGGCTATCAAAAAGTAAAGAGTATCAAAATCAATGGCAAAGAACAACAGTTGTTGGAGCATGAAACCATTTTGGAAGTGCGTCTTGACAAGGGTTTAGCACCTAAAAGCAAGACCTTAATTGATTTGGATTTTGAAGCACAGGTACCTAAGCAAATTAGAAGAAGTGGTAGAGACAATGCTGAAGGCATTAGGTATAGTATGAGCCAATGGTATCCCAAAGTAGTGGAATACGATTATCAAGGTTGGAATGCTAATCCTTATATTGCCCGTGAATTCTATGGTGTTTGGGGAGATTTTGACGTAAAGATTACCATTGACAAATCTTATATGGTTGCTGCTACTGGAGTCTTGCAAAATGCCAATCAAATTGGCTTTGGTTTTGAAGCGGCTGGTACAAAAGTTCCTGCTAATAATGGCAAGACCAATACTTGGAATTTTACCGGTAGCAATATACATGACTTTGTTTGGGCTGCTGATCCAACTTTCAAACACCTGTCTAAAAAAACGGGTTCAGGCGTTATGCTGCATGTGTTTTACAAGCCTACAGATGCCAAGGGAGATTCTGCTTGGAGCAATGTGTTATGGGCTGCAGAACAAGTGTTACCCTATATTGAAAAACGTTTTGGTAAATATCCTTATCCTCAGTACAGTTTTATTGAAGGGGGAGACGGTGGTATGGAATATGCCATGGCTACTTTGTTAAAAGGCCCAGGCCTGGGTACCGTTATTCATGAATGGATGCATAGTTGGTATCAGCAAATTATGGGAACCAATGAAAGTCTTTTTCCATGGATGGATGAGGGTTTTACAGATTATGCAACTGGAGAAGTTTCTGACTTTTATTATCAGTCATGTGCAAGTAAATCTCCCTTTACCAGTGATGCAGCTAAAACCGGCATCATGCGAATGAATGAGATGAATAAGTCAAGACTTCCTGCTAAGCAATCTGGTAGTTATGAAAGCTATTTTAGCCTGGCCAAGTCTGGATTGGAAGAACCTATGAGCACGCATTCAGACCATTATAACACCAACTACGCTTATAGCTCAGCAGCCTATTCAAAAGGCTCTACATTTATGGGTCAGCTGGGATATATTGTAAGTGATAGTGTAAGAGATAAAATCTTGTTGAATTACTATGATCAATGGCATTTCAAGCACCCCAATGTGAATGACTTTATTCGTGTGGCTGAAAAGACCAGCGGATTGGCCTTGCAGTGGTACAAAGAATATTGGGTAAATAGTACCAAGACCATTGATTACGCCGTGGGCGATATTGGTTTGAATGGTACCAATACTAGTATTACTATTAAGCGCATTGGCAAATTGCCCATGCCAGTTGAAGTGCTATTGACCTTTAAAGATGGTAGCAAAGAATTACACTATATTCCTTTAGACTTGATGTTTGGTCAAAAGCCAGACGAGTCTGCCGGTGTTACAAGAACGGTGCACAAAGAATGGCATTGGACACATCCTGAATACCAAGTTGAAACAACTAGAAGTATCAAGGATTTAAAGTCAATAGAAATTGATCCAACGCAGCGCATGGCTGATTTGAACAAGAGCAATAATAAATTGGTGATTCCAGACTAGGAGAAGTTTAGTGAAGAGTGAAGAACGAAGAGTGAAGAGTGCACAATCATTTTCCTCGTGACTATATTTTTTAACCCCACCGATTGCCGGTGGGGTTTTTTAATTGGCATAAAAAAACCTAGGCGCAGCCTAGGTAATTCGTTTTCTGAAATCATTGTTCATTCTTCACTCTTCACTCTTCGTTCTTCACTAAATCTAATTCCTAGCAGCATGAATAATGTACTTTTCTTGAAAGTATTCTTCTGGAAAGATCTTAAAAATGGGCATCATCTTGGGTCGTAAACCGCTTTCTGAAATCTCCTGATTTAGGTCTCCGCCTTTTAAACAAATCAGCCCTTGTGCAATGCCATTATTGGTGCCCTTTCTGATTAGTGGGGCAGCCCAGGTCCATAAATCTTTTAAAGGAGCTACCGCGCGTGATACAGCAAAGTCAAATTTGCGGTTCTTGATCTCTTCGGCACGGGTATGTTGGGTACTGATATTTTTAATGCCGGCTCCCTCGCAGATAGCATCCACCACTTTTAATTTTTTGGCAATACTATCTACCAAATGAAATTCAGTTTCAGGAAAGAATATCGCCAAAGGCACACCCGGAAAACCACCGCCACAACCAATATCAATTACTTGGGTGCCAGGTCTAAAATCGGCAATAGCCGCAATGCTCAAAGAGTGTAACACATGGTGTAAGTAAATGCTCTCAATGTCTTTTCTGGAGATCACATTGATCTTGGCATTCCATTCTTTGTACAATTCTTCTAATGCAGTTAGTTGTGCTATCTGCTCATCAGTGAACTCGTTGAAATACTTCAGGATTAATCCCAGTTTTTGCGAGGTGCTTTCCATATGGCAGGTAGGGTAAAAATGTAAAAGAAGAACATCCAAATATCAAAGAATAAGAACCAGGGCCAAAGGTCAGCTTCATTCAATTTTTTCATGGCTTTGTAAAGCACTATGGCTTGTATGATAAACCTTACGCCAAATACGGCCAAGGCCATCCACCAATTAAAAAATACAATAGAAACAACCAATAATGGGTAGGTGAAAAACAGGCTAAAGCTATATAGACTCAATAAAAATTTGTGGCTATTTTTATAATATTTAGCCGTGGTATAGTGCCTATATTTTTGAGACATCCACTCATTCCAGTTTCTTTTTGTCTCACTCAATGTGTGTGCTGTTGGGTCAATCACAATGGCAATATTGTCTGCAGTGGCTACTTGATTAATAAACAAATCATCGTCTCCACTCGGAATTTGATTGATAGATGAAAATCCTTTGTTTCTTAAAAACACATCTTTTTTATAACTCAAGTTTCTACCAATACCCATGTAAGGCATACCTGCTAAAGCATAAGAGAAGTATTGCAAGGCGGTATGGAAAGTTTCAAAACGGATTAACTTATTTAGAATGCCTGGCTTTTTGTGGTAGGCACCATAACCCAAAACAATTTCTGTATTGTCTTGATAAGCGTCTTGCATTTTCTGAATCCAGAATTCAGATGCTGGAACACAGTCAGCATCGGTTAACAAAATTATTTCGTGTTTAGAACTACGGATTCCCATGGAAAGTGGGAATTTCTTTCCGCTAATCATTTTGGCTTCCTGTGTTAGTTCAATATGGTTGATATGCTTGAAAGTCTTTTTGAGTTCGTCTATAAGATAACGGCTTTCATCGGTAGAATTATCATTGACCAAGACCAATTCATGAGAACTCTTATATTCTTGCATTAAAATGCCTGGTATGTTTTTCATGATATTATCGGCCTCGTCTCTAGCACAAACTACCACAGAAACGGGATGCTCCATGCTATCTCCTTTTTGGGGTTCAACATAAAAAGCAAGCCTGCGGAAAAAAAATAGATAATAGACCACCTGAATAAATATAATAGCACAAAATGCATAGAACAGGATGGTCCATAACAATGGAAGTATCATCATCCAGCAAAAATAGCAAGAATGCACCCTGATAGCGTGTGGCTTGTGGGTATGTGGAAAAATGATGACATTTGCAAAATGGCCGCACTTAGATTTAACCTTGAGGCAAGCGCCGGAAAAGCAAGGGCAGGAACAATTCAAACGGATCACGGAAGTATTCAAACCCCCATTTTTATGCCGGTGGGAACCGTTGGAACCGTTAAAGCTGTTACGCAACAGCAGTTGAAGCTGGATGTACAAGCTCAAATTATCTTGGGTAATACCTATCATTTATACCTACGCCCCGGCACTGAAGTGTTGGAAGCCGCTGGAGGGTTACACAAATTCATGGGTTGGGATAGACCTATTCTTACAGATAGTGGTGGGTATCAGGTATTTTCTTTGGCCTCCAATAGAAAAATAAAGGAAGAAGGGGTGGTGTTTCAATCTCATATTGATGGTAGTAAGCACTTGTTTTCTCCTGAGTCTGTTATGGACATTCAACGCAATATTGGTGCAGACATTATTATGGCTTTTGACGAGTGCCCGCCATATCCTAGTGATTATAACTATGCCAAAAAGAGCATGGAGCTCACGCACCGATGGTTGACCAGATGCGTGAATAGATTGGCTGAAACCCCTGATAAATATGGGTATACTCAGAACTTATTTCCCATTGTACAGGGTAGTACTTTTCCAGATTTGAGAAAAGCATCCTGTGAATTTATTGCTTCTAAAGGAGCCGTTGGAAATGCCATTGGAGGGTTGAGCGTGGGAGAGCCCATGGAGATGATGTATGAGTTTACCAATCTTTGTTGTGAAATTTTGCCAGCAGACAAGCCAAGGTATTTAATGGGTGTTGGTACTCCTTGGAACCTCTTAGAATGTATTGATCTTGGAGTGGATATGTTTGATTGCGTGATGCCTACCCGTAATGGAAGGAATGGGATGCTTTTTACAACCCAAGGGGTAATCAATATCCGAAACAAAAAATGGTACAAAGACTTTAGCCCAATTGATCCAGGCCTGCCTTCAGAAACAAGTCAATACTATACCAAAGCATACTTGCGTCATTTGTTTGTGGGTGAAGAAATCTTAGGATTGCAATTGGCAAGTATTCATAACCTAAGTTTTTATTTGTGGTTGGTGGGTGAAGCTAGGCGCAATATATTGGAAGGGAACTACGTTTCATGGAAGCAACAGATCCTACCCATCTTACAACAGCGATTGTAAGGATAAAGCGTTGCTGTGACCGACCGTGAATGTGGATAATCCTGGCGGCTATTTCTATTTATGCACTTTTAACATAAACTTGTCATGGTTCGGTTGTAAGGGATTAATTTACATCCACTTGCTAATCCGTTATCTATGAAGTCCGTAAAATAAACATCCATTTTCATGGATGTTTATTTGTTTTAAGGCCTTTAACATCCTTTTTGTGTCAACTTGGTTTCCAGCCTTTATCTTTGTCAGGCAACGGTATGAAGAAAATAGACTGGTACATACTCAAAAAATTCCTCACCACATTCTTCTTTGCCATATTTCTATTTACTGTAATTGCAGTAGTAGTGGATGTGAGCGAGAAGACGGACGATTTTGTCAAATCCCAATTGGGCTTTGTTAGAATCATCACACAATACTATTACGGATTCATTCCACATATCATCGCCCTGCTATTTCCCTTATTTGTTTTTATAGCAGTTATTTTCTTTACTTCAAAAATGGCTGGCAAAAGTGAAATCATTGCCATCTTGGCTAGTGGTACTAGTTATGCCAGATGGTTAAGACCTTATTGGGTTGGTGGTACCTTATTGGCAATATTGTTATGGTTTTCTAACCAATACATTGTTCCTAAAGCCAATCAGATTAGGGGAAGTTTTGAAGCAAAATACATTGATGGAAATAGTTCTTATAATGCGTTACTGCTCAAGAACAATAATATTTATAGAAGAATTGACAGTTTTACCTATGCGGGCATTTATGGCTATGACACTTTGGTAAAACGTGGTGGTCCTTTCTTTATGTACAAGATCAAGAATAACCTAGTAGTTGAAAACCTTCGTGCAGATGAAATTTACTGGGATACCATCAAAAAGTGGAAATTGATGGGAGTGGTTTCTAGAAAATTGGAGGGTATGAAAGAGACTTTGAAAATGGACACCAACCAGCACGTGAATTTTAACTTTTTGCCAAATGACTTGAGTAGAGATAAGTATACCAAGGATAAGTTAACAACACCAGAATTAGAAAGATTTATCAGATTAGAGGAATTGAGGGGCTCTGAGGGTATCAATGACCTGAGAATTGAACGATATAGACGAGATGCCACTTGTATCACTGTTTTATTGTTAACCTTAATTGGCGCCATTGTGGCTGGTAAAAAAGTAAGGGGTGGAAGTGGAGTGCATCTTGCCGTGGGTTTTGTAATTGCGGCATTATTTATTGTAATTAATCAATTCTCCACTATTTTTTCTACTAAGGGAAACTTACACCCCATGATTGCGGCTTGGATTCCCAATGCCATATTTCTGATTGTCATGATCTATCTCTATAGAAAAGCGCCCAAATAAGGTTTAAAAAATTGCAGGTGATAGAACCAAAGGGTTAAATCATTTGTTATGGTATTCAAGTTATATTACCTTTAAAGGCCGAAAAAATCGGCGATTTTATTGACAAATGGCCATTGGCCTGATTAAATAAACAAAGACCTCATGGAAATCATCAAAGAGCGGTTTAGGTTGAAGGCGGAAGAGTCTAACAAAGAAATTAAAGAACTGTTAAAAGAAAACGGAAACAGAAAAATTGGAGAAGTAACACTTGCCCAAGCCTATCAGGGTATGCGCGGTATTACTGGTCTAGTTACTGAAACCAGTTTGCTTGATTCTGAAGAAGGAATTCGTTTTCGCGGATATACTATTCCCGAACTACAACAAAAGCTACCCAAAGCCCCAAAAGGTGATGAACCACTTCCTGAAGGATTGTTCTATTTGATGTTGGTAGGTGAATTACCTACCCAAGAAGAAGCAGAACATATTACCAGTGTTTGGCAGCGTAGAAGCCATGTGCCCAACTATGTATTTGCTACCATTGATGCATTGCCTTTGAGTGCACACCCAATGACCATGTTTGTTACTGCTGTTATGGCCCTTCAAACTGAAAGCAATTTCTCTAAGGAGTATGCAAAGGGAATGAACAAGAAAGACTATTGGAGTTTTGTCTATGACGATGCCATGGATCTAATTGCTCGCCTTCCAAGAATTGCGGCCTATATCTATAGAAGAAAATACAAGAACAACGAACATATTCAACCCAATGGTTTGTTAGACTGGGCTGGTAACTTAGCCCATATGATGGGTTATGAAAACGAGAGCTTCAAAGAATTGATGCGCTTGTACATGACCATTCACGCTGACCATGAAGGTGGAAATGTGTCTGCCCATACTACGCACTTGGTAGGATCCGCTTTGAGCGATCCATACCTGAGTTATGCAGCTGGAATGAATGGTTTAGCAGGTCCCTTGCATGGATTGGCAAACCAAGAAGTAATCAAGTGGATTTTTGAAATGCAGGATAAATTGGGTACCCAAGAGCCAAGCAAGGAACAAATTGCAGAATATGTGCAACAAACCCTTTCTTCTGGTAAAGTAGTACCAGGATATGGACACGCGGTGTTACGCAAAACCGATCCTCGCTTTACAGCCCAAATGACTTTTGGTAAAAAACATATGCCCAATGATCCATTGGTAAATACAGTTTGGAATATTTATGAAACTGTTCCACCTATTTTGCAATCATTAGGCAAGGTTAAAAACCCATGGCCCAATGTGGATGCGCATAGTGGTGCTCTTCTGGTACACTATGGTATGGTAGAATATGAATTCTATACCGTACTCTTTGCTGTAAGCCGCGCATTGGGAGTACTAGCCAGTCTTTGCTGGGATAGGGCCCTAGGTCTGCCACTTGAAAGACCAAAATCTGTTACCACTGAATCAGTAAAACGCTGGTTGGTAGGTAAGGAAGAAATCTGGGAATAATTATTTTACACTATATAGATAGTCCGTCAAGCGAAAGTTTGACGGATTTTTTTATTTATTCTAGACCTATTACTGTAAGATTTAATAGGAGAGTTACATAATTACTTGAATTCTTAAAACATGCATTGATATGGGTTATTTTACTTGAATGGGTTCAAATAAAATATTCAAATGACTAGCTTTTATCAATTAAGTGCAAAACAGGTAATAGAACAATTACATTCAACGGAGCAAGGTTTAGCTCAAGAAGATATTCTAGCCTTACAATTATCATTTGGAGAAAATAGCATAGTTGAAGCCAAGCGAAAAACTAAGTTGGTTCTCTTTTTATTGCAGTTCGCAGACCTCATGATTCTGATACTCATCTTGGCTGCGGTTATCTCTTTTATTGCAGGAGAACATACAGATGCTTATGTTATTCTTGCAATCATTTTTGCAAATGCTTGGATGGGTTATTCGCAAGCACAAAATGCGGAAGAATCGGTTAAATTATTGAAAAAATTGTCTCCACAATTTTCATTGGTTACCCGCAATGGCAACACGGAAAAAGTGGAAACAACTGATATAGTGCCTGGTGAGTTAGTGATTCTTAATGCAGGAGATATGGTCCCAGCCGATGGTAGATTGCTGAGTATCCATAGTTTTAAAACAGATGAATCTTCACTGACCGGTGAAAGTCAATCTTCAGAAAAAATAATTGAACAGATACTAGAACATGATCTTGCAACTGGAGATCAATCTAATATGGTCTTTAAAGGAACAAGTGTAACTGCGGGTTCAGCCAATATGATGGTAACTGCCATTGGTATGCAAACGGAACTAGGAAAAATAGCAGCACTGTTAAAAAGCAAAACACAGAAAACTCCCTTACAGAAACGGTTAGCCATTTTTAGTAAACAATTGGCTTTGATAGTCCTAGTCATTTGTGCCATCATTTTTGGTTTTGGAATTTGGCAAGGGCATCCTGTTTTTCAAACCTTTTTAACAGCATTGTCACTTGCAGTAGCTGCGCTTCCAGAAGCCTTACCCGCTGTTGTAACTATTGCACTTGCTAGTGGTGCAAGAAGAATGTCTATACAACAAGCGTTAATGAAAAATCTACCTGCAGTTGAGACGCTAGGCTCAGTAACATATATATGCACAGATAAAACTGGCACCCTTACCAAAAATTGTATGACCGTTGAAAAAGCGGAGGCAGTTCTAAACAGGCAGTCATTGTTATTTCAGGCAATGATGCTTAATAATGAAGTTCAATTTTCAAAAGATGGATTAATGGGTGATTCAACTGAAAAAGCATTGGTAGATTATGCCATAAAAAATGGTGTCACAAAAGAGGAAGCAGATATTCAATTTCCATTTGTCTCCAAGCTTCCTTTTGATTCAGAAAGAATGCTAATGAGTACACTACATAAACACCAACAAAAATGGATGCTATTTGTAAAAGGTGCTCCAATAAAATTGTCGGAAGCACTAAAGAAAGATCAACAAGAACAAGTCAAAGTTTGGCTAGAAAAAAATGAGGAATGGGCATCAGAAGGTCTACGAGTCTTATTTTTTGGGTACAAAGAATTTGAGATTGATCCAGGTGAAATTTCTTTAATCATGGAGCAGGATCTTGATTTTCTTGGAATTGTTGCCATGATAGATCCCCCTAGGGAAGAAGTAATCAACGCTCTTATGGAATGTGCAACAGCAGGGATTAAAACAGTGATGATAACAGGTGATCAAGCACTAACAGCATCGGCTATTGCAAAAAGGTTGGGCTTATTAAATGATCCTAATAGCCAAATAAAAACGGGAGCAGATTTGTTGGTTTTATCTGAAGAAGAGCTTAGAAATACTGTTAATACAACCAGTGTTTATGCTAGGGTATCGCCACAGCAAAAGTTGGATATTGTAAAAGCGCTACAGACAAATGCTGCCTATGTTGCCATGACTGGCGATGGTGTAAATGATGCACCCTCTTTAAAACAGGCAGATATTGGGATTGCTATGGGTATTACAGGTACCGATGTTTCAAAAGAAGCGGCAGACATGATTTTAATGGATGATAATTTTGCAACTATTGTAAAAGCCATTAAAGAGGGAAGGAGGATTTATGACAATATTAGGAAGTTTATTTTATACGTACTATCATGTAATCTAGCAGAAATTTTAGTCATCTTTTTTGCGCCTTTACTTGGCTTTGCCATACCACTATTGCCCATTCATATTTTATGGATCAATCTTGTAACAGATGGCCTTCCAGGAATGGTCTTAGTGGCTGAGCCTGCTGAAAAAAATATTATGAATCGTTCACCTAGAAGTCCTCAAGAAAAATTATTTGCAGGTGTGATGATTCCCAAACTTTTATGGTCTGGTGCTGCCATGACCATTGTTTCCCTATTAATCCAGTATTGGGGAATTAAAAATGGTTATGATGTAAAAGCTCAACAAACAATGGTGTTTACTACTTTGTGTTTGGTGCAATTAGGCAATGCCCTTTCCATCAGTGCTTCGCAGCAGTTTATTTTTTCAAAGACCATGTTTGCCAAAAAAGCCATTTGGGTAGTGATACTGGGCACAATTACCTTACAATTTTGTATTATCAATATTCCTTTCTTGCAAAAAATCTTTAAAACTGGTGACATTGACTGGAAAGCCATTTTGGCAATTGGGGTAGCGGGGCTGTTTTGTACACTATGCCTAGAATTAATTAAAACACTTATCAAAAAAAGTACATAAAAAAGGCCCACATTTCTATGGACCTAGTTTAAAGCTGTGGAGAGTATCGGGGTCGAACCGACGACCTTCCCGATTGCATCGGGACGCTCAAATATGTGCAACAAAAAAGGCCCACATTTCTGTGGACCTTTTTAAAGCTGTGGAGAGTATCGGGGTCGAACCGACGACCTCTTGCATGCCATGCAAGCGCTCTAGCCAACTGAGCTAACCCCCCAAACAATATTTCAAAAGCTAGACGACCTTCCCGATTCCATCGGGACGCTCTAGCCAACTGAGCTAACCCCCCGCGGGTTGCAAATGTAAGTGATGAATTGATACTTTTAAAAAATTATTACTTGTCTATCGTGGTTTTTTAACCCAAATGCTACTAAAAATGACCTTAGAGTTTGTGAAAGGTTGTTTTAGGTTTGTGAATGGGATTGACACACAGAATAAATAAAATATAATTGCAATATTATTAGCAAGATTATATTCTAACGTTTTATGAGATTTTTTGATCTGTTTAAAAGAAAGTCAAGTAAAGTAATCATCCAAGAGCAACCTTTAATGGCAAAGCTGTTATTCAATAATCATGAAACATTTGAGCTGAAAATATTGGTTGAACATTTAAAGTCTGAATGGAATTCAACTGTCACCAATATAAACGGAGGAAATGGGAAAGCAAGCTTTCAATTAAACGGAGAAACCGTGATTTTAACCACTGTTACACAACAAATCCACTTTGATGAAATACAATCCAATGCCTGTATTGCTTATAATTGGGAAACAGCAGAGAAAGACCTGAAAAATCATAATGTTCACGTGGTAGTAACAGTGGTTCCCAGTAAACAATCTGAAATTGCAAGAGCCCAAATTCATAACAGAGTCTTGGCTTCTGTATTAACAACCACTGATTGTTTAGGAATCTATCATTTAAGTCAACAATTGCTCATTCCAAGTAAAGCCTTTTTAGAAATTGCTCAAAAAGTTAAATCCCAAGATTTGCCTCAATGGGATTAATTTGATTTCAAGCTAACCAAGATAGATTTTGAAGCTTGTTCCTTTTCCAATTTGACTATCTACTTCTATTTTGCCATGCATGGCTTCAACCTGGTTTTTGGTCATGAATAAACCTATACCCTTGGCGTCTTTATTACCATGAAAGGTTTTATACATGCCAAATAATTTGTCTCCGTTTTTTTCTAAATCAATACCTAATCCATTGTCTTTGCAAACCAATACAGGCCGTTCCTGCTCCCAAAAAGCATCTAAATGAATTTCTGGTATTCTCTCAGGACTGCTGTATTTAAGGGCGTTGGATATGAAATTGTAAAGAATACTTTCTAAATAGGCAGGGTTGTATTTAATGATAAAATTGTCGGGAATTCTATTGATAATTTTTGCAGATTTATTGGCTATGAGTTCTTCTGAAATTTCTAAAGTCTTGATTGAATATTCAAATAAATTCAAATCCTCTAAGTAGATATTTACATTACTATTTATTTGCACAATTTCATTTAAGTGCAACATGGTAGTTTCAAAATTTTCTGAAACAACACGCAAATTATACATCAATAATTTTTTCTCTTCTTCAGTTTTAGATAATCCAAGGAATCGTACTATTGATTTAATATTTCCTGCGTGAGATCTTAGATTGTGAGAAACAATATAAGAGAAATTCAAAAGCCTAGTATTTTGGTCGCTCACTAATTGTAAACTTCTATTCAATGAATATTCCACTTTTTTTCTTCTTGAGATATCAATGAATCCAGAAAGCTTATAATCTCTTCCATTCAATCTAATCAGCTCGGATGAGAGCAGTACATCTAATGCTTCACCTGATTTTTTTATAAATGTAACCTCTCTATTGTTAATTCTTCCGTCTTGTTTATATTCATTCACAATATCATTTCTGTCTTGAATATTCGCATAAAATTCAACAGTTTCTTTTCCAATAAGCTCTTCTATTGAATATTCCATTAACTCTGAGAGTTTTTTGTTTGCAAGATGTATTCTATTGGTTTCATTCTCAACTAACAAAATGGGAACAGGATAAAACTCAAATATTTGTTGTAAATTCTGTTCGGTTTCATTTTGTATTTTTTGCAAATGAATTCTTTTTGTGATATTACTAAATGTGCATATCACAAAGTCTAATTCACCATGTTCATCTATTACAGGTACTGCATTAACATCTAACCAAATAAAAGCTTTTTCAGTAGGTCTGAAAACCCCCATCACTTGGTCAAGTATTGGTTGCTTTGCTTTTATTGCCAGAGGAACCGGATGGGTTTCTCCGGGGTATGCGGATCCGTCTAAATGAATACATCGCCATTCCTTGTCAAAAGAAGTTCTACCGAGTAATTGTTCTTTTGTTAAGCCTAATAAATTCAAGGCCATTTGATTATGACCCAGTATTTCTGATTGATTGTCTTGTATAATTAGGCCAATGGGGAGTAAGTCTATAATGATTTGTAATACAGAATTGTCTTTGCCAAAACGCTCTTTCTGCTTTTGAAATTGGGAGATTAATGAAGATATGTTATCACGGGAATCTTGCTCCATTAGTTAGGGGGGTGCGTTATCAATTATTTTTCAAATTAATTCCTCGCAGGTATTGGATTAAGATAAAATAAGACAAAGTATTTAAGGTTTTATGTGCTAAAAGTCCTTGTGTAAGTCATTTTTTTTTATTATATAATGATTTGATAACAACAAGTGCTACTTAACAGCTAGTTTACTTTTCCTTCACTTTTCGTTAACCTTCTAGACATGATGCCATAACATAGCAATGATAGTTTCGCTGCCACAACAACTAAATCATGTTTATGAATCTATTAAAAAAACGAATTCAAAGCTGGATGCTATTAACCTTAGCATGCTGTCTTTTTGTATTCCAATCCAATGCCCAAAACCCGACTATAAGCGGGAAAGTGATTGACCCAACAACTTCTAAACCAATTGAAGGGGCTTCTGTTTCAACAAAAAAAGGCAATTCCGTTATTACTAATGCGGCAGGTTCTTTTACTATTGCAGCAGTCAAAGGAGAGCAATTAAAAATTAGTTTTGTTGGATATGAAGACGTGCAGATTACTGTTGGCAATGGGGATGTTAACATTAGTTTGCAGCCCAGCAACAATCAATTGAATGATGTTGTTGTAACGGCTCTAGGTATTAAAAAAGACAAAAAAATTATTGGTTATTCTACTCAAGAAATTAAAGGGGAAGACCTTGTAAAAGCAAGAGAACCCAATGCAATCAATTCCTTAGTTGGTAAAGTGGCAGGTTTAACTGTTGGTGCTTCTGCTGAATTATTGGGTAACCCTCAAATTTTATTACGCGGCGGAGCAATTAATTTATATGTTGTAGATGGAGTTCCCATTAATTCTGACACCTGGAATATTAATCCAGATGATATTGAAAGTTTTACCATCTTAAAAGGACCTGTAGCTTCCGCATTATATGGATATAGAGGCCAAAATGGCGCAATTATCATAAATACTAAAAAAGGTACAAAAGACAAAAGAGGTATCTCTGTTGAATTTAATAGTAGTACTCAATTTAATAAAGGCTTTATTGCGCTTCCTAAAACCCAAGACTTATATGGACCTGGTGATCATGGTAAATATAAATTTGGTGATGGTAAAGGTGGCGGAATAAACGACAATGATTATGATATTTGGGGACCAAAATTTGAAGGTCAATTGATTGAACAATATGATAGTCCAGTAGATCCTGTTACTGGCATTCGATCAAAAACACCTTGGGTTGCTAGAGGAAAAGACAATTTGAAAAGATATATTCAAGCGGGATTATTGTCTACCAATAATATTTCTGTTGCAGCAAGTGGTGAAAAATATGATTTACGATTTTCTGTAGGTCAAGGATATCAAAAAGGGATTATACCAAATACAGATTTAAAAACTACAACGTTTAATCTTAATTCAACATTGCGTTTTAATAAGCGGCTTACCTTAGACGCCAACCTTAATTTTAATAAACAATACACTGATAATATTCCTGATGTAATCTATGGACCTAACAGTGTTATTTATAACATTACAATTTGGGGTGGAGCCGATTGGAACATTGATGATATGCGTAATTACTGGCAACCAGGTAAGGAAGGTGTTCAGAGTATTTATGCAGAATACCAGCGTTACCACAATCCATATTTTATGTCTTATGAGTGGTTGCGCGGACATCATAAGAATGACATATATGGTTATGCAACCTTAAATTATAAGTTGAATGACTATATAGATCTTATGTTAAGAAGTTCTATTACTACTTATGATGTAACTAGAACAGAAAAAATGCCATTCTCAGCTCACCCTTATGGTAGAGAAGAAGGACGTGGTGATTACAGAGAAGACAAGAGATCTTTATTTGAAAACAATACAGAATTCATGGCTCGCTTTAAAGCTCCCAAAGTGGCCAATTTCTTAATGATCAACGGTTTTGTTGGAGCCAATATCCGTTCTTTCAATTATAATTCTAGTTTTGTTACTACCGACTACATGAACGTGCCAAACGTATATAGTTTTGCTAATAGTCGTAATCCCGTTAAGGCATACAATTTTAATTCGGACATGCGTGTTCAAAGTGCCTATACTTCTATTGATTTTGCACTTGGAAAGTATGCTAACATCAATGCAACAGGTAGAGTTGATAAGCTTTCGGCTTTATTTCCAAAAAATAATACATTCTTCTATCCTTCTGTAAACGCTAGTACTGTTATTTCGGACTATGTAACTTTACCTTCAGCTATTTCATTCTTGAAATTTAGAGCATCATTTGCTCAAGTTAGAGGTGGCGGTAATTTTGTTTCGAATACAATTGGCGCCACTCCAGGTAATACCTATCCTATTGGTTATGGCGGTCAGTATTTTTCTACCTATGGTGGACCGTCTTATAATAATAGTAGTGTTTATTCTACTTCAGCAGGATACAACAATACAACTGAAGCAAGATTTACCGGTTCATTGATAGATGAAAATGTTAAACCTGATGATCGTACAAGTACAGAGTTAGGATTAGACATGAAATTTTTGAAAAATAGACTAAGTGTTGATTTTGCTTACTTTAATTATATAGATGGCCCGCAAATTTTCAGTAAGCAAATTTCTGCTGCATCTGGTTATTCAAATTATACTTTGAATGCAACTAAAACACAAAAATCTGGATTTGAATTTAGTATTTCTGGTACACCAGTTAAGTTAAGTAATGGCTTTACTTGGGATGTATTATTCAACTGGGCTACATTTAAAGAAACCTTAAAGGAGTTGCCAGCTGGTGTAAATGCATTAAATACTTTTTACAAAGTTGGTAGCAGGGTAGATGAGGTTTATATTAGAAAATTTGCAAGAACACAAGATGGACAAATCATCAATGATGCTGGTGGTAGACCACTTATCCTACCTGTTGCTCAATATGCAGGTACTGCAAGCCCAGATTGGGTATGGGGTTTAAACAATAAGTTTAGATATAAAGAATTCACTATGAGCTTCCAGATTGATGGAAGAGTTGGCGGAGTAATGGAAGACTATGTACGTAAGAAAACATTCCAAGGAGGTCGTCATATTGAAACTGTAGAAGGTGCTTTGGGAGATGCCAGATACCAAGATTATTTAGGTAATAAATCTTATGTGGGTGAAGGTGTACAGGTTTCTAATGGAGCAGCAATTGTTTTTGATCCTATTACGGGATTAATTACCAACTATGGCGCTTTACAGTTTAGTCCTAATGCAACTAAAACATTTGCACAAGATTATGTAAGCCGTGTACATGGAATTCCAGAACCGAATATGATGAGTAAGTCTTACTTAAAATTACGCGAGGTTGTAATTGGGTATAGCTTGCCTAAAAAATATTTAGGTAAATCTTTTATCCAAAGTGCTTCAGTTTCACTTGTTGCAAGAAATATTTTGTATTTCATGAAAGACAATCGATTCAAAGATGTAGATATTGATCAATATGCTGGAAGTCAATCTAGTATTGATTTGCAAACACCTACTACTAGAAGCTACGGCGTCAACCTAAATATTGTATTCTAAATAATTCAAATTATTTTATATGAAAAAATTTCTTTTTATCATAGGAACATTAACAGTGATGTTGGTTTCCAGCTCTTGTAAAAAAAGTTTTGAATCTTTGCAAGTAGATCCAAATAGAGCTACCAGTGTACCTGCCAATTTAGTTTTAGGTGGTGTATTATCTGACATTTACTATGGTCCTTTTAACAGCACGCAGCGTTGGAATCAATTTTATGCATGTAATTATGCGTATTATGGAGACCAGCAGTACACTTGGACGAATATGTCATTTGGTGCTTATAACACATTAAAGAATGTATTGAAAATGGAAGAAGAAGCAGCTAAAAGTATCCCTGCTCCAAATCCATACAGTGCTTTAGGTAAATTTTTAAGAGCCTATATTTATTACAATATCACTATGCAAACGGGTGATGTGCCTTTGTCTGAAGCGTTAAAAGCTATAGATAATACAACACCTAAGTATGATTCTCAAAAAGAAGTATTTAAACAAATTTTAGTTTGGCTTGAAGAAGCAAATACTGATATGGCCGGTATTGTTACAAAAGGGAATTATGTTTTAACAGGTGATATTTATTATGGCAATGACTTAAACAAATGGAGAAAAGCGGTTAATGCATTTAAATTAAGGGTATTGATTCAATTGAGTAAATATGAAACAGACGCAGATTTAAATATCAAAACAAAATTTGCTCAAACGCTTGCAAGCAATAACAACTATCCTTTATTTTCTAGTAAATCTGATAATTTAGATTATATCTATAATGCACAGTATAATAAATATCCTACTAATCCAGATTCTTATGGATTTGACGTAGCAAGATATAATATGGCATCAACCTACTTGAATACATTGGTTAATTTACAAGACCCGCGTACATTTTTTGTAGCTGAACCTGCAGATGCTTTGGTAAAAGCTGGTGCTCAGCCAAATAGTTTTGCTGCATTTAGAGGAGCAAGCAGTGGCGAGGATTTAGCAATAATGAGTACTAATGCAGGTAATGGTGGCTATTCATTTATCAATCGCAAAAGATATTACAGTACTTATACAGCAGAAAACTGTACCCAAATTGGTTTTCAAGAAATGTGTTTCAATATTGCCGAAGCTATTAATAGAGGTTGGGTACCTGGCAATGCAGAAGATTGGTATACCAAAGGGATACAGTCTAGTATTTCATTTTATGGAATTGTGAATGGTACCAACACGGTTACTTTCCAAAAAGTAGGAGGCTCATTAAATGATTATAATAACTATTCCATTAATTATGATTGGAATACATACTACAATCAGCCTGTTGTAAAGTATGCGGGTAATACCAGTGCAGGATTAACCCAAATTATTACCCAAAAGTATTTAGCATTCTACCAGAATAGTGGTTGGGAAGCTTATTATAACTGGAGAAGAACGGGTACCCCTACCTTCTTAACTGGGGCTGGTACTGGTAACAGTACAAGAATTCCATTAAGATTTCAATATCCTGTTGCTGAAAAAGCGGTGAATTCAATCAATGTAAATAGTGCTATTCAATCTCAGTTTTCAGGATCTGATGATATTAATGCCAAAATGTGGCTGATCAAATAGTTTTGACATATTTTTAAGGATAAAATAAGGCGGAGCATTCTTGCTCTGCCTTATTATACTTTTTGTAAATACTTATTGATTTTTTGATCATTTTTATTTCTTCAATCCGTATTAAATGATAAAGTTATTCAGCTTCCTTTTTCTTTTTAATTGTATTTCATTTTGTGCAAGTTCTCAGCCCAATCGAGTTAGTATTTTGCAAGTTCCCGGAATCAATCAATTTGCTAAGATTGACGAAAAAGGAATTTCGGTTTTGCCTAGTGGAAGGTATCTATCACCCGCTGGTCAATTGATTAGAATTTCTCATGATCCATTTGCACTTAAAATTTCACCAGATGGCAAGAAAGCAATAACCTTACACGATGGTGTTTTTACACTAATTGACATAGCAAGTATGCATGCAATAAGGGTGCCATCTTATGACAATAAAATTCCATCGCCATTTTCCAATGGCTCTTATTTAGGATTGGCCTTTAGTAGTGATTCCAAAACAATTTATTTAAGTGGTGGGGATAACGGGGCGGTATTGGTTTATGACCTTGAGCAGATGAAAAGATTGGATTCCATTTCTTTAAATGCCGAAGTAAATGGTAGATTTTATGATGATAGTTTTACATCTGATTTGCTTCTTTCAAAAGATGGCTCTGAATTATTTGTTTTAGACCGTGGTAATTTTAGGATGGTCCGTTTGCAATTGGCCAATAAAAAAATTGCGGCTACAATTCCCGTTGGTAGACAGCCTTTTGGATTGGCATTGAGTCCAGACGGAACTACCGCATTTGTTGCTAATGTGGGAGCTTATGCTTATCCATTGATTGAAGGAGCTAATAGAAAAAACTATGATTCTCTGATGATTTCTCATCATCCTTATGGTGATAATACAAAAGAATCAAGAGAAGGAACAGAAGTGGAGGGCAGAAAAATTCCCGGTGTGGGTAGTCCCAATGCAGAAGAAGCCATGAGTGTTTTTACCATTGACTTGAATACAAATAAAGTAGTGGATAGGTTCAAGACTGGTTACCAAGTTGGTGAAATGATTGAAGAAGTTGAAGTGGTTGGTGGTGCAAGTCCCAATAGCATCGCCGTAGGCAAAGAATTTGCATTTGTTTCAAATGCTACAAACGATAATATATCTATCATTGATTATAAAAAGCACAAATTAGTTGGACATATTAATATTACTGTTGACCCTCGCATTAATAAGTATCGGGGATTGTTACCATTTGGTTTAACCTTGAGTAAGGATGAGAAGAAACTATATGTGGCATTATTAGGATTCAATGCAATAGCAGTGATTGATGTTCCTAGTAAAAAAACCATTGGCTTAATTCCAACAGGTTGGGGGCCAACCAGAGTAGTATTATCTGATGATGAGAAAGAGATCTATACCATTACTTGTAGGGGACTAGGTGCCGGGCCAAATGGGGGAAAGATTTTATTAAACCCATACAAGGAACTTATATTGGAGATATCCAATTAGGCAGTTTCCAAAAAATTGCAAGTCCTAGTTTTGAGGAGTTAAAATCCTTAACTGCAAAAGCAATTACCAATACTTTTGTTCAAACAGAAATAGCTATTAATAACAATCCTTTGCCGGTTTTACCAGGATTAACCAAAAGCCCTATTCAGTATATTGTTTATATCACTAAGGAGAATCGTACTTATGATGAAATTTTTGGGCAATTAGCCAATGCCAATGGCGATAGTAGTTTGGCCAGATTTGGTGTAAACAGCGAATATACATTACCTGATAGTATCCAGGGGAATTATAAGAAAATGAAAGTGACTCCCAATCACCACAAAGCTGCCAAACAATTTGCCTTTAGTGATAATTTTTATTGTGATAGTGATGCGTCTATACATGGGCACCATTGGATGATGGGAGTGATACCCAATGAATGGGTTGAAGTGAATTCGGATGTTAGTAAAACAACCAAGCTTTTTTCTAAAGCTCCTGGTAGAAGACACCCGGGCTCTACGGGAAGTATGGATCCTGAAGACTTTGCTGAGATTGGCGGTCTTTGGGAGGCTTTGGAAAGAAAGAAGATTCCATTCTACAATTTTGGAGAAGCCAATGAAACTGCTCATGTTAGAGAAGAATGGAATGATACAGCCACAGGAGCGGCACATGGTGTAATGGTGCCAATGCAAAAAGCACTTTTCCCTTTTACAAGTCACAATTATGCGGGGTATAATACCAATATTCCTGATCAGTTTCGGATGGAGCAATTTGAATCTGAGTTTACAAAAAAATGGATTAATGGTAAAGAGAAAATGCCCTCATTAATTAGCATGCAAGTACCAAATGATCATACTGCCAAAAGTAGACCTGAAGACGGCTATTTTATGCCACATTCTTTTGTGGCAGATAATGATTTAGCATTAGGCAGAATTTTGCATTTTTTGTCTAGAACAAAATATTGGAAAAATATGTTGGTCATTGTAACTGAAGATGATCCACAAGGAGGAGTTGATCATATAGATGCGCATCGTTCTATTTTAATGATGGCAGGTCCTTATGTCAAGAAAGGCTATGTAAGTCATACACATGCCAATTTTGGAGCCATACTAAAAACCATCTATAATATTTTAGGTGTTCCCTATGTTAATCAATACGATGCTACTGGTTCATTGCTATCAGACTTTTTTACAAATAAACCAGACTTTAGTACATATGACCTTGAAAAAAATGACCAAAGAGTTTTTGATGTAAATAAGGCCATGAAAAAATACAATAGGCAAATAGACTGGAGAAAAATTGAACAGGGTCCAAAGATGGATGATGTTAAAGACATGCGCGCTGATCATTATTCGCAACAAAAAAATCAATAGGGATAATGGCGTCTTTTTAAAGGGCTACTTTATTCAGTAGAACCCTTGAAAACAATCTTTAAAAAATTAGCAAAAAATGGAAAACATTCAAGCAATTACAGAGATGATTATCTCTTTGTATGAAAAATATGGGGGTGCAGATTATATAGGTGAGCCAGTTTCACAATTAGAGCATATGTGTCAATCTGCGCAACTTGCAGAGGCAGAAGGATATTCTGAAGAAGTTATTCTTGCTGCATTTTTTCATGACATTGGGCATTTGTGCGAGCATTTTATGCCAGTTGCTTATATGGGTGGGTATGGAGTTGTGGATCATGAAAAATTGGGAGCTGATTTTTTAAGACAAAAAGGATTTTCTGAAAGAGTTTGCAAATTGGTTCAGTCTCATGTAGCGGCAAAAAGGTATCTGACTTTCAAATTTTCAGCTTATTATGAACAATTATCTGAAGCAAGTAGAAGAACATTAGAATTTCAAGGAGGAGTGATGTCTGAAGAAGAAGCCCTTGTTTTTGAAAAAGATCCTGATGCATCTTTGATTTTAGCTTTAAGAAAATGGGATGAAGCAGCTAAATTAGAAAATATACCCTTGCCAGATCTTGGCAAATATGCTGCCATGATGGAGAAACATTTGAATATAGAACAAAGTAAAAATAATTAAATGGGATATGAATTAGTAGTTTTTGACATGGCAGGTACCACCGTCAGAGACAAAGGAAACGTTAATGAAGCTTTCAGGGCTGCATTCTTGGATTCAGGAATTACGGTTGCGGCTGCTGATGTTGACAAAGTAATGGGTTATAGGAAAATAGAAGCTATAGAAATTATTCTAAAGCAATACTTAGAAGCCATGGAATATGATGCAGCTAGAATCCAATTTATTCATGATGCATTTACCAATAAAATGGTTTCATTCTATGAAAACGATACAGAATTGGCTGCTTTACCCCAAGTCTTGGAAACTTTTTCTATCTTAAAGTCAAAAGGGATTAAAATTGCCCTGAATACAGGTTTTACAAGAGTAATCACGGATGTAATTCTGAAAAGATTGGGATGGAATGACAATGCTTTAATAGATGCGGTTGTTTGTAGCGATGAAGTACAAGAAGGAAGACCACATCCATTTATGATTAATAAAATCATGGAATTATTAAAAGTAGAAGAGACTGCTAAAGTTGCAAAAGTGGGTGATACATCGGTAGATATTTTAGAAGGACAATTTGCAGGTTGTGGATTGATAGTAGCAGTAACTACTGGAGCATTTACAAAAGATCAATTGATAGAATATCAGCCAGACCATATTATAGATAGCATGCAAGAGTTGCCTGCTTTAATTTTTTAGTATTGAGAACATTTTTTGAAAAGATTCAACAAGAAAAGTATCGGGACAATTGGGTAGCCGTTTATGCATCCTTGATTTGTTTTTTAACCTATGCATCTGTATATGCTTTTCGTAAACCATTTACGGTAGGTAGTTTTTCTGATGGCCCAACAATTTTTGGTCTTGCATTTAAAGATGCGTTGGTGATTAGCCAAGTGTTGGGATATATGTTTAGTAAGTTTTATGGGATAAAATTTATAGCCGAGTTAAAACATGTTGGAAGGGGAAAATCTATTTTATTATTGGTTGGTATTTCTTGGCTGTCTATGTTGCTTTTTGCAATAGTACCTGCGCATTATAGCATAATATTTTTATTCACCAATGGATTCCCATTAGGTATTATTTGGGGTATTGTGTTTTCGTTTGTAGAGGGTAGAAAAGCCACTGATTTTATAGGTGCTGCACTTGCAGTAAGTTTTATTTTTTCTTCAGGTTTTGTAAAATCAGTTGCAAAAACCTTGCAATTGAGTTTTGCAATTACAGATTGGTGGCTACCTTTTATAACTGGTGCTGTTTTCATCTTGCCTTTACTTCTATTGATTTGGCTATTAGAAAAAATTCCCGCACCTTCTAGGGCTGATATAGCTTTAAGGGTTACTAGGCTACCGCTTGATAAAGAAGCCAGAAAACAGTTTTTTAATAATTTCAAGCCAGGCTTGATTGTCATGATTGTGATCTATGTTTTTCTAACCGTTTTTAGAGATATCAGAGACAATTTTGCTGCCGATATTTGGAAAGAACTTGGCTACGGAAATCAGCCTTCTGTTTTTACCAATACAGAAATTCCAATCACACTCATGGTACTCTTGTTAATTGGTAGCATGATCCTAATAAAAAATAATAGGAAGGCTTTTCAGATTACACAATACATTATTCTATTTGGATTTCTATTGGCAGGTCTAAGTTCTCTTTTATTTATTCTAGGTTTATTAAGTCCTTTTCTTTGGATGACATTGGTAGGACTCGGGCTCTACATAGGTTATATTCCCTTTAACTGTATTTTATTTGATAGATTAATTGCAACATTTAGAATTACTGGTAATGTAGGGTTCCTAATGTACCTAGCTGATTCATTTGGTTATCTGGGAAGTGTTTCAGTTATATTGCTAAAAACCGTTTTCAAATTAAAAATACAATGGAGTGTTTTGTATAGCCACGGCGTTGTAGTTTTATCTATTTTGGGCATTATAGGAACAGTTATGTCCATTACATATTTTAATAAAAAATACCAATCAATTAGTCATTCAAATGAGTAAGCCAACGGCAATTGTAATAGGAGCTGGAATTGTAGGGTTAGCAACAGCAAGAGCACTTTCCTTAAAAGGATTTAAGGTTACAGTTATTGAAAGAAATGGAAAAGCCGTTGGGGCTTCAGTAAGAAATTTTGGAATGGTTTGGCCAATTGGTCAACCAGATGGACAATTGTACCAACGTGCAACCAGAAGCAAACAAATTTGGAAGGAAGTAGCAGACAGTATTGGACTATGGTATGATGAAGTTGGAAGTCTACACTTGGCGCACCATCAAGATGAATGGGAGGTATTACAGGAATTGTATCAGTCTTTTAGCGCAAATGGAAGGGATGTTGCTTTAATGGACAAGCATCAAATAGCCAAGAAATACCAAGCTGTAAATGAAACTGGTTTAAAAGGTGGTTTATTTAGTGGAACAGAAATGATAGTAGACCCTAGAGAAGCAATAGCCTCTATTCCATCCTATTTAACGGAATACTTAGACGTTAGTTTTGTTTGGAATACTTTGGTTACAGAAGTGCATCAGGGTAAATTGAAAGCAGGGAATCAACATTTTGAAGCTGATCTTGTATTTGTTTGTAGTGGCCCAGATTTTGAAACCTTATTTCCTGATCAGTTTGCTGCTGCAGCCATAACAAAATGCAAATTACAAATGATGCGCTTTTTGCCCGAAGATCCCAATTGGAGAATGGGCACATCCATTTGTGGCGGGTTGTCATTGATTCATTATCATGCTTTCAAAGTGGCACCTTCTTTGCAAAAATTGCAAGAAAGATATGCGGTAGAAATGGCAGAATACCTCAAATGGGGAATTCATGTAATGGTTTCGCAGAATGATAAAGGAGAGCTAACAATTGGTGACTCTCATGAATATGCATTGACTTTTGACCCCTTTGATAGGGCTAGATTAAACCAATTGATACTGGATTATTTAAGAAGTTTTGTACATACTTCCAATTGGAAATTGGTACAGTCTTGGCATGGAATCTATTCTAAATTGACTAATGGGGGAACAGATATCCTCATGCAGCCAGAAAAGAATGTCTATATTCTAAATGGCTTGGGTGGCAATGGTATGACGCTTTCCTTTGGACTTGCAGAAGAAGTGGTATCTAAAATATAGCTTATGTGACACTGTGTTTCAAAACTTAATATTGAAATCAGTTTTGCTTTTTTATTTTTGAATATGAATTCGATTGTAGACAAGAATGGAGAAATTGTAGCCTACCTCTTTCAAAATGTGATTATTGATACTAAAAAAGAAAAAGTATTAGGTGTAATACTTGGTAATTGCTTTTTTGGTAAATCCAAAGAACCTTTGGGTAAATTTTTTCAAAACAAGTTTTATAAAAAGTCTGGTAAAATTGTAGCAAAGCTTGGTGAAAAATACAGTAAGGAT
>CALRXZ020000046.1:0-25050 GCA_943372255.1 Chitinophaga pinensis
ATGGTATTATTTTTTAAAGGAAATAATTGATCCCCCTTAACTGGGTAGGTAAATATAAAATCATCTGCTAGATCATATTGCCAAGCAATACTATAAGCTTGATTATTGGTGATTATATTTTTACCAATGACAGTTATTTGATAATTCCCAGCCAATGGATTGCTGATGGTAATTTGTTCCACATTATTCAAACTATCTAAGCCTCTAACGGGAAGGCTTTGTAATGCAGTTAGATTTGGTAAACTGCTCAACACCCAGGGCAATATTTTTGCACTTGTATTTGAAGTATGTACCATTTCCATATCAAGATTATTGATTAATGTTTTGGAAGTATTAGCAATAGAAGCTGGATCAATCCAGCAAATTGTGACTTTTAAATTGATGGCATTAATAGGAATTTGAATGAGATGTTGATTGGTTTGGTTTGACGTAACAGTTCCCTGAATCATTTGTCCATCCTTGACTGTTTTAATAGATCGCCAAGCATTAGCAGATCCAAATCCGGAATTGTAATCAATTCCAGGTTTATCAATATCATCCGCACTATTAATTAAAATAGCTTTGATCATAGCAGAACTTGGTGCTTTTTTACTTGGATGATATAAGATAAAAGCATCTCTGATTAACAAAGAAATACCAGAAACAATTGCTGCAGCGCCAGAACTTCCATCCTCACCCAAGGCCACAATTTCTGGCTTAATTCTACCGTCAAAAGCGGGTCCTCTAGAACTAATTGGAATGACATTGTAGAAAGAATCAGTAGCTCCAACAGTTACAATATTCTTTGCCATTTTAAAACTGCCTGTTAAATTGGCAAAACCAACAATCCCTTGATAGACGCCTGTTATAGGAGATTTATCTCCCAGATTACCCGCAGAAAATACATGAAGAATTGTACTGTCTTGGTTTAATTGTGCGTCATAAGCTACTGCATCAGAACCGTAATAATTTTCTAAACCAACTCCATAAGAATGATTTTGAATAGCCACTTTTAATTCTTGTAATTCAAAAAGATTATCTGGCAAAAGATTATTGAAATCGGAACTGCTAATATTTGCACCCCATGCAACCCCCTTGCCTGTATAATAACTATTTCCAGCTCCAGCCACAATGGTGGTCATGGTGGTAGCATGTGTTTGCAAAATTTTAGCTGCTGATGTTGCCTTTAGATAACGGCCTAAAAAATCTATATCAGTAGTATCCATCAATTCCTCTTTAATGGAGATAGTTGATCCCTTACCATTCAATTGAGGCCAAATTTTATGTACTAGGTTCACCTTATTGGTAGACAAATCAAAACCAGTTAATTCTCTTTCTGTGAATTGCCCACACACTTTTCCTACAATGGCTAAGTAGATCAAGCATAAAAAGAAAAAAAATCTCCACATAAAAGGTTTTCTAGTCATTTAAAGTAGGTGAAAACACCGTTTTTTCCTTGAATTTTCTACTAAAACTGAAATATTTTTTATTTTTTGATAAATTGGTTTTAGAAATATTATAAATATTCATTCACAAACCAAAACAACAACCATGAGAAAAAAAATCTTCAAATTCCTGACGGCATCCTGTATTTTATTTACAGCATTGTCATGTAACAAAGCAACAACTGAAGTAGTTACGCCAGAAATTCCACAAGATGTGATTAATAGTATTAAAGCCATGGGCTTTAGTACAACAGATATTACAGTTGAAGATGGAGGTTATATTGTTGAAGGCGATATTTACATTCCAGGAGCTGAATTAAAAAGGAATATTGCAGGTGCATTACTTAGAATTGGTAGCACCGAACAATATAGAACCACTAATTTGGTAACAGGATTACCAAGAGTAATTAAAGTGGCATTGAGTTCCAAAATAAATGCTTCTGTTTATGGTCCTGTATTGGACGAAGTTGTCAGAAGATACAATGCTGAGAACCTGCAGATTTCATTACAAAGAGTTAGCACTGGAGCAAATATTACTTTTGATAATGCATCAGGTAGTTATTTAGCTTCTGCTGGTTTTCCAACAGCATCTGGTCAACCATATAATTTAGTAAAAGTAAATACTAGGGCCATTGGTTCAGGAACTACAACCACATTTATCAATTACGCTGCCACAATTTTTGCACACGAACTTGGTCATTGCATTGGTTTCCGTCATACAGACTATATGGATCGTTCTTATAGTTGTGGTGGAGCTGTTTCAAATGAAGGAGCTTCAACTGTAGGAGCCATTTTAATTCCAGGTACACCTGCTGCTGCAGATCCTAATTCTTTTATGCTAGCTTGTATTGGTTCAAATCAGAATCGCTATTTTAATGCAAATGATAAAGTTGCATTGAACTATTTGTATTAGTATATAACAGTTAATTGAAAAAGGCTGCTTCTTAGAGGCAGCCTTTTTTTATCCCAAATATTGTTTCATTAACTGAATCTCATCTTGATTTACTGAGCAGTTTTGCAGTGACTCTTGCATTGTATTTACCACAAATTCCATACTACTAGGAACCAATTTTCTGGCCGATGAATGCAGTTCTTGGGCACCGGTAAAATTTGCCAATGCTTGAATATTGCTGGCCCTAACGCCGCTACCGGGCATGATGATAATCCTTTCTGAAGCTTGTTGAACCAATTGATGAATCAATTCCTTAGCGTCAAATGCATTAGGTTGTTGACCGCTAGTTAATATTCGGCTGCAACCAGTTTGAATTATGGCTTCCAAAGCCTCCAAGGGTTGATTACTACGGTCAAAAGCTCTGTGAAAAGTGACTTCCATGGGATAAGCCAATTCTACCAATCTGGCTGTTCTTTCTACATCAATAGTACCATCAGCGTTAAGCAATCCTAGAACAACTCCTTCAAAACCCAATTCCTTTGCTAGCGCGATGTCTTTTTGCATGACCCCCAAAGCGGATTCACTATACAAAAAATCGCCCCCATGAGGCCTGATAATGGGAAAAATGGGAATAGCAACCAGCTCCCTTACCGTTTTCATAAAACCATAGGAGGGTGTGGTCCCCCCATCTTGGGGATTCTCACAAAGTTCAAGTCTATCGGCGCCAGCCTTAGCTGCTGCAATGGCTGAATCAATATTAAAAACGGCAATTTCTAGGATCCGGCTCATTAGATGATGAATTTACCGGGTACCATAAAGTTCTTGTCATCAGCGTAGCAAACGGCAAAATCAAAGCCTTTTTGAATGCAATAGCCACCGTATTCACCTTTTTTATTAATAGCAATAAAGCCAACCTGAATGTCTTTGGCAGCAGCTCCTTTGATCTTAATAATCCTTTCTACAGCTTTTTTACATGCCATTTCTGGAGAATTTCCCTGGCGCATGAGCTCAACCACCAAGTGAGAACCACAGATTCGAATCACGTCTTCACCCTGACCAGTGGCTGTTGCAGCCCCAATTTCATTGTCTACAAATAATCCGGCGCCAATGATAGGGGAGTCCCCTAGTCTTCCACGCATCTTAAAACCCATACCACTGGTGGTACAAGATCCGCTCAAATTGCCGTTGGTATCTAGTGCTACCATACCAATGGTATCATGGTTCCAATTACCATTCTCTAATTTATGTGGCGCAAATGCTTCTTGTTTTTTTAGGTTTCCAGAGTTTTCAATATTGATCACTGGTTTGTATTCGCTTTTAATTAGCCAATTGTCATAGGCTTTTTGGGCTTCTACAGAGAGTTTCTGAGGTTCCAACTCAAATCCTTCGGCCATAGCAAATTGTTGGGCGCCAGAACCCACCAGCATCACGTGTGGGGTTTTCTCCATCACGCGTCTGGCAACAGAAACTGGATGTTTGATTCTTTCTAAAAATGCCACGCTACCGCAATTGGCATGTTCATCCATGATACAGGAATCTAGCGTCACATAACCATCACGGTCAGGATTAGCTCCCAAACCCACACAGCAATTCTGCGATGCTTCTGTAACACGTACGCCTTGTTCAACGGCATCCAACGCTCGTCCGCCTTTAGATAAAACTTCCCAGGCTGCTTTATTGGCTTCAATGCCTTCACGCCATGTTGATATCACAATAGGTTTACGAGCATCTGCTTCAGATCTAAAACTACTGAAACCAAAAGCAGACAATCCCAAGGAACTTAATTTCAAAAAATTGCGTCTAGCGAGCATGGAATAATTTTTCTGAAAACTAAGGATTTATTCGGGAACCAGTTGGCTTTAAAAATGGATTCTTTTTAAATCAGGCCAACCAATGATTAGATCATCAATTGACAAAAAGGCTCAATTATACAATATAAATACCCTATAATTAATATTATGTTAAGTAGGTTATTGGATCAAATTATAGTCTTTCTAATCGTTGCCTATTGAGTATAAAAAAAGCGCCTCGATTCATTCGAGACGCTTTCCTATTTTTAGATAATTAAGTTAGAATTTACCATGTAGGTTATCATACTCTTTGAACTTAGCATCAAATGCATCAAATGCTTTTGCATCTTTACCACGAACGCGATCACGTTTGTATTGGTAAATATTTGCCAAGAAATCTACACTCTTGTTAATGATGCTTTTATCTGTGGCTTTCTTATCGGCTTTATCTGCTTCAATTTTATAAGTTTTTTCCAACCACTCAATTGACAGGTCTAGGATTTCATTAATTGGCTTTTCCAAATCTTGGTTAGCTTTTAATAATGGATCTGTTTGAGCTTTGAATTTAGCATCCAATGCTTTCTTTTTCACAGGATCTTTTTCTGCAGGCTTACTTGCATTAATGGTTTGTACTGCTTTAATGTTAGAAGCCACTTTATCATCAAGTAAACCAAAATTGTTGTAATAGATTACACCAATATTGAAAGATGCAATGGCATTGGTTGGATTTTTAGCAAATGCTTTTTTATAGGCTTCAATTCCTTTTTTCTCATAAGCATCAAGTTTAGTACTATCGTATTTATCCTTCTCTTTGGCATCGTGTTTTACGTTCACAAAGATTTCACCAAACTGTAGATACTGCATTTCACCAAAGCTACCTGCCGCATCAGCTTTATCATAGTATGCTTCTTTTTCAGCCAAACTGAAATTTCTATCAATGTATTCAATCTCGTAATCATCCCAATTTTCTTTGGGATAAACCTGCTTAGCTAGAGCAACATATTTTCTAAATGACTCCTCCTTTTTGTCATTCATATAAGTGATAACTAGATATTTATAAATATCTATGAAACCTTCTCCTCCAACTTTAGCTTCAGCCAAGCGAGCATAATATTTACAAGCTTCAGGTCCTTTTTGGGCATTCTGAGAAGAATATCCAGCATACAATAAAGAAGTAGTATCAAAAGCCATGTTTTGATCCTTGGTCATTTTGTTCTGAAAAAGGATATCGCTATAGGTTACTGCATAGCCAAAATAAGAACTTGCAGAATCCCACTTTTTATCATTAAAAGCGCGGATTCCATTATTATATCCATAAGAATACATGTCAAAAATACCATCATTACCCTTTTCTTTTACCATGGCCCAAGCTGGATCCAATGTAATTAGCTTTTGAAAAGCAGCATCGGCATCCTGAATAGCTGTTGGATATTTGGACGCTGTTTTGGCTTCTTTACCCAGGTTGGCATAGATTCTAGAACGGAAATACCAATAATCCGTTTTAGCCAAGGCTTTGGGGTCAGCACTCATTTTGTCCAATTCAACTTTGGCTTCTTCCATTTTGCCCAATAATAGAACTGTGTTTACTTTTTTAAAATCCTGCGCCTTGCTACCCAAAGTGGCAACTGCGATCATGGAAAGCAATAGTAGCTTCTTCATAAAAGGAGGGTTTGTTATTGATTTTCAGTTGGTTGTGTATCGTTGTCTAAATTTTCAGTAGTATTATTTTCTGGCGCATCAGAATCAGTTTCAGAAGTTGATTCCTCCACATTTTCTCCCTCCAATACGGTATCCACTTCTGGTTCGTCTTGGTCTTCAATCTGAGAAATAGCTGCAATTTCATCACCCTCATCTAGCCTAATCAGTTTTACACCTTGAGTAGCCCTACCCGCTTCACGTATGCTTTGAATACCGGTTCTAATGGTAATTCCAGATTTACAAGTGATGATCAGATCTTCTTTCTCAGTAACGTATAAAATACCAACCAGTCCACCGGTTTTCTCTGTAACATTGATGGTTTTTACCCCTTTACCGCCACGGTTGGTAATTCTATATTCCTCAATGGAAGTACGTTTACCAAATCCTTTTTCACTTACAACCATTACTGTTCTAGTTGCATCTTCCTTGTTTACACAGATCATACCAACAACTTCGTCTTTGGTATCATCTACCTCAATACCACCAACCCCAATTGCTCCGCGACCTGTAGAACGAACTTTGGATTCTTCAAAACGAATGGCCCTACCGCTCTTCAAAGCCATCATGATTTCTGAATTACCATCGGTCATTTTGGCTTCTAATAATTCATCGCCTTCTACAATAGTAATGGCATTAACTCCAGTACTTCTAATGCGGCTGAAATCTTCCAAGCTAGTTTTCTTAATCACCCCTTTCTTAGTACAAAGTACAATATAGTGGTTCTGAACAAATTCCTTATCATCCAGTTTCTTCACTTCAATAATCGCTTTCACCTTGTCATCACCTGGTAATTGAATCAGGTTCTGAATGGCCCTACCCTTACTCTGCTTCTCGCCTTCCGGTATTTCATATACCCTTAACCAATAACACCTTCCTTTCTCGGTAAAGAACATCATGGTATCATGGGTAGAAGCTACAAACAAATGTTCCACATAATCCTCTTCTCTAGTTTTTGAACCAACAGCCCCTCTTCCACCGCGTTTTTGCTGACGGTATTCGGTGGCCGATGTACGCTTGATATAACCCAAATGAGAAATGGTAATTACTACGTCTTCGTCCTCAATTAGGTCTTCGATGCGCATTTCGTCTGCCAAGTATTGGATTTCTGACCTTCTTGGATCGCCAAATTTCTCTTTTACTTCCAATAACTCGGTCTTGATCAAGTCAAATCTCAGGTCTTCGCTAGCCAAAAGTTCTTTCAATCCCTTGATGGTTTGCATCAGGCCATTGAACTCTTCTACAATCTTATCCCTTTCCATACCAGTTAAGCGCTGTAAACGCAGTTCCAGAATGGCTTTGGCTTGTATTTCAGTTAATCCTTGAGCTTGTTGGTATAAATCATCAGTTAATCCGCTGAACAAATCATTGCTCAAATACCAGTTTTCAGACTGGCTTTTCAACATCAACGCATCTTTGGCTTCATCTGGAGTGCGGCTAGATCTAATCAAAGCAATCACTTCATCCAAATGATCCAAGGCTTTCAAATAACCTTCTAAAATATGGGCTCTTTCCTCAGCTTTGCGGAGTTCAAATTTGGCCCTGCGAATCACCACTTCCATTCGGAATTCAATAAATTCCACAATCAATTCCCTTAGGTTCATGATTTTGGGGCGGCCTTTGCTGATAACCACATTATTGGTACCATAGCTGGTTTGGAGTTCTGTGTATTTGTACAACTGATTGATTATCACTTGCGCTATCACGTCTTTCTTCAAATCAACTACAATTCTAGTACCCTCTCTATTGTTACTTTCGTTGTTTACGTGGGCAATTCCTTCTACCACTTTTTCATTCACCAACTGACCAATCCTGTCTGTGAGTTGGTCACGGTTTACTTGGTAAGGAACTTCTGTAATAATGATCTGTTCTCTACCAGAAGCCTTGGTTTCTATTTGTACTTTACCACGTAAAACTACCCTACCACGTCCGGTTAACAGACCTTGTTTAACCCCTTCCATTCCAAAGATGATACCACCGGTTGGAAAATCGGGTGCTTTTACAAATTGGGTTAATTCTTCACAGGTAATTTCTTTGTTGTCAATATAGGCAATACAACCATCCACCACTTCACCCAAGTTATGAGGAAGCATATTGGTTGCCATACCTACGGCGATACCCGAAGAACCGTTCACCAATAATTGGGGAATTCTGGTTGGTAAAACAGTAGGTTCTTTTAGTGAATCGTCAAAATTGAGCTGAAAATCAACCGTGTCTTTCTCAATATCGTCCAACATGGCTTCAGCAATCTTGTGCAAACGGGCTTCCGTATAACGCATAGCAGCCGGTGGATCACCATCCTGGTTACCAAAGTTACCCTGACTATCTACCATGATATACCGCATGGTCCAATCCTGAGCCATACGAACAAGGGTATCATAAATGGAGCTATCACCATGGGGGTGAAACTTACCCATTACTTCCCCCACAATACGGGCAGATTTTTTATAAGGCTTGTTGCTGTAGTTACCCAATTCAGTCATGGCATATAAAACACGGCGGTGAACCGGTTTAAATCCATCTCTTACATCCGGGAGTGCACGACCAACAATAACAGACATTGAATAATCAATGTAGGCCGTTTTCATTTGTTCCTCAATATTTACACGAATGACACGATCGTTGTCGTTTGTTTGTTCCGGTGTTACTTGATTCTCTTCCATGCAGGATTACTAGTGATTTTTAGTTCAGTGTAATAGTCTTAAAAGCAGACAAATTACAGGATGTCAAAGATACGGTTTTTAAGGGGCAAAAAACGTGTTAACCCCTTAGTTTACAAGAGGCATTTATCCACAATAGTATGTACATTTAGCCAGAATTTTTCCAATGACAAAGCAAGCCCATATCCTGGTTTTTGGTGCCGGTAAATCCGCCACCGTTTTGATTGATTTTTTAAAGAAAACCATTACCCAAAACAACTGGTTATTAACGGTTGCAGATAGTAATCTGGCCACGGTTTTGGCTAAATTAGACGGCCATCCGGGTACAACGGGTCTTCAAATTAATATTGAAGACCAAGAGGCTAGAAAGTCTTTCATCAAAACGGCCTGCATTGTCATTTCCATGATGCCACCCTCCCTGCATTATTTGATAGCTGAAGATTGCTTGGAATTTGGGATTAACCTACTAACAGCCTCATATTTGGATGAAAAAACCAAGGCACTGGCTAATCAAGTTCAAGCAAAAGGGCTACTATTCTTGTATGAAATGGGGCTTGACCCAGGCATTGACCATATGAGTGCCATGAAAATCATTCATGAGATTCAATCAAAAGGAGGGGTTATCAACAGTTTCAGATCCCATTGTGGGGGTTTGGTTGCGCCCGATAATGATGATAATCCTTGGCATTATAAAATTAGTTGGAACCCCAGAAATGTGGTGATGGCTGGTAGCGCTGGAGCGCGATATCTAGAAAATGGTGAAGAAGTTTCCATACCATACCATGGATTATTTAACAATGAAGAAACCATAAATCTTCCGGGATTGTATCCATTGGGGTTTTATCCCAATAGAGATTCTTTGAGCTATATCCCCATTTATGGTTTGGAATCTGCTAATAGCTTTGTAAGAACCACGTTGCGCTATCCTGAATTTTTAAAAGGATGGGCAGGTATTTTACACTTAGGACTTACAGACAATAACCATGTTTATCAATTTAATCAATTGTCTATAGCGGCTTTTTTTAAACTGCATGTAGAACAGATGGCTTTGACTAATTGGTTATCAGCAGTTTCAGAACAATCTACCCATGATGCAATAGCAGCTCATTTCTTGGAACAATTAGTTTGGTTGGGATTGCATGACCAAGATACCCTCATACCCATGACTCAAGGAACTGCTGCAGATGTATTGCAATTTTTACTAGAAACCAAATTGGCCTTGTTACCCGGTGAGAAAGACATGATTGTGATGCAGCACGAATTTGAATACAAAATAGGTAATGTATCTCACAGTCTTAAAAGCTCTTTGGTTTGTATTGGAGAAGATGACCAGCATACGGCCATGGCCAAAACCGTGGGATTACCACTAGGAATTGCTGCCAAACTCATTTTAGAAAAAGAGATTCAACTAAAGGGATTACATATTCCCATTTTGCCCCAAATCTACGAACCCGTTCTGGCTGCATTAAAAGCAGAAGGCATTGAATTTCAAGAAACCAAGTCATAACCATGCCAGCAATTGTTCAGCATTATCAGGATAGAATTAGTAGCACCCAAACTCAATTATCCCTTCTCAAAAAAAGGATCAGTCTAGTAGCCTTACTAAGGTTGGCTTGTTTTTTAGTTGTAGTATGGATGGTCTACCAATTATTTCATGGGATTACTTCGGTGAAAGTCATTATTGCATTTTTAGGTTTGACCGGATTTTTAGCCAGCATTAGTTGGTTTGTTAATTTACAAAACCAACAAGCAGCACTTAGGTCATTATTGGAAGTTTTGCAAAATGAAATGATCTGTATAGAAGCAGGAACCAATCTATTTGACAATGGCGCAGGTTTTGAAGACGGGCAAGGATATTGGTCTGATTTAGACATTTTTGGAAAGGGTTCATTGTACCATTACTTAAATAGAACCAGTACTATCTATGGTGCTCAAACCTTGGCAGGGCAATTAAAAACCCCATTGGAACCAGCAGACATTATCCAGCACCAAATTGCTGTTGCTAACTATGCACAACAAATCCAGCTGGTTGAAACTATGATTGCTGCATCAAGACAAAGAAAAACGGAGCTTGTTTCTTTGGATAAAGTAGCAGATTGGCTTAAGACTAAGAACCAGTTGCAAGAAAAAAAATGGTTGCAGCTATTGCGCTATTTGATACCTATTCTAAATTTTATTTTATTGGTTCACGCCCTGATCAGTTCTAATCCCAGCTTTCTAGGTTTGAGCTTTGTTCTTGGTTGGATCATCATTGGCATTCATGGAAAATACTTACAATCCGGATTTCAAGCTTTTGAAAATAAGCAAGCGCTATTACAACAATATGGCTGGCTACTAGAAAAATTTCAAGAAGTCATTCCACAAGATTCCACCTTATTAAGTCAATACAAAGAATCAGCTCAGAAAGCTAGTGTGGCCATTGCTGAATTGACCAAACTATCCAATAAGATTGACCAGCGACTGAACTTATTTGCCATTATGATTTTCAACCCCTATTTTCTTTTTGATATTCAAAATATGTGGGCCTTAGAAAATTGGAAGACCAAACACCAAGCAGATTTTCAATCTTGGTTAGCGCTTGTAGGTAAAATTGAATTACTCAATTGTTTTGCCGTTTACAGGTTTCAACACCCTAATGATTGTACACCTACTATTTCAGAAACACCACTTTATTTGTCCGCAAAAAAACTTTCACACCCACTGATAACAGCCTCAAAACGAGTAGGAAATGATTTGGTCATGGGTAGTCCTGAAAAACTATTTTTAATCACTGGTTCTAACATGAGTGGAAAAACTACTTTCCTTAGAGCTATTGGAATGAATCTGGTGATGGCTCAAGCAGGTTTACCCGTAGCCGCTACTCATTTTGAATTCAGCCCCATGCAAATTTTTAGTTCTATTAGAATTAGCGATAGTCTAGCAGAAAACACTTCTTATTTTATGGCTGAATTGAAAAAATTACAAGCTTTAAAAATAGGCGTTCAATCTTCTACAGCATCACTTGTATTGATAGATGAAATTCTAAGAGGCACCAATTCTGAAGACAAATACCATGGATCAGCGGAATTTGTAAAAGAATTAATGGCCATGGAATGCCTGAGTCTTTTTGCCACACATGACTTAAAACTCGGAGCTATGGAAAATGACTATCCAGGTATATTAGCCAATTACTGTTTTGAAAGTCTGATTGAAAACAACAATTTATATTTTGACTATACCATACGTAAAGGAATAGCTCAAAACAAGAATGCTAGTTTTCTAATGAAACAAATGGGCATCATCTAATAACTATCGCTTAGCAGCTCTTGCTTTCTTTGGCTTCTCCTCTCCTTCTTTTTTTACATCAATCACCCATTCATAGTCTAGTTGTCTTTTTTCCAAATTGGCAGCAACTACTTTAATCATCACTCTATCACCAATGCGGAAACTCCTACCACTTCTTCTGCCTACTAGACAATAATCAGATTCTATATGTCTAAAATCGTCGTAGTCACTCAAACTGATAATGCTGACCAATCCCTCGCATTTGTGTAAAACCGTTTCTGCCCAGAATCCAAAACTGGATACACCAGAAATCACGGCTTCAAAGGTTTCACCCAAATAAGACTGCAAGTACTCTACCTGTTTGTACTTGTTACCAGCGCGCTCACATTCCATGGCGGCTCTTTCCCTTTCACTGGATTGCTTGCACTTTTCTTCCATCTTCTTATCAATGATGGGCTTGCCCTCAATAATAGATTCTAGCACGCGGTGCACCAATACATCGGGGTACCTTCTAATGGGAGAAGTAAAATGGCAATAGTATTCAAAAGCCAAACCATAGTGACCAATATTCTCAGTAGTATAAACCGCTTTGGCCATGGTTCTAATACCCAATTGCTCCAACACGTGTTGCTCAGGTTTACCATGTGCATCAGCAAGCATCTGATTAAAACTTGCAGCAATTTTCTCTGGGGTACTTATATCAAAAGCGTGACCATATTTCTTGGCAAAACTGATAAAGGGTTTTAGCTTTTCTTCATCCGGTCTATCGTGGATTCGGTAAGGGAATGGAATGGGTTTCTTATTGATCAAAATCTTTGATACATTCTCAGCTACTGTTCTATTGGCTAGTAACATGAGCTCTTCAATTAACTGATGAGACTCTTTACTTTCTTTTACAACAATACCAATGGGTTTGCCTTTCTCGTCTAACTTAAACCTTACTTCTTGTGATGAGAAATTAATGGCACCCTTGCTAAAACGTTTTTTGCGTAAGCGTTGAGAAATATCGTTCAACAACAAGATTTCATCTTGGTGAACGCCTTTCTTGGTTTCAATAATATCTTGTACGTCTTCATAGGCATAGCGATGGTCAGAATGAATCACTGTCTTACCCAACCAATATTGCTTTACTTCACCCTTGCTATTCATTTGAAAAATGGCAGAAAAAGTAAACTTGTCTTCGTGTGGTCTTAAAGAACAAAGTTCATTGGAAATTTTCTCTGGCAACATGGGGTTTACACGGTCTGGCAGGTAAACCGATGTGGCTCGCTTATACGCTTCCGCATCCAAGTCCGTATCCGGTGTTACATAATAGCTTACGTCTGCAATATGTACCCCAATCTCATACATGTCTTTACCCAGTGGCCTAATAGAAATAGCATCGTCAAAATCCTTGGCGTCTGCTGGATCAATGGTAAATGTTAGAATCTCTCTACAATCCCTTCTCTTGGCAATTTCCGCACTATCTAAGATTTCTGGCAATCTAGCTGCAGCTTCTTCTACGTCTTCTGGAAATGTTAATGGGAATCCTGCTTGAGCTAAAAGCTCTTGCATGGCCGCGTCATTGGCGTCTTCTGGTAATAAGATTTTGACAATTTCACCTACGGGTTTCTTATCTGTTTTTTCCCATTTAACCAATCTGGCTACTACCCTGTCTTTGTGTTTAGCACCATTGACCGATATCAGGGGAATAAACAAATCAGGCATGGGTTTATCCGTATCTGGTACAAAGAATGCATGGTTGGTAGACAATTGTAAATGACCTACAAACTCGGTTTGCTTTCTGGTAACTACTTCTAGAATCCTTCCTTCTTTTTTACCGGTTCGAATATTTTCCTTAACCACTTTTACCCTTACTGTATCGCCGTTTAAGGCGGTAGTAAAATCACCTGGTCTTACCAGAACGTCTCCCCCTTCCACAATCACGTATCCCATTCCGGAACGGGTAACTTCTAATCTGCCTTTAAGGGTTAATTCGGGACTATGTTTTGATTTTTGCTTTTGCTTCTTCTTGTCTTTTTGTTTGCTCATGGCTTGGTAGGATTAAAGCTAAAATGAAGGATAAAATCCTTGACTAGCTGATTGAATTGTTCGGCTTCTCCAAATAGGAATTGATGCCTAATGGGCAATACATACATAGGTATTGTTGCCAATTCTTCCGTGAATTTACTAAACCTAACCGCGTCTTTTTCTGTTGTCAGTATTAGTTTGTCTCGGACATTAATGTCATTAAATTTTTCCTTGATTTCATTAAAATCATCAATTGAAAAAATATGGTGGTCTGAATAATCTTGTTGGTAATAAGTATGAACGTTATTATGTAAATAGTCTTTTAAGGGTTTGGGATTGGCAATACCGCAAACCAACAAAGCCTCATCTCTGGGAGTTAGAATCCAAAGATCCGTTGGGTCAAAAATATGATACGGGGTTCCATATTCAATACAAGTAAAAAATACCTTTTGCTCTGGTTCGGGTTGCAGGCTCCGAATAATTTTCTGTTTCTTTTCTTCCGTAATATCTGCAGGACATTTGGTGACAACAATTACCTGTGCCCTTTTGGCCGATGCCCACTCGTCTCTCAAATCTCCAGTAGGAAGAAAAAAATCATTACTATACAAATTACTATACTCCGTTAATAAAATATTCCATCCGGCTTTTACTGTGCGGTGTTGAAAAGCATCGTCCAAAATAATGGCTTGTAAATCTGGGTGGTCTTGTAACAAATGCGGAATTCCTACCAATCTTTCTTCACCTACCGCTACTGGTACATTGGGGAATTTCAGGTGAAATTGCATGGGTTCATCACCTATTTCCAAAGCCGTTGTATTAGTACCTGCTAATACATAACCTTTGGTCTTTCTTTTATAACCACGGCTCAAAGTGGCCACTTTAAATTCTTGATGCAATAGGTCTACCAAGTATTCCACCATGGGAGATTTGCCAGTACCTCCAACCGCAATGTTTCCAACACAGATTAAGGGAAAATTGAATTCGGCATATTTTAGGCGTCCTTTATCAAAGAGTCTGTTCCGGATAAAAATCACTAATCCATATAACACGGCAAATGGAAACAACAAAACACGAAAACTTTTTAAAAACAGCGTGTTAAAATTCATAGATATGCTGCGGTGTAATGCAGTAATTTAAAGGTACGTCAAATTGGTCTGTATCGCTAATCTGGGCCACGGGCTCAAAATAGGAAAACCCTATTTTTAACAGATTTGGGCTGCATTTGGCCAAAAAACGATCATAATAACCCTTGCCATACCCTACCCGATAACCCTGTTCATCAAAAGCCAATAAGGGAACAAAAACAAGTTCTATTTGGGATGGTGATAGCTTTTGGGCATTAATGGGTTCTGAAATACCCCATTGATTGCTGATAAAATCCGTATCCTCGTCTACTTGAAAAGCCTCCATTTCAGCGGTACCTGGCAGAATACTAGGATAACAGGTAATCAATTCGGGGATTATAAAATCTAAGTATCTGGTCATTAAATCTACCTGTGGCTCTTTTTGATGTAGCATGGGCCAATAGCTGAGTAAGGTACTAATGGGTGGAAGTGCTAATTGTTGAAATTGAATCAAGAGCAAATCATTCCACTTGAGCATAGAATGCTCATCCAGATCCAGCCTTTTCTGCTTATACAATTGGCGTAAAGCTTGTTTGGTCATGGGGTAATATTCACAAAAAAAGAGAATACAGTAGTGCCATAATTCCTTTGAAAAGAAAAAGAAGCCATCTTCTCATATTGGTTTTTAGGTGTATGCTCTAATACAAAAATCCCTCCCTTGGCTATCAATTGTTTCTGCTCTATAATTTTAGGAATCTCATCAATTGGGCCCAATGCATATGGAGGTCCTGCAAAAATAAAATCGTATTGGTTTTGGGCCGATTGTAAAAATGCAAAAACATCCATTTTTAATAACTGTACATTTTCCACTCCTAATATCTCACAGTTCTTTTTGATAAATCCGTGCATGATGCTATCCTTTTCAATAATAGTCAAGTCAGTGGCTCCTCTTGAAGCCAATTCATAACTGATACATCCTGTACCTCCAAACAAATCAAGTGTCTTAGCCCCTTGAAAATCAACCCTATTTTGCAAAATATTGAATAAACCCTCTTTTGCTATATCAGTTGTGGGTCTGGTATGCGGCATATTGGTTGGAGGATAAATTCTTCTTCCACCCCATTTTCCTGAAATAATCCTCATACCATCAATTTGTAAAATGGCGTAAAATGATAAGCCTGGAATTCAGAAAATCCGGAAGGGGGTATACTATCCAGTGGCACTTGGTCATAAGAAATAATACCAAAAGATTGTTTTAACTGATCTTGTAAATTGGGTAATAGATCAACTAAACCACTGATTTCTAATTGAGTTTGCAATGCAGAATAACCTGATTGTTGTGCAACATTTAGAGCATAATACAATAGGTCATCCTGTGACTGGTATTGAAAATTTTGGATCAATTGCAATTGCCCATCTTTTACAAAAACCAAAATAGCATGGCGGCAATGAATAATCAATTTCATAAACACGCTTGGCAGGTTATTGCGGCCCATAACATCGTTTAGGATATTGGTATACAAATGCTGTGCAGTAAATAATAGAAAGTTTCTATTGAGTAAGTCCATTACCGCTTGCTTAATTCTATAAACGGTTACAAAGGGTACATTACTTTGAAACAGATCATATTTAATCAGCGATTTATCGGCATTGCCAAAAACCAAATTCAGGTATTCTTCAGAAGCTGTAGCACTAAGTTTACCCAAGGGCATCATCAATGCTTCTTCAAAATTGTAAAACACATTGGTAGAGGAAAAATTGAATCCTAATAATTGAGATTGCTGTTTAACCTCAAAAAAAATATCGGTCCAATCTGATTGACTCTGATCTAATTCAAAAATTTCAATGGCTTCAATTCGGTTACTAATGCTGTCTTTGACCACTAAGACCATTTGGTCCTTTCCTATCTCCAATCCAAGTTGGTCCGTGTTCTTGGGTGTATATCCCTGTTTTTCTCCGTATAAACCTGTCAACTTATGAACCATAATACAAAATTCTTATGCAATGATATAAAAAAACGCTGAGGGATGGAAAGCGATTTATGCAGGGTTTAAATTTCTTACTTTGCAACTCTTATGAGCAACCTGTCACAAGAGATCAATTTACAAGTTACTACAGGACACAAACAGATCCTGCGGATTGCCCTACCTATTAGCCTGGCCATTATGGTGCCTCAGCTAAATTTTATCACCAATAATATCTTTTTGGGTGGTTTGGGCCAAGAATCTCTTGGTTTAGCAGGTATTACAGGTGTTTATTACCTCATTTTTGCCGTGGTTGGTCATGGTTTAAACAATGGTTTACAGGCCCTAATTTCAAGAAGAGCCGGTGAAAACAGGATTAACGAAATTGGTAAGCTCTTTACACAAGGCATTTTTATTTCCTTGGTTTTTGCCTTATTGGGCATTTTAATCACCTGGTTTTTGGCACCCATTGTATTGGGATGGTCACTTCATGACCCTGCCAGGGTAGAAAAAGCGGTACAGTTTTTAAATATTCGGATTTTGGGACTCCCTTTTTTATATATCTATCAAATGCGTAATGCCTTATTGGTAGGGACCAATCAAACCAATTATTTGATCATTGGAACCGCTACTGAAGCCATAGTCAATGTATTTTTTGACTATACCCTGATTTATGGCAAGTTGGGATTCCCACAGTTAGGGTTCAATGGTGCAGCTTACTCATCTATCATTTCTGAGATAGCAGGTTTATTTGTTTTGATTCTGGTTTTACGTGTTAAAGGAATTAGCAAGCAATTACATTTGTTTAAGTCTTGGGCTTTTGAAGCCAAGAACAGCAAATTAATTGTGGTACAATCTGCCCCCTTGATTGCCCAACACGCCATTAGCATTATTAGTTGGGAATTCTTTTATATTCTTATTGAACATCATGGTGCCAGAGACTTAGCAGTTTCCAATACCATGCGAAACATATTTGGCTTTTTTGGATGCTTTACTTGGGCATTTGCTGCCACCACCAATACCATGGTGAGCAATGTGATTGGACAAGGAAAAATAGAAGCAGTTCTACCCTTAATCAGAAAAATCATGACTTGGAGTGTGGGATTTGCTATCTCGGTTTGTTTGTTGCTCAACCTATTCCCACACGCTTTTCTATCCATTTATGGACAAGGAGAAGACTTTATTCAAGCTGGAATTCCAGTCTTGAGGGTGGTTTCTTTTGCTTTGGTATTAATGTCTGTTTCTGTAATTTGGATGAATGCGGTTACTGGCACAGGCAATAGTAGCATGAACCTAGCCACTGAATTCTTAGCTATTGTTCTCTATTGTGTATATGTATATACCGTTTTGGAAAAAATGCAATTGCCCATTACTTGGGGTTGGGGCAGTGAGATTATTTATTGGTCTTCCATTCTTATCCCCTCCTACTGGTATATTCAATCTGGTAGATGGAAGAAAATTAAAATATAATCATAATTAACTTTGACTTGGCATAGTTCTTGATTTTACTTGAAGTACTTTATCAATCAAAATCAAACTATGAAACATCTTTACCTAGCCGTATGTTGCTTATGCATTGGTCTGATCAGTCAAGCCCAGTTTAATAAGGGTCAGAGAATGATTGGGGGAATGATTTATTATAATTCAAGTGTGAATCAATCCACTAACTTTTACAATAACAATGCATCTTTTGGAACTCAAATATCGTATTCAAAATTTCTCAGTCCCATTAGTTTTTATTCCATAGGGTTGAGTTATAATTATTATGGCAATAACAATAATAATCAATCTAATGGTTATGGTCTCAATTATGGATATTCCCAACTTCAAACATTGGCTAAAAAGTTTTATTTAGGAATTTCCGGTTCAGGTTCTACTTCTCTTAATAATTCAAACATCTACAATTCATTAGGCACCATTAGTTCTAAAACAAATGGATGGGCTATTGAGGCAAATGGAACTGTAGGATTGTATTATCAATGGAACAAGCGTTTCCTTTTGTCTACAAACCTCATAAATTTAGTAACTATAAGATATAGTCAAATTCAAAGAAAAACTTTAGATGCCAATAATAATTTAACCAATTCAGATAGTGATAGGAACTGGTCAATTAATACAGGATTGTCTGGATTTTCATTTAATAATCTAAACGTTGGAATCAAATACCTTCTAAAATAAAGGGCAGCAAAATCTTGCTGCCCAATGCTTTTCTTTAAGAAAATCTGGTAATATGACTATTGGTTTAGCCCTTTAATTGCTTCACCAAATCAATGTATTGTTGCATTGCGTCTTCTTTACTCATGCCTTGTAATTTAGCCCATGCTTCGTGTTTGAATTTGGCTACAAAATCAAAGGGATTGGATGGTCCGCTTTCTTGGGTATCACCCTCTGAACCCTGTTTGTACAAAGAATAAAGTTTTAGTAATGTTTCGTTATCTGGTTTTTCAGATAAGGTTTTGCTGAGTACAGCGGCTTCTTGAAATAAGGCTTCTAAAGACATGTTGTATTTTTTTACAAGTTAGACATTATTGAATAGAATCTAATAATTTGGCACCTTCTGCTTTAAGTGCTGTGTCATCCGCAGTTCTTACTGGCAACTTAACCAATTTGTTTAAGACTTCAATGGCTTGTGTTGGTCTGTGATTATCTCTATAAGCTTTGGCTAAGTCTAGATAATTCAACACAAAATAGGGATCTAGGCTTTTGCATTTTTCAAAATTGGCAATGGCTGAATCTAGGTCTCCATTGGGTAAGCCACCATAGAATAATTTCACTGCTACTTTTTTCACCCCGGAAAGATTCACCATTTCATAATGCCATTTACCCAAACTATAATAAGCTTTGGCGTGGTTTGGCTGTAAAGCAATTGCAGCTTCTGTGTATGTTTTTACATCTTTTACTAGTGCTACAATCTTCTTATTTTCAGTTTCAATATCGGTCATCTTTCCAGAAGCCATAGCCATTACATAATTGGCGTCTGCATTTTTGGGATTTGCTTCATAAGCTTTTTTGGCTAAGACCATGGATGTTTCCATATACAATCGCTTGGAATTTTTATCGCTTTGACGCCCACCAATAGAAGCATGCAATTCTGCTGCTTTTACCAAGGCTTTTAAGTTAGCCGGCTCTACTGCAAGTACCTGTTTGTATTTATCTAATGCCTCTGGCTCTTTTACCTGACGTTCAAAATTGTCTGCTTCTTTAAGCAAAAAATTCACATCTTGAGCTATTGTAACATTTAGTATGAAACTAGAAAATAAGACCAATAGATATTTCATATCAATGATTTAATTGTAACCTATCCAATTCAAAAATCACGCCAACTTGACCAACCAATCCCTCAATAGGTGGACGCATTTTATGAATGCTAAACCTAATAGACTTAGCCAATGGAAAATTTTGCAAAATCATGTATGAAAAATCACTGGCAATGGTTTCCAATAAAGGGGTTGGCTTATTCATCCTCTCTTGTAACAACTGGTAAACAGTAGCATAATCAATGGTTTCATTCAAATGATGGATGACTCCAGTTTTGGTAGCACATTGAATGAAAATATCAACTTCATACTCATTACCTAGTATTTTCTCTTCAGCAAAAATACCATGGTGAGCCAAGCATCGGATTTCTTTTAAATGAATGGTTAGCATCTTTTTGATTTATGCCAATCCATTGGCGGTCAAATATCGCTCCGCGTCAAGGGCAGCCATGCAACCACTTCCTGCAGCTGTAACTGCTTGGCGATAGTTTTTGTCTTGCACATCGCCTGCGGCAAAAACCCCAGGAATATTGGTTTTAGATGTTCCTGGTATGGTTTGAATATACCCTGTTTCATCCATGTCAAGAAAGTCTTTGAAAATGCCGCTATTGGGTTCATGTCCAATGGCCACAAAAAAACCACTAACTGGAATTTCTGTTTTTTCTTGGGTTGCAGTATTCAATAAACGAACAGCTTCTACTTTATTTTCTCCAAGAATTTCATCGGTTACACTATTCCAATACACTTTAATATTGGGTGCATTCAACACACGATCCTGCATGATTTTGCTGGCGCGCATTTGGTCTCTTCTAACCACCATATGCACCGTTGTACATAGTTTGGATAAGTAGAGTGCTTCCTCAGCAGCAGTATCGCCCGCGCCAACAATAGCCACTTCTTTACCACGGAAAAAGAAACCATCACAAACAGCACATGCACTTACCCCAAATCCATTTAAGCGCTGCTCACTTTCTAATCCCAACCATTTGGCAGAAGCACCTGTAGAAATAATAACAGAATCTGCTTCTATCCATTTTTCCTCATCTATTTCAATTTGAAAAGGTCTCACACTAAAGTCTACCTTGGTTGCCAATCCGTAACGAATATCTGCTCCCATGCGAGCAGCCTGTTTTTCAAAATGAACCATCATTTCTGGCCCTTGAATGCCTTCAGGATATCCTGGATAATTTTCCACTTCAGTAGTAATGGTTAGTTGACCACCTGGTTGAATTCCTTGGTATAAAACGGGTTTCATATTGGCCCTTGCTGCATAAATAGCTGCAGTATAACCTGCTGGTCCAGAACCTATAATCAACACATGTACTTTCTCGGAAATTTGATTTGACATTTTTATCATTTTAGAACATACAAAATTAAAGGGCAAAGCCCATCCTACTCTATAGGATTGTACACAATTACGTACTATTTGGGGATAATCAGGGTCTTATATTGGGCAGCATAGCCAGTAAATGCACCTAGTGCACCATTGTCTACATTTCCCAAAACTTTTCCTGGAGAAGAAAAAGGATTACCAACACTTGAAAAAGCAAATTCCCAAGTTCGCCAAAAGTCATATCCCGCCTTGGTGATATTGCAAAATTTTACACTTACCGTATCTCCTTTTAGAAAAAATCCATAGTTATCCCTTTCAAGAGGCAAATTGCGGTTAACACCGCGATCTACTTGCACGCTGTAAGTTTTACCATCAACTATTTGGTCATCAAAAACACTGTTTTGCCCTGGGAGAAAAGGTTCCCTATTCTGCTTGGTAAAATAACGAATATAATTACCCAATCCTGGGGGATCAGAAACTCTGGTCATGAGTTTCACTTGTTGAGAATCGACTATAGAATAAATAGGCAATGACCAAAGCGAATCCATTTTTTTAACCAAATTTGGAATTTGGGTAATAGCAGTATAATTGGTATTACCATAATTCACTTTTAGGGTATACTGTTTACCCAGTTCACCTAGAAATGCAGTGCTTGGATTTGCAAGATCATTGCTATAATAATAGACAAATCCTCCTCTTACAGCTACTTTGTATTCCTTTAGCAAATGGGTTTGGGTACCATTACTGATAGTTAATTGAGCATTATGGATAAAACTATTATTGAATACAGAGGAATCTAGATTAGAATAATATCCTGTTGATTGCGTTAAGACAACGGTTGGAGCCACCCCATTTTCTATTTCTGCATCTACAACCAATTTTTGCGTAGTGGCATCTGGCACCAAGTTGATATCCTTTTCACAGGAAACCAAAAAGAATAAAATGAATAATACAAAATAGCGCTTGAACATGTAGCAAAGTTATTATAAGTATAACAACAGTTATCTTAGATTGTTCCCAGCTAACTGGGCTAAAATACAAAACCCCTCTGCTATTGCAGAAGGGCTTTGAAATGAATTAGGTTATTAACCCAAATATGCTTTCAGCGCATTGCTGTATCTGGCTTTTTGGAGACGCTTTATTGCGCGTTCTTTGATTTGACGTATCCTTTCTTTGGTCAAATCATATTTCATTCCTATTTGTTCAATAGTCACGCCATTTTCACCATCTAAACCAAAATATGCGTTCACAATTTCCGCTTCTCTTGGACTTAGTGATTTTAATACACGGCGAATCTCTTCACGCAATGAATCTTTCATAACGTCTTCATCCGTATCATCACTACCTTCTAGCAAATCACCCATAGCAACGTCTTCTGCTTCGTGCACGGGTGCATCTAAAGAAGTGTGACGAGTATTTGATTGGAAGATATTATTGATTTCAGTTTCACTCATTTCTAAGATCTCAGCTAACTCTTCAGTAGAAGGTTCACGCTCATGCTCTTGTTCAAATGCCATATATGCTTTATTGGCCTTATTATAGGTTCCAATTTTATTTTGAGGCAAACGAACCAATCTTCCTTGCTCAGCCAAAGCTTGCAAAATAGATTGACGAATCCACCAAACCGCATATGAAATGAATTTGAAACCCTTTGTCTCATCAAACCTTTGTGCAGCTTTAATCAAACCTAGGTTTCCCTCATTGATCAAATCACTTAAAGATAAACCTTGGTGTTGGTATTGTTTGGCCACAGAAACCACAAACCTCAAGTTGGCCTGTACCAATTTATCCAAAGCACGTTGATCACCCATTTTGATTTTTTGGGCAAGCGTAGTTTCCTCTTCAGGAGTAATCATCGGAATCTTAGAAATTTCCTGAAGATACTTTTCAACTGCCTGTGAATCGCGGTTGGTAATCTGGGTAGCAATTTTGAGCTGCCTCATAATGAATAATTATCTGAATAAATATTAACGTTGAAAAGACCAGAATTGTTATATAAACGCTGTTTGAACTTAGTTAAAGTATCAAATGTCTTTTCTAGAGCCTGCAAAAGTAAGAATAATGCATGGAAACTGTCTGATTTTGTGGAAAAAATGATGGTTTTGGGAAAAAATCTGCGCATCCTAATCAGAAATGAGGATAAAATTACCTCTCCTTTAACAGAGAAAAAAGGGCAATTTGGGTTTATCTTCGCCATCTATGATTGATTTCCGATCCGATACCGTAACTCAACCAGGAACTGCAATGCTCGAATCCATGATGAGAGCCCCAATTGGAGACGATGTTTTTGGAGAAGACCCATCTATTAATGCCTTGGAATCTTTATCAGCTTCCATTTTTGGGATGGAAGCAGCTGTTTTTTGCCCAAGTGGTACCATGACCAATCAAATTGCTATTAAATGTCATACAAGATCTGGTGATGAAGTTATATGTGATCAAATGTCTCATGTTTATTTATACGAAGGTGGAGGCATTGCTGCCAATTCAGGCGCTTCAGTTAGACTTTTAGGAGGTGATAGGGGTAGAATTACTGCTGATATGGTAGCAGCAGCTATAAATCCTGTGGATATTCACAAACCATCAACTACATTAGTCTCTTTAGAAAACACTGCCAACAGAGGTGGCGGATCATGTTATGAATTCTCTGACATTCAATCTATTAAAGAGGTTTGTCTTCAAAATAATTTAAAGTTACACCTAGACGGTGCTAGGGTTTTTAATGCCATCATTGCAAAAAATGAATCACCCAAATGGTATGGTGAAACATTTGATAGTATTTCTGTTTGTTTGAGCAAAGGCTTGGGTGCCCCAGTTGGAAGTGTTCTATTAGGTAACCAAGAATTTATTCAAAAAGCTAGAAGGGTAAGAAAATTATTTGGCGGCGGTATGCGTCAAGCTGGCTATTTAGCAGCTGCTGGGATCTATGCATTAGAAAATAACGTGAATAGATTGGAAGAAGACCATCGGCATACCAAAATGCTGGAAAATGCAATAGCAAAAAAGGATTTTGTTGGTGACATACTCCCAGTTGAAACAAATATTCTCATATTTGAAGTAAAAGGCCGTTATACATCCCCCCTGTTAACTGCAAAATTAAAAGAGCATGGCATTTTAGCCATTGCCATCTCCCCTACCCAAGTCAGATTAGTGGTTCATTTGAACATCAGTCCACAAGACATTCAAACTACCATTTCCGTGATGGAAACCCTTTAATGATTCCAATATTCAATTAAGAACAGATATGCTACCTAGAATCAATCCAACATCCACACAAGCCTGGTTTTTATTAAAAAAACATTTTGAAGAAGAAATGAATCGCAAACACATGCGTGATTTGTTTGCAGCTGAACCTGAGCGATTCCAAAAATTCTCGCTTTGCTTAGAAGATTTAGTATTTGATTATTCCAAGAATATCATCAACCAAAAAACATTAAAACTCTTATTAGAGTTGGCGGAAGATTGCAAATTGAAAGATGCTATTAAAGCCATGTTTGATGGAGATAAAATAAATGAAACAGAAGGCCGTGCTGTATTACATACCGCATTGAGAAATTTTTCAGGCAACCCAATAATGGTTGATGGAAAAGATATTATGCCCGATATTTTAAAAGTACAAGAGCAGATGAAGGCTTTTTGTACGTCTATACATAGTGGTGAATGGAAGGGTTATACTGGAAAACCTATCAAATACATTGTA
>CALRXZ020000047.1:0-24500 GCA_943372255.1 Chitinophaga pinensis
CCAATATGCACAAGGTACACCACCATTTTGAACGCCCTCAAACCGATAGCAATTATGGTAATATCTTCTCTATCTGGGACAGGCTATTTCAAACCTATGACCATACACCCATTGACCAGATTAAATTTGGCTTGGATGTTTTGGACAATAGCAAAGATGAGAACCTGGGTTTTCAGTTAAAGATTCCCTTTGATGGTAAAGTGAAAACGGATTTTTAAGCCGATAGCTGTTTCTTTGCAAAAACTCTGTTCATGAAGATTGCCGCTTTTATTCCCGCCAGATATGCAGCCACGCGTTTTCCAGCAAAGCTTATGCAGCCCCTGGGAGACAAAACCGTGATTAGGCATACCTATGACAATACTTTGGCAACCGGTTTGTTTGATGATGTGTATGTGGTTACCGATAGCGAGATCATTTATAGAGAGATCACAGGCAATGGTGGTAAAGCCATTATGAGTCAGCGAGAACACGAGAGCGGAAGTGATAGAATTGCAGAGGCTGCTGCAGGACTAGACATAGACATTATTGTGAATGTGCAGGGCGATGAACCCTTTGTGCAACGCCAACCTTTGGAAAAATTATTGCAAGTATTTCAAGGAGCAGAAGCTGAAAAAGTGCAAGTAGCTTCTTTGATGCAAGTCTTGAAAGACCAGAAAAATATTGAAGACAGCAACTATGTAAAAGTGGCGGTGGATCGCAATATGAATTCCCTGTTTTTTTCCCGCAGCGTGATCCCTTATCCGCGCAATCAGGAGCTGGCTATTACTTATTACGAACATATTGGTGTCTATGCTTTTAGAAAAGAAGCACTCATGCAATTTACCAACTGGCCCATGACGCCACTAGAAGCTGCAGAAAAAATTGAATGCTTACGCTATTTAGAATATGGGATTCCTCTCAAGATGGTGGTAACTGAATACATGGGTGTAGAAATTGATACGCCCGAAGACTTGGTAAAAGCCACAAGTCTTTTAAATAAATCCTAGATTTTCACAGCAATCGTTTGAAAGGGAATGCATGAGGCAAATATGTCAAGCATTGCTTATCTTACTGTTCCAAGAACGATTGCATATGAACAACAACAAACTCCTGCGCTGGTCCATAGTGGTAGCGCTTGCCGGATTCATCTTTGGTTTTGACACAGTGGTAATATCCGGAGCCAATCAACCCATTAAAGAACTCTGGCATACTAGCCCTCTGTTTCATGGTTTCTTTATCATGTCTATGGCCCTTTGGGGTACCGTGGTAGGTGCCTTGTTTGGAGGAATACCCACAGAAAAATATGGTAGAAAAAAAGTCTTGCTTTGGGTAGGAATCTTCTTTGCAATATCTGCTTTTGGATCTGCTCTTGCCAATGATCCCTATGTGTTTTCCTTCTTCCGATTTATGGGAGGAGTTGGTATTGGGGTATCTTCTGTAGTGGCTCCTATTTATATTTCAGAAATTTCTACACCCAAGACACGCGGCACATTAGGAGCTTTGTACCAATTTAATATTGTGTTTGGAATTTTGATTGCCTTTCTGTCTAACTATTTTCTACAAGGTGTTGGCGGAGCCGATGACTGGCGTTGGATGTTAGGCGTTCTTGCAGTACCCTCTATCATTTATACAGCATTGGTGTTTGGGATTTCAGAAAGCCCACGTTGGTTAATCTCCCATAAGAATGATTTGCCCGCTGCAAGAGCCGTGATGCAAGAAATTGGTGTGGAAGATATTGAAGGAGAAGTAGCTAGTATTATGATGGCCAACCAAACCGAAGGTGGAATTGGTAAAGCAGCAGACTTCTTTAGCAGCAAACACAAGAAAGTCATTTATCTGGCATTCATGATTGCTTTTTTTAATCAGGTATCGGGCATTAATTTCATTCTCTATTATGCACCAGAGATTTTAGAAAAAGCAGGACTGGCTGCCAAAGAATCTTTGTTTAATTCTATTGCCATTGGTGGAACCAATTTGATTTTCACTTTTGTGGGTCTTTACTTGATTGATAGGTTGGGTAGAAAAACCTTATTGCTGATTGGATCATTAGGATATATTTTCAGTTTGAGCATGGTGGCTTATGCATTTTATGCAGGCACTGGACCAATATTTTTGATGAGCTTTTTGTTGCTCTTTATTGCAGCACATGCTGTAGGACAAGGTGCGGTCATCTGGGTATTTATCTCAGAAATATTCCCTAATAAAATTCGTAGTGCGGGTCAAAGTTTTGGTGCCAGCGTACACTGGGTATTTGCTGCAATTATAACGCTGATCACACCCGTATTCTTGGATAGTGAAAATGGCATTTTTAAAGACAATCCCTGGCCCATTTTTGCATTTTTTGCAGCCATGATGGTCTTGCAATTAATTTGGGTATTGACCAGTATGCCTGAAACCAAAGGTGTGAGTTTGGAAGATCTTGAAAAACAATTACAATGAGAATTAGAGCGACTATCCTAGCAATCAGCATCGCGCTTAGCGCAAGTGCACAAACAAAACTGTTTCAAGAACCCTATAGGCCACAGTATCATTTTACACCACCTGTGAATTGGACCAATGACCCCAATGGTTTGGTCTATCACCAGGGAACCTATCATTTGTTTTATCAGTTCAATCCCTTTGGGAATGAGTGGGGGCATATGACCTGGGCCCACGCAACAAGCAAGGATCTCTTGCACTGGAAACAAGCACCCATTGCACTCAAAGAAGAAAATGGTATCATGATGTTTTCTGGTTCTGCTGTTTGGGACAAGCAAAATAGCAGTGGTTTTGGAAAAAGCGCATCTCCATTAGTGGCCATTTATACCGGACATACAGATACCCTTCAAACACAGAATCTGGCTTATAGTATTGATGGTGGAACAAGTTGGAAAAAATATGCGGGTAATCCGGTTCTAGACTTGCACAAAAAAGATTTTAGAGACCCAAATGTGTTTTGGTATGCACCAACCAAAAATTGGATCATGGCAGTTTCACAACCAAATGAACACCAGATTTCTTTTTATGGATCCAAGAATTTAAAAGACTGGAAACAGTTAAGCAATTTTGGCCCTGCGGGCGATACTAGTGCTGTATGGGAATGCCCAGACCTGATGCAATTGCCCGTGTTGGGAAGCAATGGAAAAACCAAGTGGGTACTCTACACTTCACAGAATAGCACTATGCAATATTTTGTAGGTGAGTTTGATGGACAACAATTTTTAAGTGATAATCCCAATGCACCTATTCACAAACAGGATCATGGATTGGATTATTATGCAGCAATAGCTTATCACCAAACAGCTAATAAAGACATCGTCAGTATTGGATGGGTGAATAGTTGGAACTACGCCAATGCCATTCCTACCAAACCTTGGAAAGGCGCCATGTCATTGCCTAGAAAATTGGCTTTAAAAAAAATGGGCGATGCATATCAATTAGTACAGACACCCATTGATGCACTCAAGACATTGAGACAAGCGCCACAAACCTTGCCCAATAAGTCTTTGCAAAACACAGAAACATTAGCGCTGAAAGGCAGTAGTTATGAAATGCAATTTCGTTTAATTCCTGGAGCGCAAACGCAATCAGGTATTCGTTTGGCAGTTGGCGCTGGGCGATATTTGGAATTAGGTTATGATGCTTCTAAACAAGTACTCTATCTAGACCGCTCCAAAACACCATCTGCATTTAATGCACGCTATGCGCAACTTTCTCGCGCAGAAGCAGCATTACCAAATACCGGAAAAATTGACTTACGCATATTTCTAGACGCCAGCATTTTAGAAGTCTATGCTGCAGATGGTACGGTGGTGATGACCGCACAACTATTTCCCGAACCCGGCGATACCGGCATACAACTCTTTAGCAACGGAGGAATTAGTCAATTTGAAGGGATTCAGTTTTGGAAGATGGGGTCTGTTCACTAATTTTTTGGATTCCTTATCTTTGAACCCTTATTAAGAAAAGCAACAACTATGTCAAGCTTCAGGAATTTTAAAATGGTGAGTTATGTGGTTTATGGCCGCGGATCTTTTAACCAATTAGACGAAATTTTGGCGCCCCAACGCAAGGGCGAAGCTCCTATGATTTTTTTGGTTGACCATTTTTTTGAAGGCAAGCCAATGGCCAGTAGGGTTCCACTACGCGGCAAGGACAAGATCATATTTGTAGACGTTACCTATGAACCCAAGACTACACAGGTAGACAAGTTGGCCCAAGGTTTAAAAGAAGAGTTTGGCACCATTAGCGGTGTCATTGGAATTGGAGGTGGATCTGCCATGGACTTGGCCAAAGCCGTTTCTTTAATGATGACCAATCCTGGTTCTTCTGCGGATTACCAAGGTTGGGACCTTGTTAAATTTCCCGGAGTGTATAAAGCGGGGATTCCAACTTTGAGTGGAACAGGGGCAGAAGTAAGCCGCACTACCGTATTAACTGGACCAGTGCGCAAACTAGGGATGAACTCAGACTTTACGCCTTTTGACCAGATTGTTCTAGACCCAGAATTAACCAAAGACGCTCCAGCCAACCAACGTTTTTACACGGGTATGGACTGTTATATTCACTGCATTGAAAGTTTGGAAGGCACATTCTTAAACGAGTTTAGCAAAAGCTATGGTGAGAAAGCCCTGCAGCTTTGCCAGAAAATTTATGTAGACAAAGACCATTGGGATGATGAATCAGACGACCAATTGATGATGGCTTCTTATGCCGGTGGTATGAGTATTGCCTATTCTCAAGTGGGTGTGGCGCACGCCGTGAGTTATGGCCTGAGTTATTTATTGGGTACCAAACACGGGGTGGGTAACTGTATTGTGATGAATCACCTGGAAGAATACTATCCTGCTGGAGTAAAGGAATTTAAATACATGGTGGAGAAGAACAACATAGAAATTCCACAAGGCATTTGTAAAAATTTGAGCGAGGATGATTTTGACAAGATGATGAATGTATCACTTGGAATGAAACCACTTTGGGAAAATGCACTTGGAAAAGACTGGGAAAAAATCATGACCCGCGAAAAACTTCGTGCCTTGTATGGTAAACTTTAATCAAAGAGCGCCGAGAGAAAATCGGTAAAATGCTCGTTTTGCTGATAGAACTGCAACCCATGTTCCCTTTGTTTATAAGGAGATTTGCGTTGCAGTTTTTTTGTATTCAAACTATCAATCTTCTTGGTCAGTGAAAAATCTACCCCAACCGTCTTGATCTTGGGATTGATTTCTTTTATAGCTGCCATAGTCTTGGCCACTTCTCCTTTGTCATCGGCACCCAAAGCGGTAGACCCAAAATAGCTGGCAAACAAACCACCCTTGGTTACGGCATAGTCAAAATGGTTGTAGCCAATAATCACGCGTGTAATGGTTGGAGCTGTATTTTCAGGAATGGTATAATCTATATGATCAAAGACCTTGATACCCTGAATGGCAGGAGCCAACATACCAATGCGAATGTCTTTTTGTTTGGGCGTAGCTATATTTTCAGAATGATATTCCCTTTCTAACTCCTCCTGAAAACGCTCTGGCCATTTGCCTGGATTGAACAAAGCATGGGTAGCAACCGATGCACCCAGACTATGGGTTACAATAGTAAGCCGGGTATTGGTATTGAGTTTGTTTAAAATATTGCGCAGTCCTAAACCCACTTTGGCCGAATTGCTCTGGGCATAACTCCAGATCTTGGTGAAGACAGGATTGTCTCCTAGGGCAGTGAGTCCATCCCAATACACTTCTACAAACACGGGTTTGGATTTCAAGTGGGCTTCTATATTCTTACGAAGGGAATAATAAAAGGCATCTGGTGTAGGGTCATTGAACCCATGAATAAAAAGTACTAGGTCCCTGGTGCTGTTTTGACTTTGCGTTCTTTCAATATCCCCAATAATATTTTTGCGCACCGCGTCTTGTAAGCGCAAAAACAGGCGCATGGTATCCCTGTCATACAATTTGAATTGTTGACGAATGGCCAGAGCCGATAGGGAATCATACTTGGTCAACGCCGTTTCAAGGGTAGCATATTCTGGGTTACTATACTTGGTCAAGCTGCGTTTGTGTAAATGCTCCAGATAAAAATAATAGGGATTAATCCGGAGGTCTGGCGGATAAAGTGCGCCTTCTCGGTCAAAATAGAGTTTAATCACACCGCTCTCATCCTTTCTAGGAATCTGTAATACCTGTCTGGTTTTAACCACACAGGAACAGAAAACACAGAAAAATAACAAGACGCTGTAACGCATGGGCAATTTTGGTTTAGGTTAATCTAGCCTTTGAACTTTAAATATAATCCAAAATGGATTTCTAATGACCGCCTTAGGATAAGCGGGAATTTTATTTCTGTACTTTCGTGTTTCAATCCCATAATATGGCCATACGTATTTTTATCACCGGTGGAACCTTTGACAAGGAATACAATGAACTTAATGGGCAGCTCTATTTTAAAGACACCCATATTCAAGAACTCTTGAAACTGGGTAGGTGCCGGGTAGACGTAGACATTCGCACCCTGATGATGATTGATAGTTTAGAAATGACCCAGGATGACCGGGAACTCATTTCTCGTCAATGCCAATCGGCCGATGAATCCATGATTGTGATTACCCATGGAACGGATACCATGGCCGAGACAGCAGCCGTGTTGGCAGCCGAGAACAAGGACAAAACCATTGTACTAACCGGCGCTATGATCCCCTATAAATTTGGTAGTTCAGACGGACTTTTTAACTTGGGAAGTGCCCTGGCTTTTGTGCAAGCCCTACCACATGGAGTATATGTTGCCATGAATGGCCGCTATTTTCATTGGAACAATGTGCGCAAAAACAAACAAACCGGTGGGTTTGAAGAGATTAATAAATAAGCCTCCTTTTTTTGAGTGCAACCAAGAAGACTATCGGCGTAGCCAGAATTAGCGTTCCAAATCTTCCGAGCGATACAAACCCGTATAGTGCAGGACTTTCTTAAACAGTTCTTCCGGTAAAAATGGTTTGACCACAATATCATCCATACCAATGGAGTGAATCCGCTCTTCTACTTCTTTGGGTAGACTGGCCGTAAGGGCAATAATGGGAATCCGAATATCTTTGGACCGCAAAATGCCTGTTGCTGTATAGCCATCCATCACGGGCATGTGCATGTCCATAAGGATTAATTTGTGTTTCTCAAGGTCTAGCATGTCTAGTGCTTCCTGGCCATTTTTGGCAACATCAATACTGGCACCCCATCTTTCCAAGAAGGTTTGGGCCACCAAAATATTGACTTCATTGTCCTCTACTAATAAAATATTACAGCCTTTTAGCGGTTGGGATTCTTCCGATGGCAACTCTGTAAACAGGGCTTCATTGGTCTTGGCCGACTTACATAATGGGAATTTTTGAACAAAGAAGAAACTGGAACCCTTGCCCTCTTCGCTCTCCAATTGCAGTTCTGCCCCCTGCATTTCCAAGAGCTTTTTTGAGATGGCCAAGCCCAGACCCGTGCCGCCATAACCCCTTGATGTAGAAGAATCGGCTTGGGTAAATCGTTCAAAAATCAGTCTTTGTTTGTCTTTGGCTATGCCGATACCTGTATCAGAAACCTTGATTCTTACAAATGCTTCTTCTTCTTTTTGGTCTTCCAGTTTCATGGAAAGGGTTATAGTACCCTTTTTGGTGAATTTGATGGCATTGTTCACCAGGTTGCTGATGATCTGGGTTGTTCGGGTAGGATCGCCCATGACTTTGAAGCTGAGTCTGGGGTCAATATCTAAGAGCACTTTGTTTTGTTGCTCCAGGGTATACTGCTGAAAACTCTGGATAATATTTCTGGCCATATCGGCTAGGTCCATTTCTATCTGTTCAAAAGGAATCTTACCCGCTTCAATCTTATTATAGTCCAAAATATTGTTCACAATGGAAAGCAGGTTATTGGCCGAAAAGACCATCACTTTCAGATATTCTTCCTGATCTTTTCTAGGGCCATCGCGCAGCAAAAGATTACTCAAGCCAATTACAGAGTTGAGCGGGGTCCTGATTTCATGGCTCATGGTAGAAAGAAACTCGCTCTTGGCTTGGAGTCCCTCCTCGGCTGCGGACTTTGCTTTCTTGAGTTGGTTGGCAAATCTATAAGAGAGAATCAGGGATTGTAAGAAGAAAAAACTCACATAACCCAAAAATAGAATTCCTTTCTGTGGTTCTACCAACCCAAAATATTCCAAATCAATGAGCACAATCATAACCATACCCACCGCCGTGCTACAGAGTGCATAAATGGATCCAGGTAACTTATTTCTAGCCGCCCGGAAGTAGATATAATAGAGATAAAATAGAAAAAGAAACATTGAAATTAGAAAATAACTAATAAATCGGGTAAAAATCACCGATGGAAGAACCAAAGTGGTTAAAATGTACAATCCGCTCCAACCAACGGCCAACCACATAATATTCTTGTGGAAGTACTTTGGATAAAGTTGCCAAGTGTAAAGAGCAAAGAAACCCACAGCCAAAAACAGACTAATATATTCTAAATGAACGGTTACCGTCCAGGGCAGGTTGGGGAAAATGATATGCAGTTCATAAAGACCCGTTCCAATAACGCGATAACTGTAGGAAATGCAAAACAGGGAAAAATAGAGAATTACTTTGTCATGTCGGCCAAAGAGAAAGAGTCCAAAGAAAAACAACCCCCCCATAAACAAACAACCGGTAAGCAGGAGGTCATAAGCAGATTCTTTTTTGTCTTGGTTAATCAGGGTATCTTGGTTGCCAATCTGAATGTCTTTATAAGGTCCACCCTTGCTATGTTGAAAATTAGCCACTTGTAAAAGCAGGTCCAAACTATCTCCTTTCAGGTCCAGTGCCACAGTTCCGGGAATCCATTTGGCGGTGGTGGTTTCCCTTGAAGTATCTGGGTGACCATTATTGGCTAGTGGTTTTCCATTGGCAAATAACTGATAGGAAGTGTAAACATCTGGAATAAACAAAGCAAGATTCTTGGTTCCAGGGGGCAGCAGCACCAAGAGGCGATAACTAGCATAACCTTGAGCGGGAAGGTGTTGGTTGTCAAAATAGGTATCGTTCCAAAGTTTTGGAAAGTCAATATAAGCTGCGGTTCCAGTTTGGCTTTGAGGCGTCAGTAATTGCTTCCAATAAAACTCCCATTCTCCATGAAGCTTAATGGTTTGTTGGCTTAGGTCAATATTTCTTAAGTCAATGACCCCCTGTTTGGCTTGGGGATCTGCTCCATCATAAGCCAAGCTTTGTCCCGTGCTGCACAAAGAAATAAGCAACACTAACACCAATTTCCTATAAAGCTTGAAGAAAAAACGCATAAGTTCTATTGGATTGACGTGAGAGAATAATCAATCAGGGGCTCATTAAATTTAAACAAGTTTTGCCTAACTCAGTCATTAGCTTTGGGTTAAATGCAAAAAAAGCCATCCCTGAGGATGGCCTTATTGAGAAAGCGTTATTAGTAATACTATTTTTTGGTCTCCAACAATTTGAAGAACTGATCTAACTGAGGCAGGATTACAATCCTAGTTCTACGGTTGGCAGCCCTACCTTCTGCAGTGGCATTATCAGCCAAAGGCAGGTATTGACCCCTACCAGCAGCAGTCATGCGTTTTGGATCAAGACCATAAGTGCTTTGCAAAATGCGAACAACGGTGGTAGCGCGTTTTACACTTAGGTCCCAGTTGTCATTGATACCTGAACTCTTAATTGCTACAGAATCAGTATGACCTTCTACCATAAATTCAATTTCTGGTTGAGCGTTTAACACTTTGGCTACTTTGCCCAAGACTTCTTTAGCCCTATCGGTTACATCATAAGAACCGCTTTTGAACAAAAGTTTGTCAGAAATATCTACGTATACCACGCCTTTGTCAACTTTAATATTGATGTCTTTATCATCTAAGTTGCCAATAGCACCTTTCAAGTTCATTACCAACGCCATGTTCAAAGAGTCTTTACGGGCAATAGAACCCTGAAGGTCTTTGATATAAATATCTTTAGATCCAATGTTTTCCAAAGACTTCTTAATGCTTTCTGCCTGAGAACCCGTAACCACAGAAAGATCTTTAAGTTGATTCAGTACAGTATTGTTGTTTTGTTTTAAATAGTCAATCTGATTTTTTAGGTCGGCATTGGATGATTCTAAAGCAGATTTCTGGGTATTCAGTGTAGAAATCTTGCTCTTATAGTCTGTTTGCTCGTCCTGACAGACTTTGTATTTTTCTTTTAATTCAGCGTATGCACCATTCAATTCGCCGTATTTGGCCTCGGCCTGTCTCATTTTTTTCTGGCTTACGCAAGAAAATAGGAAAAGCGATGCCAATCCTAATACTAGATAATTTCTCGTTTTCATAACTTGGTTTTTACCTTAATTCCCATTTAAAACGAATCAAGACAGCTAAAATTGTGTGTTCGGGGAGATTTTATACTTAATTGGAGAATTTACTATAGAATAATTAAGGGCTCTGGTTGGGCCTGCCAATTGGCATAGTTCTCCTGGTATTGTTGGTCAACCGATTTGCGTTTAATTTTAAGCGTTGGCGTTAGGATACCGTTGTCAATAGTCCACTCTTCTTTTAGTAAGACCATTTTGCTCAGTTTTTCATGTTGCTCCAACTGTTCATTTACTTTTTTCAGATGTTCAGTGAGTGCTATATTAAGATTAGTAGCATTTTCTTCTCTGCCTTGCGGCGATAGAATACAAAGAACCAAGGCACTAGGAAGGGCGTGACCAACTACACAGGCTTGATCAATAAAATTATGTTCTAGGATTTTGCTTTCGATGGGGGCTGGGCTCACATATTTTCCTTTACTGGTTTTGAATTGGTCTTTGGTGCGCCCAATGATGGTCAAAAATCCATCGGCGTCAATTGATCCCTGATCTCCTGTGCGCAGATAACCATCTATAAAACATTCAGCAGTGAGTGCTGGCTCCTTATAATATCCCACCATGGATGCCTGGCTCTTAATCTGCACTTCTTGGTCTGAACCCAGTCTAACTTCTACTCCAGGATAAGAAGTACCCACGGTTCCAAACTTGGTTTGACCTTTTTTATTGGCGTGTGAAAGGGCCATATTCTCTGTCATTCCATAAGCTTCCATGATTTCAATATCCAGTTTTTTAAACCATTCTAACAGTATTGGGTTAATGGGCGATGCACCTGTAAAAATGAAATTTGCCCTAGAAAAACCTAATTTTTTGCGCAAAATCCGCTTAAAAAGGGTAGAAATGAGCGGAATTCGCAAAATTCGGTCCAATTTGGCTTGTGGCATTTTCTTTAAAATTTCTTCTCTCATTTTCTCCCAGATCCGGGGAACAGCCAGGAAAACGGTTGGTTTGGTAAATTGTAGGTTCTTGGAAAAACTGTCCATGGATTCTACAAAATACATGCTGCTTCCTGTGAAAATAGTACCACATTCTACCAGCATTTTCTCGGCCACATGACAAAGCGGAAGATAGGAGAAGAAGATTTCTTTTCTAAGGGTGGGGTTACTTTGCAAGAAAGCATCCACCGCAAAACTCATGGCTGAGAAACTATGAACCACTCCTTTGGGCATGCCCGTAGTTCCAGAAGTATATATAATACAAGCCAAATCATCCGGGGTAATCAAGGGTTTTCCTTGAATGGGTTCCTGTTGCTTGGTCAGGTCTGTCCAAACTTCGGTGCCGGCAATGGGGTAAAAAGGAAAACTGATCTGAGGCATTCCTGCTGGAACCGCTTGTTGCAACAAACTGGGATTGTCAAGTTTGCCAATAAAGATTAATTGGCTATCACTATGAATCAAAATCTGATTTAAACTCTGTGGGGTAGAGTTGGGGTAAAGTGGTACAGGAACGCATCCAGCCATTAAAATAGCCAAATCTGCCATTACCCAAAAAGCACAGTTTTTACTCAAAATGGCTACTTTATCACCCTTTTTTAGCCCCTTTTGCTCCAAAACAGCCGCCATTTTCCTAATTTCTGCACCGGCGCTCTTCCAGGAAAACTCTTGGTAAACGCCATTTACTGGCTCAGAAAGAAAGAGCGCATCCGGCTTTTCAATTTCGTATTTGCAAAAACAATCAATAATGGATGGAGGGTTGTGGCTGTATTGCATGCTTAACTTTGAGGGGATGATGGCTATATAGCGTTATTTTCTTGATTAAATTGATGTGGATCTTGGTTGGTAAGATGGTCTAATCCCAATTCTGGAATTTTTCCCTTGATTGGTATAAAGAACTCAATGATCTTTTTAAAATCTGCAGCTTCGTCTTCACCGGCATAAAATGGGGGCGCAATGCTGATTTCTTTTTTGGAGAAATCAAAGCCTACCATCACAATGGGCACCCCTGCTTTTTTGGCAATATGGTAAAAACCGGTGCGGAGCCTATCAACTTTTTTTCGAGTTCCTTCTGGAGATAAAGCTAAAATGAATTGATCATGGGTATTAAAAAGTGTTACCACTTGGTCCACCATTTTCTCCTTGTTGAATCGGTTTACCGGGTAACCACCCGTGGCTCGAAACAGAAAACCAAAGGGTCCTTTAAAGAGTTCTTCCTTGCCTAAGTAATGAGTATGCTTTAAATTCAGAACAGACCTGGCTGCCAGTCCTAAAGGAAAATCCCAAGCGCTAGTATGTGGAGCCACTATGAGCACAGCTTTATCAATCCCTTTGGGAAAGGCATGGCGCATACGCCAGCCACTCAACCTAAAAGCGGTTTTCCAGAACCATCCCATGGGGCAATCGTTTTTTCTGACAAACAAGTTAAGGGAAACATCCTTAAAAAAAGATAAATAAGGGCTATTTTCTATGAATTTATCTGCATTTTACCCCATTTATGCTAGTTTTTTGGTAAAATGAAGATTTTCTATACCCCTAAATTTAAACCAAGTAACAGAAAAATAATGTTTTTAAAATAGCAATTTTCTATTTAATATTCCGTTATTTACTAAAAAATAATTGACCATGGCTAATTTCAGAGGCTTTATTGGATCAGAATTACTGGCCGTTAACCAGCACTTGTCTTCAGTGAAAAATATGATTCCGGCCAAGGTAAAACTGAGCTCTTTGGAGCGCAGAAGTATGTTCAAATTGCACTTAAAGCGCAAGGATTTTGTAAAAGCAGCACTACTCCATATGCGCAAAAGCCCAAGCACCGTTCCCAGTTATATAGACGTTACAGTCTGCAATAACCAAATGCAACTCTTTGAACAATACACAGAATTGTTGGGAGAAGTAGACCAACTCAAGAAACAATTAGAAGACGCCCGTCTGCTTTTGGGCAACGATATTATGAAGCAGACCCGCTCCTATTTTCAACATACCAAGAACGGAGCCGCAGCCGGTCAACCCCAATTTGAGCAGATTTTTCAATCCCTCAAACCTTATTATGCCGTGGGTAGAAATAGCAAAATTCAAAGAGCTTCCGTAGAAGAATCCTAATTTATCCTCTTGAATCCCAAACAATTTCCCAAACCTAGACCAACATCCCTAGCAGCCTTTCATCCCTATTTGGGAATGGGATGGAAAAAAATCATACATATTTGTTTATCTTAATGCCTTCAATGTCCAACACTATCAACAAGAAACAACCATTTAGACTAGACAAAGTGAACCGGAAAACCCTTTATTGGATTTTCCAGGCCTGTGGATGGTTGGCCATGTTGTTCTATGAATTGATCAATTATATAGGGTTGGGGTTTTTCACTATTCCCGATTTTCTATCGCTTTCTGGTCTTACGGTGATTGCTATGCTCTACACACATTTGTATAGGTATATTATTAATCATAGTAATTTTTTCAAACATACCTACCTGATGCAGTTTTTCTGGATGCTGGTTTCTTGGGTAAGTTTGTCCTTGATTATTCCATTGACAGGTTCTTGCTTGTTTTACCTAATAGATCATACTTCTAGGATCATTATTTGGAACCTGAGCTTTTTTATGAATGTGATAAACTGGAGTAGGTACTTGGCCGTTTGGTTATTGATGTACCATATTTCTAAGTTTTTATATCATAAGGCCAAGGCCGATGTAAAACAGTTGCATACCGCTCTAGAGTTACAAACCGCCCAGTTAGAAATTCTGCGTTTACAGCTGAACCCCCATTTTCTATTCAACGCCCTCAATAGTATCCGCTCCCTAATCATTACCGATGGAGACCAAGCCCGAACTGCTACCACCTTGCTTTCTCAATTGCTTCGTCATACTCTGAACTATGAAAAGCAGCGTTTTATCAGCGTGCAACAAGAATCCGATATTGTCAGGGACTATTTGGCCCTTGAAAAAATTAGATTTGAAGAGCGCTTAGAGTTCAAAGTGGAAGTGGACCCAGAAGCACTTGAATTAATTGTGCCCCCCAGTATTCTATTAACACTTGCCGAAAATGCCATCAAACACGGAATTAGCAAATTGGTCAAAGGAGGGCATGTATATGTAGAAGTTAAGAAAATAGGGGAGGAATTATATATTATGGTAGTCAATACCGGTCAGATTCAACCCCAAGAAGAAAAGGGGCGTCAAGGTATTGGCATTGTTAATCTGAACAAACGCTTCAGACTATTTTATGCCAATGCTCCTGAATTGAGCCTTAGTAATATCAATGACCACGAGGTAGCAGCAAGGGTTCAGCTACCCATTTCCGTTCAGCAATAAGAAAATGTGTTTCTTTGTCTTAAATCCATCGCATGGCCAATAGCCAGAACAAACTGATTATCATTACCGCACCATCCGGGGCAGGTAAGACTTCTATTACCAGGTACTTATTAAACAAATATCCCAATCTGTCTTTTTCTATATCGGCAGCTACCCGAAGCCCTAGGGCTGGGGAACAAGATGGGGTAGATTACCATTTTATCAGCGAGGCAGATTTTAAACAGAAGATTACCGAAAACGCTTTTATTGAGTGGGAAATGGTGTATGAGGGTAAGTATTATGGCACCCTTCATGCTGAGTTAGATCGTATTTGGTCCTTGGGCAAAACCCCCATGTTAGACATAGATGTACAAGGAGCCGTTCATGTACAAGAACAATTCAAAGGAAGCAGCCTTTCCATCTTTATAGAACCCCCGTCCGTTGAAGAACTCAAAAGAAGGTTAGAGAGCCGGGGTACCGAAACCCCAGAAACTTTGGCCACCAGGGTGAACAAAGCAGCTTATGAAATTAGCTTTAATCATATGTTCAACGTTTGTATTGTGAACGATGACTTAGACAAAGCTTGTGCAGAAACTGAAGCTGTAATCAAAGATTTCTTAGGTTGGTAAATTGGATTTGCTAAATTGAGCATCTAACAATTACCATATGCCATTTCAAAACAGAACCATCCTAATTACCGGCGCTAGCAGGGGAATTGGAAAAGCCATGGCCATCCGTCTTGCCAAAGAAGGAGCCAATATTGTAATAGCTGCAAAATCAGTAGATGAGGATCCACGCTTAGGTGGCACCATTCATTCAGCTGCAGCAGAAGTAGAAGCAGCTGGAGGAAAAGCACTGGCTGTGCAAGTAGACATTCGCAACGAGGAACAAATTCAACAAATGGTCCAATTAGCCGTAAAGCGTTTTGGAGGCATTGATGTTGTCATCAACAATGCTTCTGCTATTTCTCTTACGCCAACTGAACAAACCGAGTCCAAGCGTTTTGACCTGATGCAGAGCATTAATGTGCGCGGCACTTTCTTAGTAGTAAAGCATTGCTTACCTTATCTGAGAAAGGGTAATAACCCACATATTCTTACTTTATCGCCACCCATTAACCTGATTCCAAAATGGATGGGCGGACATATTGCTTATACCATTACTAAGTTCAACATGAGTATGTTGGCACTGGGTTGGGCAGCCGAATTCAAGGGTGCGGGTATTGCCGCCAACGCCCTTTGGCCAAGAACCACAATTGATACAGCAGCAGTTCGCAACTTATTAGGAGGAGAAGCTTTGGCCAAGATGAGCCGCACCCCAGAAATTATTGCTGATGCTGTTTATTTTATCTTGAAGAAAAATGCTTCACAGTGCACAGGCAATACATTCATAGATGAAGAAGTGTTGGCAGCTGAAGGCATAACTGATCTATCTAAATATTCCGTTGTACCGGGTGCACAATTGTACCCCGACCTTTTTGTATAAATAAACTAGCTATGAGAAAATTGATTTGTACTGCATCCTTAAGTTTGATAGTGATGCTGGTGCTGGCGCAGAAAAAAACCAAGACTGCAGCAGCCAATCCCACGGACCTTTTAAAAACTACCGCATTGCAAGACTTGCAAGCGGGTTATGAAACAGACAAAGCCACCGCTTTGCAAATCTGGAAATACGCAGAAGTAGGATATAAAGAAGTAAAAAGTTCTGCACTCCACCAGCAACATTTGAAAGAAGCGGGCTTTAGTGTTGAAGCGGGTGTGGCAGGAATACCCACTGCTTTTGTGGCAACTTATGGAAGTGGTAAACCCGTGATTGCTATTTTGGCTGAATACGATGCTTTGCCCGGTTTGGCCCAACAAGCCAATCCAGAAAAAACGCCTATTGCTGGTCAGGATGCGGGTCATGGTTGTGGTCACCATTTGTTTGGAACCGCTTCAGTAGCAGCAGGAATTGAAATTAAAAAACTCATTGAAGCCAAAAAATTAACCGGTACCGTAAAAGTATTTGGTTGCCCCGCAGAAGAAGGGGGTAGCGGAAAAGTATATATGGTGCGTGCTGGTTTGTTCAATGATGTAGACGTGGCAGTTCACTGGCATCCAGGAGACGCCAATAGTATTACCATGACATCGGCGCTAGCCAATACTTCTGCCAAATTTAGATTCAAGGGTTTGAGTGCACACGCATCCATGTCTCCAGAAAGAGGCCGCTCTGCATTGGATGGTGTTGAAGCCATGGACAATATGGTGAACATGATGCGCGAACACGTGCCCCAAGAAACCAGGATTCATTATGTGATTACAGCAGGTGGTAAAGCACCCAATGTGGTCCCAGATTTTTCTGAAGTGTTTTATTATGTGCGTCATCCCAAGCGTGACCAGGTAGTGGCCATTTTTGAAAGATTGATCAAAGCCGCCAAGGGTGCTGCCATGGGAACAGAAACCAATGTTGACTATGAGATCATTGGCGGTACCCATGACCTACTCATCAACAGAACTTTGGCTGAAAATATGCAACAGAATTTGGAGAAAGTTGGAGGTGTGCAATACAGTGCTGAAGAAATAGCTTTTGGAAAAAAACTACAAAGCAGTTTTACTTTCAAAGCCCCAGAAATTGAAAAAGCTGCAACCGTAAAACCATTACAAGCAGTAGTTGATGCGGGTGGTGGTAGCACCGATGTGGGCGACGTTAGTTATGCCGTACCTACTGTTGGTATGGAAGCAGCAACCTGGATTCCAGGTACACCCGCGCATAGCTGGCAAGCTGTTGCTTGTGGGGGTACTGAAATTGGAACCAAGGGAATGATGGTGGCTGCCAAAACCATGACCCTTACAGCTATTGATTTGTTTACACAACCAGCATTGATTGAAAAAGCAAAGGCTGAATTTAAAGAAGCGCGTGGGGACTATCAATATAAAGCCTTGTTGGGCGATAGAAAGCCGGCGCTAAATTATAGAGACTAAATTAGTGAAGAGATAAAAGTGAAGAGTGAAGAGAGGGGAAGAAAGTGAAGAGATAAGAGTGAAGAGAGGAGGAAAAAGTGAGAAGTGAGGAATGAGAAGTGAGAAGTGAAGAAGAAAGTGAAGAGATAAAAGTGAAGAGTGAGGAATGAAGAGTGAAGAGTGGCCCACCCCGCCCTGCGGGCACCCCTCCCACAAGTGGTAGGGGAATTTAGAAGAGTGAAGAATGGGAAATTTATTTTATAAAAAAGGGCTGCAGAATTTCTGCAGCCCTTTTTGTTTCTTGTTTGTGGTAGAAGGTTTTGATTATTTTTTCTTTTCAAAATCTCCACCGTATACTAGGATCAGTTTTTTGGGATCGATGTATTTTTTCAATGCGGCGTTTACTTGAGGCAATTTCAATGAAGTGATTTGTTTTTCAAAATCGGTATACCAAGTAAGGTCACGATTTAGGAATTGATAAGATTCTAATAGACTGGCCAATTGACCATCTACGCCCAATCCAATCTTTCTACCCTGCATCCAAGAGTCAGTAGATTTTTTCAATTCATCTTCTGTGAAACCTTTGTCCAATGCTTTAGTGATTTCTTCTTTTAAAGCAGAGTCCAAACGGTTTTTGTAGATAGGATTAAAGATGGCATAAACTCCCCACTGTGCCACTTTATCATTGGAACCGGCATTGAAGAAGGATCCAGCACCATAACTCATACCCTCTGCTTCACGGAGTCTTTTTGGAATCCTAGAAGAAAGGAAAGCACCACCACCTAATAATTCATTGGCCATAGTTAATGCAGCATAATCTGGGTCTACGTCATTCATAGGAATATTCATAAAACCAAGTGCCATAGCATTTGCCTTATCAGGTGTTAATACCACTTCATCACTACCTTTTACATCAAAGTACTGTTGTGGTACGCGAACAAAATTGGTCTTTGCATTCCATCCACTAAATACAGCAGTAATGGCTTTCTCTGCTTCTGTTGGATCAAATTCTCCAACCAGTGCTGCTGTTCCATTATTAGCACCATAGTGACTAGTATAGAAAGATTCTAGATCAGATTTTTTTACTGCATTTAAAGCTGCAATAGATTCGTCTGCATCAGAAGTATGGTAAATACTAGACTTGGGATAGCGCTCTGATTTTTGAGAAGCCAAAATAGAAGCACGGTATTGTGGATCATTTCTATTGGCATCAATAGAAGCTTTGCTTTGAGCAATCATTTTGTCTAATTCATTCTGATCAAAAGAAGGATTAGATAAGATCTCTTTAAGCAAAGCCATGCAATTTGCAAAATGTGCTTTATCGGTATTAATATTAATGCTCACGGTATTACCACCTCCGCCAATATTAATTTGAGATTTGATTTTGTCAAGGCTATCGTTCAACTGTTTTTTATTCAAAGTCTTTGTTCCATTGCGCAACATAGAAGCAGTGAAACTTGAAACAGTAGCCAAATTGTCTAGGCTTTTTTCATTGCCAATACGGAGCTTGAAATTACCAATGATCTTCTCGCCCTTGGCTGGTTTTTTCAACAACGCATATCGGAATCCATTGGGTAATTTTTTGTATACCGTATTCTTCTTGATATTAGCAATGCTTGTTTCAAAAGTCTCGGTTTGCTTTTTCACTTCCTTACCCTTGTAGTCTTTTACCAAAGCGCTTACATCAGCTGTTGGTTCTACTTTTACGCGGTCTGGATTTTTGTCTGGAATAAACAATCCCCAAGTACGGTTAGATGGTTTGTAATATTTTTTGGCCACGGCTTGTACATCGGCTAGGGTTAGTTTTTCAAGACGATCTCTATTCAAGTAGAACAAGCGCCAGTCTCCAGAACCAATGGCTTCTGTAAGCGTGATGCTCAAACCAATGGTATTATTAGTAGTGTTTTCAACGCGTTTGATCAAAGCATTCTTGGCGCGGTCCAATTCTTCTTGACTAATGCTAGTGCTACCTATTTGGTCTAGGGTAGACATGAATACAGTCTTGGCTGAATCAATGCTTTTCTCTTTTGGAACCTCAGCTTGTATATAAGTAAAGCCAGGGTCTTGTAACCAAAGCATGTCTGAACCAATACCAGTTGCCAATTTCTTTTCAACCAAGGCCTTGTACAAAATACCTGAAGGGTTATTGGTTAAAATATGCATCAAAGCTTGGTTGGCTACAAAGTCTTTGTCAGAATAAGCGGGAGTATGATAAAGCATACCCATGTATTGGATATCTCCCACGCGCTTTAGTTCTACATAACGCTCACCGTCTTGCACAGGCTCAACGGTATAAGTGTTTTGCAAAACACGGGTTGGTTTTTGAATACCTGCGTAGAATTGTTGGATCCACTGTAGGGCTTTGGCTTCGTCAAATTTTCCACCTACCATCAAAATAGCATTATCTGGTTGGTAGTATTTTTTGTAGAAAGCACGCAGATTTTCTACGGGTACTAGTTCAATATCTTCCTTGCTACCAATGGTTGATTTACCATAGTTATGCCAGAGATAGGCAGTAGACATGATGCGCTCTTGTAACACACCACCGGGATCATTTTCACCAGACTCAAATTCATTGCGAACTACGCTAAACTCGGTCTTGAGTTCTTCTTTCAAGATCTGGCTATTCACCATTCTATCAGACTCCATGTCAAGTGCCCATTTTAGGTTCTCGTCATTGGCTGGCATTACTTCATAATAATTGGTACGGTCATACCATGTAGTACCGTTGGCTTCTGCACCTTTGTCTGCAATGGCTTTCTTGATTTCTTTGTAACGCTTAGAAGTCTTGAACATCATGTGTTCTAACAAGTGTGCCATACCGCTTTCTCCATAACCCTCGTGTCTAGAACCCACTAAATAAGTGATGTTCACCACCAAATTGTTTTGAGAATTGTCTGGTACTAATAGCACCCTTAACCCATTGCTGAGTTTGTATTCTTTAATTCCCTCTACCTGGGTTACCAGTTGGGGTGCACCGCCTGCGGCGGGCTTGGCATTTTGTGCGTTCAATGCGGTCAGGGACAACAGACCACAGAACAGGAAGCTGCTGAGTTGTTTCATATAATGGATGGTTGGTATTACAATGTTATGCCTTCAAAAAGGGGTAACAAAAAACCCCAGTTTAGTTTTATAACTGGGGGTTCTCAAATGTAAACATTTATTGGAAACACTAGAATCTCAATACTAAAATTGTTTTAGTAGGGCTTTTAAGAAGCAGATTCAGTGTCATTTTCAGTAGCTTCTTCTGTTTTTTCAGGACGCATTTGTGGGAACAATAACACGTCTTGAATAGAAGCTTGGTTGGTCATAAGCATGCACAAACGATCAATGCCAATACCAATACCTGAGGTTGGGGGCATTCCGTATTCCAAAGCGCGTAAAAAGTCATAGTCAATAAACATAGCTTCATCGTCTCCTCGTTCCATTAATTTGGCCTGTTCTTCAAAACGCTCGCGTTGATCAATGGGATCATTCAACTCTGTATAAGCATTGGCAATTTCCTTACCATTCACCATGAGTTCAAATCGCTCTACTAGACCCGGTTTGCTGCGGTGCTTCTTGGTTAGTGGGCTCATCTCAACAGGATAGTCAATAATGAAAGTTGGTTGCGTATAGGTGTGCTCACTGGTATTACCAAAGAGCTCGTCTATTAGTTTGCCCTTTCCAATATTGTTCGGAACGGAGATATTTAATTGCTTGCAAACATCGCGCAAGCCTGCTTCATCCTTATCACTTACGTCAATGCCTGTGTTTTCTTTAATGGCATCCAAAATGCTGATGCGTTTAAAAGGGGCTTTGAAACTGATGATTTTGTCTCCTACTGGAACGTCAGTAGTACCGTGCAGGGCGATGGCTATTTTTTCAAACAATTGCTCGGTGGTTTCCATCATCCAGAAATAATCCTTGTAAGCTGTGTACCATTCCAAAACGGTAAACTCTGGATTATGCGTGCGGTCCATACCCTCATTCCTAAAGTTGCGGCTAAACTCATAGACCCAGTCAAAGCCGCCCACAATCAATCTTTTCAGATAGAGTTCGTTGGCAATACGCATGTATAAAGGAATATCCAATGCGTTGTGGTGAGAAATAAAGGGTCTGGCAGCTGCTCCACCAGGAATACTTTGCAACACGGGCGTATCTACTTCTAACGCGCCTTGTGCGTTTAAGAACTCACGAATGGTGTTAACCAATTTGGTTCTTTTGACAAAGGTTTCCCTTACCTGTGGGTTTACAATCAGGTCTGCATAGCGCTGACGGTAACGGAACTCAGGGTCTGTTACGGCGTCAAAGACATTGCCTTCCTCGTCACGTTTCACCACAGGAAGAGGCTTCAAAGACTTGGTAAGTAGGGTTAATGTTTGGGTATGAATTGAGGTTTCACCGGTTTTGGTAATAAATACATATCCGGTAGCGCCAATAATATCACCAAGGTCCAATCCATTTTTTACCAGATTATCCCAAAATGATTTGTCTTCTTCTGGGCAGAGGTCGTCTCTTTTTACATAGAGTTGGATAATGCCCTTGCTATCTTGAATCTTGATAAAGAATACCTTACCCTTGTCATTGATGCTCATGATTCTACCGGCCACACATACAGCGGCAAACTGCTCCTTGGTTTCTTCTGTAAATTGATCCTTGATCTCCGTAGAAAAATGGGATACGGGATACAAGGGTGCGGGATAGGGGTCAATTCCTACAGCTTGCAATTTGGCTAGCTTTTCCCTGCGGATCAATTCCTGCTCTGACAAATGGTTTGAACTCATAATTTTCTTTTGCTTGGAACCCGCAAAAATAATGCATCAAACCGATTTGCCGCCAAACAGTTTTTCTCTGATTTCTTGTTCTGATAATTGGATCATTTCTCCGGGTTGCATCTTGTCTAAGAAAATTTCTTCTATGCTGTTACGCACCAAACGCAAAGTGGGGAATCCAACTTTGGCCGTCATCTTTCTAACCTGTCTATTTTTTCCTTCGGTTAAAATGAGTTCTATCCAAGGTGCAGGAATTTCTTTTCTAAATCTAATGGGTGGATTTCTTATAGGAAGTTCGGGATCTTGATGTAATATTTTTGCAAGCAAGGGTTTGCATTGATGCAATTTTCCATCCACATTTATTTCAACTCCTTTTTTTAATTGCTCAATGGCTTCATCTGTAATGGCACCATCTACTTGCACCAAGTAAGAACGTTGGTGTTGAAAATTTGGATGCAATAAACGATGATTGAGTTGTTTGTTATTGGTGAGCAACAACAAACCTTCACTATCAAAATCTAATCTTCCAACAGGATAAACATCTTTGGGAACTTTAAAAAAATCAGACAAAGTTTGCTTGTCTCCCTCTGGTGAAAACTGTGAAAGTACTTGGAAGGGTTTGTATATTTTAAAGTACTGATGCATATAAAACAAAAGTCCCGCAGAAGCGAGACTTTGTATATAGATGGGTTAGTAAGTACCAGGAAAATAAATTTCCTTACACAATATTAAATAACCTTTTTACCAAAGCAAAATTTTTTTTAAACAAGTTTATTAACATTTTTCAAGCGGGTTGTGGATTGCTCCGCATTCTAGACCTTTTGCAGTAAGCAATTTTTAAGAAATCAGGAAGGTCTTTTGTTTGTATATTCTTTTTGTAATGCCCTGAAATATTGATTAATAAAGGGTTTCAGAAGATGATTGTTTTTTAGTTTACTAAATTAATGGAATAAAAAATCTGTTAGAGAAATGAAAAAAACCTTGTAGCAACAGGCTTTTTGAAAGGAAAAAAAATTTCTGCAAAGCGGTAGCCATTACCTTTGATTTGCACAAAAAATAGCATTATGCAATTTCCCGCACCCGTTTCTCTTGAATGGATGGCCAATTTAATTGGGGCCGAATTGGTTGGCAATCCTGCTGCTGTTGTAGCAGGAATTAATGAGATTCACAAAGTTGAACCCGGTGATCTTGTTTTTGTAGACCATCCCAAATACTATGATACTTGTTTGAATAGTGCGGCTACGCATATCATCATCAATACCAAAGACGTTATAGTACCTGAAGGAAAATCTTTATTGGTGGTGGCAGAACCCTTTGAAGCCTACTTAAAAATTGTGCAACACTTCAAACCATTTTCTCCAGCGCATCAATCCATAAGTGATGATCTAATCATTGGAGAAGGTTCTGTGATAATGCCCAATGTATTTATTGGAAAAAATGTAGTGATTGGAAAAAACAGCATCATTCATCCCAATGTTTCTTTATTAGACGGAACTATTGTTGGTGATCATGTAGTAATACAAGCAGGTGCTGTGATAGGTAGTGATGCTTTTTACTACAACACCAAAAAGAACCGTGATGTTTGGTACAAACGCATGTTGAGTTGTGGTAATGTAGTGATTGAAGACTATGTAGAAATTGGTGCTGGTTGTACCATTGATAGAGGTGTTACTGCAGAGACCAGAATTGGCTCGGGTACCAAGATGGACAATATGGTGCATATTGGGCACGATACTACCGTTGGAAAAAATTGTTTGTTTGCTGCACAGGTAGGTATTGCTGGTGGAACCATTATTGAAGAAGGTGTAGTGCTTTGGGGTCAAGTGGGTGTGAGTAAAACTTTGACCATTGGTGCCAATGCAGTGGTATTGGCTCAAAGTGGGGTACCATCTTCATTGGCGGGTGGTAAGACTTATTTTGGATATCCGGCAGAAGATGCGTCTTTGAAAAGAAGGGAACTGGTTTGGATAAAACGGATTCCCGAGCTTTGGAAGAAGGTAATGGAAAACAAATAAGTGAAGAAGAAGAAAGTGAAGAGATAAAAGTGAAGAGTGAAGAATGCAGGAAGATTGAAGTGAAGAGAAGAAGAAAGTGAACAGATAAGAGTGAAGAGTGAAGAATGCAGAAAGATTGATGTAAAGTGTGGAGGAAGGAGGAAACTGAAGAAATTGAAAGCCCCGCAACTGGATAGAGTGCGGGGCTTTTGTTTTTAGTTATTGGACAGTCTTACCAAAGTAGTTGGGTTCAT
>CALRXZ020000048.1:0-24334 GCA_943372255.1 Chitinophaga pinensis
TAAACTCATTTATCCAAAGAGACAATGTTATTTGTCTTTATTGCATTTTCCAAGATTTCTTTGATAGTCCGGAGCCTTTACACTTCAGGTTTTTATTCAGCACTTAGCACCTGCTGAATTTGCAAATTCAATAGGTTCCTTAGACATACATAACGTCTTTCAAGATTTTCGGACCTATAAATTTACTCAACCCGTTTTTGGTAACTATTTCAATTTTTTCATTTTTGAAAAGACTTTCAAAAATGTCATAAACTGCCATATAATTATCAAAATTCTCTTTCTCAGGTTCAAAGTCAACAAGCAGGTCTATATCACTTTTTGGTGATTGTTCATTCCTAAGATAAGAACCAAATAACCCAATACTTGAAACTCCCAATTTAGAAAACTGAGGTTTATTGTTCTTTAAAATGGTTAATATGTTCTCTCTTGTTGTCATTTGAATGATTAGTCAAATATACTTATTTTAATTAACCTAGTAAATACGGTAGCTGGCAAACCGATATATCAAAAAGTTTTAGTTTTTAGGCAAATAAATCCAAGCCTGAATCCCTGAAGCCAGTGTTACCAGTTCTCTGGTATAGTCTACCTCATAGCGATCTGCTTGTTGGAGTTCTTGTTCAGTTAGTTCAAATACCATTCCTGTGATGTTGTCTCCTGGTGATGGAATGGCAATAGGATGATGCTGTTGGTTGCTGATGGCTAAGACTTGGGGGTCGGTGATTTCTAGGGTGCCTAGGGTAAAATTGGGCAGGGTGTCTGCTGTACCGGTTAAGAGGCGGTTAAAGGAAGATAGTTGAACTGATGGGAGTTGAAGGGTTCCGTAGGAGAAGAGGTGGGGCATGGTGGATACTTAAAGAGATTCTTCAATTGCTTTTAAAATATGCGCAACATTTACTCTTAGTTCAGGAATATCGTTTTGTATGATCTCCCAAACTAAACTTGAATCAATACCAAAATATTCGTGTGTAAATACATTTCTCATTCCAACAATTTGAACCCATTCAATTTGGGAGAATTTGGCTTTTAATTCAGGAGATAAGTGTTTACTGGCTTCGCCGATTATTTCCATTTGTTTGACACAGGCAAAACGCATCATGGAATTTTCTAGAAATTCTTTTAAATCAGCACCAACTAAATATTTATGAATTTCGTCAATTGCATCTAGAATATGCTGCAACCGTATTTTATCTCCTAATTCACTTCTCATATATTAAACGTTTTTCAACGTCAATAAGAGGTTTAATGTATTTTGATACCCCATTAGAAGAAACCAAATCAACTTGATTGTTTAATAGTTTTTCTAGATCCAGCTTCATTTGAATAAACTGTAGGCCTATTTTTTGGGTGTAATCTAAATCCACTAAAATATCTATGTCGCTTTTAACATCTGCCATTCCTGTTACGTATGAACCAAATAGATACGCTTTCAAAACAGGTCTTGTTTTGAAATAGTTTTTAATTGATTCAATCTTGGCATTGTCAAGTATCATAAAACAAATATACAAAATCTAGTAAGATGTCATATTCTATGGGGTTTTAGACTATTTGGGCAGGGTGTCTGCTGTACCGGTTAAGAGTCGGTCAAAGGAAGATAGTTGAACCGATGGGAGTTGGAGGGTTCAGTAGGAGAAGAGGTGGGGCATGGTGGTGGTTTTGGGCTGGCGCGATGGTAATTGAGAAACGGTTGTTTTGGCGAAAAATCATCACGAATGACTGAACCAAATAATCCTGACGGTCAATCTGCAGAGATTTCAATTACATTAGGAAGGCTTCCTTCGTTGATTCTTTTGAATAGTAGTGGTACGAGATTACTCAGTGTCCTTAGACGATTATCTGACCCACGTAAAACTGCAATTGTTAGAGGAAGTTTTTTGAGTTTCTGCTGGTAAACTTTCGTCAAGCAAAATTTTCATGGAGCATTTTCTCGGTAGTGAGCGTTTTTTTAGCCATTTCTAAAACGGCTAAAGCTGATTCTTTAGAAACAGAAGGAAAGTCGTCAAGAAACTCTGCTAAATCTTCGCCACCTTCAATATAGTCGAAGAGAGTTTGAACATGAACTCGAGTTCCGGCAAATACAGGAGCGCCGCTCATCACTTCAGGATCGATGCTTATTTCTCCGTATTTCATTGTTAATAATTTTGAAGATAAATATACTAAATATTTTTTAAGACCCAGCGAAGTTGAAAACCATTCCTGTGATGCTGTTCCCAGGAGATGGGTTTGGGCTGGTGCGATGGTAATTGAGGAACTGGTGATTGGTAAATTAATCATCCGATCTGACAATAATCACCTCTCCCATGAATTCTTCCGACAATTTCATGGTCAATTCGCGTTTAACGGGCAATTGCTTTTTATTAAAGGACATTTCTTTGTGCTCATACCCTACTGCTGCTACTTGTATGGTTAGTTTCCTTTTATAGGAGTCGGGAACCATTAATTTAAATTGTCCATTGTTGTTTGTGGTCACTCCTATGTTTTTGTCTTTAAAGTATACTGAAGCATAGGCTATGGGATTTAATTTGTCGTCTACAATTCTTCCTTCTATGAATTTTGTAGAGTCGGTTTTGGCTTTGTCTTGGGCTTTGTCTTTTTTATGATCTGCCCTGCCCTGGTTGGAAACTATTTCAATGTTTGTTGCTTTGGCTTCATTGGGGAATTCGGCCTGTGTGGTTCCTAAGACTATTAGTCCGGCTAGAATTTTATTGAATTTTGTTTTATGTGGTGCGTGATAGCTGATTGCTCGGTTGAGTTGGGTTTGGGTGAATCGTCCACAGATTTTTCCACTTTTTCCTTGTTTGAGGGCTTCATAGAGTTCCTTGTCTGTGAGTTGGGTGAAGTCTATGACTGTTTTGCTGCATTGGGAGCAGTAGCCGCCGGTGGCGTTCTGGGGGAATGCGTGCCAGTTTTGGGTGCAGGGGGTTGGGATATGGAGGGTGAGGTTGGGCATTTGGGCTGGCGCGATGGGATTTTAGTAAAAAGATTTATCCAAAAAAACAGTGGCATTTGTGTTCTTGAATAAATAGCATAATTCCGTAGACCTACTGAATGCCAATGCAATGTTTTAAGCTTTTCTATTTGGAGTAGAGTTTTGCACTATTGGTTTTCAAATATTCTTTGATCTGCTCAAAGTTCATATTTGCCATTTCCAAAGATATTTTGTCCTTGATAGCTCTAAATGTTTTGACTGTGTCAAACTCTTTTTCTTGAACTGGTTTTTTAATTTCAGTCTTCATATTCTAAAATTTCTTTTGGTGAACGTATTTCTAATGATGGATAATTTGAACGAATGTTTATTGAGTTGTAGCCACGAATTCTGTAGACATTTACTATGTGCTTAAAATTCCAACTTACTAAAATGTCTGCCTTATAAATCGTGGCAGTTGCAATGTGGATGCAATCATCAAAACTTGTTTGTCCTACCACTTTTTCTGCTATATATTTAGAAGCAAGTGTCAATATTTCGTCTGTTACTAAAACTCTTTCAATATTCTGTTTTTGTAAATTTTTAAAGTGTTCTTTTACATTTTCAGGGGCATTCAATAATTCAGTTTCGGTCAAGTCTGAAAAAACACATTTTACCTGACCTAATCTGACTCTTTCAAAAAGCTGCAATGTGGCTTCTTCAAATTCCTTGTCAAACGCACCACCAAAAACAGAAGTATCAAAATAAAATCTTTGCATTTTGTCAGATTATCATTTCTAGTTTAAAGATAATATTTATTTCTTGCTATAACATTTTAAGATTATTGGGAAGTATTGCACATAACGGGAAAGGGTTGCTGGAGTACGGGGGATCAGCATATCAAGGGTGAATTTGGGCATTTTTGGCTGGCGCGATGGAGGTTGAGAGGATTAGCTATTTTTTAGCTGTTTGATGGTTTTTACTAGGTTAATGGTGGAGAACAGCAGGAAAATTATTAAGGTGCTGAGGCTGATGGGATCGTAATACTGGATGAATTGTTTTGTGAACTGGAGTAGATAAGCCCAAAAAATAAGTATGATCAGCAGGTTTAGTTTGAGGTCTATCTGTGGCTTGATTCCTTTGGCTATGGATACTATTGCAAAGGCGATGGTGATTAATAAGCTTAAACCTATTATGAGGTCTTGTAGGGATGATATTCCTAGTACTGACATGATTATAATTAGTCCTACGGGGAAGGCTAGTTTGTCTCCGGGGATGATGATTGTGAGGAATGTGAGGAGGGTTAGGGTGCGGAGGAGGCGCATGGGGTTGGTTTGCTGGAGCGATGTTTCTTAATTGATGATCAGGCAATTGATTTCAGATAACGAAAAAGGCTTGGCGTTTGTTGGGGAATTAGTATTCCATCTGCCCAGAGAACTGAAGTACAATAAAGAACAAATGTTGAGGCAATATTCGTCAAGCCCCAATAATGCCAAACCATATGTTAGCAGCAGTTTTAAATGTTCAAGTCTAGAGTATTTATTGATGTATTATTCTTTATCCAATATATAATTGCATCTTTAATGTCGCTATATGCAACGATAAAGTCATAAAGAGTTGTGTCTGTCATATTAAGTCTACCAAATTGATTGTCTTCTTTTCTTTGTCCAAAAAGATAAACTTTTGCATAATCTATTTTTTTGTCTTCTGATATATCGAATGAAATCACTGGTGGTAGAATTGCATCCATTTTCTTTGCAATAGACTTAGGCGTAAATGGGCTGTTTGCAATTTCAAATATTTTTTCAAGATCGTTATAATAGTCTGATGAAAAGGATAATTTACAATTATAATATGACTCAATATTTTTTCTCTCTGAGTTACCTAAGTTTACTGTAAAAAAATATTTCTCGTTCTCAATTGAGTAAACAAGTCCATTGATTTTTTCCAACAAGCGAAAAACTGTATTAGTCCTTTTCTCCATCAAGGCATTGTCAATACCATACTTGTTAAACAATAATATAGCAATAATAAAAGTCAAGACAGAAAATAATGCAGCGATTAGTGTCGCTGAAACATTCAAGGTTTGGTCAAATGTTTCATTTGCTTGCTTGAAAAAAAATGGTAAAACAATTGATGTCCCAAACGCAAGAACTGACAGTGATATTATTAAGTATTTAGTTTTCATTCAAATTGCTGCTAACGAAAAAGGCTTGGCGTTTGTTGGGGAATTAGCATTCCGTCAGCCCATAACCAAAGCCCAATAATTGCAATATTGCTGATGTTTTATTCATAAGCCAAATTTATAATTTCCAGCCCGAACTAAAGCACAACAAAGAACAAATGCTGAGGCAATATTCGTCAAGCTCAAATAATGCCAAACCTAATGTTGGTGGCAGGTGTTTTTGTCATTACTGTAAACCATTTTCAGTTACTTTTTCTAAATATTCGTCAATAAAGATGTCCAATTCTTTGTCATCATCATCAAAGGTCATTTTTAGAATTTTATCTTTTGATAGGGTCAAAGTTTTTTTATCAATTTGTTTTGCAATTTTCTCTATACTCTCATCCAAGTCTTTCAAAAGCTCTTTTGTCAGCTTAGGATTAATCCATTGCTTAAGATCAAAAGGAATTTCATCTGTCATAGATTTAATTTCATTAAAATAATTGTCAACTCTATTCAGTCTTTCTTTTATGTTATGTTGTCCATTTAAATCATAAGCTAATATTGGGAAAATTTCAGCTAAATCAATAAAAATTTTGTCAATGTTTTCAGATAAGTATTCAAACTTGTTGTTCTGTTTCATTGTTTTTATCAGTAACTGTTGTAGAATTGGTTTCCAAGCGTCAATTCCTAAATTAAACTCTGAGTCATTTTTATCTACTCCAAGTTTGGTAGCCAGTTTACTTTTCATAGTCTCAAGGTACTTGTCTAAGCCAATTTCAATGGAAAGTTCTTTTGCAAAATGATGCCTCAACTCTAATAGAAAAAATAATAGTTTTTTTAGTTTCCTTTTGTCTTGTCTTTTGTCTGTAAATATTTTCCCACTTTCTGCTAGTAGCCAACCTAATGCGACCCCAATTAAAGGTAAAATTATTTTAATCCACTCCATTGTATCTATTGTTATCTTATTATTTGCGGTCTGTTACACTTGGCACCAACACTTTAAATATACGCAACTATAAGTAAAATGTATAATATTTATTTTAAATATAAAAAACGTTTCCCGCATAAATCAATCAATAGGATTTTGGATATACGTAATTGTAAAAAAACATAATCAATTACAGATTAAGTGCGCTATTTGGGTATCGCAAGAGATTAAAAATATACTTAAATGGATTTCATGAATTGTAAAGTGGAGCTAATTCAAAAACCAATTCATAATTATCATAATAGACAATCAACTTATAGAGATAGAGATTACGTTCCGTGAGCTCCCAAGTGTGTGCTTACCCAAAAACCTATCGCCGCTTCGCGTCGGGTTTTGTTACATTACTCCCTCCCGCAAACTCGTTTGCGTCGGTCGTAATACAACAAAACCGCAACTATCGTTGCGGTTTTTGTGCGGAAGAGGAGATTCGAACTCCCACGGCTGTTACCCCGCTACCACCTCAAAGTAGTGCGTCTACCAATTTCGCCACCTCCGCAGGTTGGGTTCCAAATGTTTGGAACTGAATGGTTTGGCTTTGGGCCGGGGCCCAAAAACCCGGTTTGAGGACTGCAAATATAGGGGAGTTTTTTCTTTCGGTGCTATCCGCTTACTTTGTGAAAAATAGTATCAATGTCTAGTTTTAATATAACATGTCCTAAATGTCTGCATCAGTTTGAAGCTGGTGAGAGTATGCGCGCAGAAATGAAGGATCAGCTGAATAAACAGATGATAGATTGGAAGCAAGGCAAAGAGACCGAGTTTAAACAGAAAGAACTGCAATTTCAACAACTACTGAAGCAGAAAGAAGAAGAGGCTAATAAGCGCCACGAATTAGACAAAAAGCAATTGCAGACTGAGTTGCAGATGAGTATTCAGAAGAAAGTGGCAGAGGATTTTGAGAATAAATTGAGACTGTTAGAGGAGAATGCGGCGGAGAGTGCAGAGAAACTCAAAATGGCTAGACAAAAGGAACTGGAGTTCTTGCAAAAAGAACAGGCTTTGTTGAATAAAGAGGCGGAAATGCAGGTGCAGATGCAAAGACAATTGATGCAAGAAAGAGAGAAGTTGAAAGAGCAGTTGGTGAAGGAAGAAACAGAGAAGTCTAGTATCAAGGATCAGGAGCATTTGTTGCGAGTGAAAGAGTTGGAGAAGCAATTGGAAGACCAGAAGAAATTGGCAGAAGAAATGAGACGCAGGAGTGAATTGGGGTCTCAGCAGTTGCAGGGTGAAGTACAGGAACTGATGCTGGAAGAATTGTTGGCTAAGACCTTTCCATTTGATAGGATTGATGAAGTGGGTAAGGGAGTTAGGGGCGCGGATTGTATTCAGGTGGTGAGGAACCAACTGGGGGCAGAAACGGGTAAGATCATTTATGAGAGTAAGCGTACCAAGGATTTTTCAAATGACTGGATTGAAAAATTAAAAGCTGATATGCGTGGCCTGGGGGCCGATGTAGCCGTGATTGTTACGCAAGCCCTGCCAAAAGATATGGACAGGTTTGGAGAGAAGGATGGGGTGTATATCTGCACATTTGCAGAGGTGAAGAGTGTGGCTTTGTTGTTGCGGAATGCCATTTTAAAGGTTTGGGACGCCAAGAAAAGTCAGGAGAATAAGGGTGATAAAATGGTCATGTTGTATGACTATTTAACGGGTACGGAATTCTCGCTTCAGTGGAAAGCAATTAGTGAGGCATTTAACCAAATGAAGCAGAGTATTCAGGTTGAGAGGAATGCCATGGAGAAATTGTGGAAGACCAGGGAAAAGCAATTGGAAAAGGTTTTGCTCAATGCCGCACATATTCAGGGTAGTATTGAAGGGATTGCTGGAGCAGATGCCGTAAATTTGAATCTCACAGACCAAGACCCTTTACTACTTGATTAATATATTCGAAAACGAGAAGACCAGCGACCAGCCCAATAGGCCGTCTAGGAAAAAGCCCATCTTTCCGGTGAATGCCACGCTGCGTAAGTATTTGCTGCGTTATGGTAGAGAAGTAGACCTAGCTTGTAGGTATGAAGATTTGTTGCATTTTACCTATACCCTACCCATTCGGGATAAACATGGCAAGGAAACGGCTTGGGAAAAAGCCAGCTATGACATGCATTTGTGGGAAGACTTGAGGGTGAACCTGATTAAGAACTATGCCTACCTAAAAACAAAGGGAGACATGAGTTTTATTAACCACTTAGACGTGGCAGGCATTGACTTTTGTTTTTTTGGGAATAGCCAACCCATTCGCATTAGAATTATCAATAAATACAACGATAATTACGACCACTATTATATTAAAAAAGCAGATAGCTCTAGGATCTATGGTTTGGAGCTGGAACACTTGCTATCACCCAATAGGATCACGTATTTTACTTTTCAGGATACCTTAATTGAAGAACATATTCCGGGGATTCCGGGTGATATTTTTATCCAGGATTATCTGAACCATCCTAGTACCAATCAGATCAGGTTTGCCAAGGAATTTGTGAAGTTTAATGAGCGCTGTTTTTCTCATTTGCTGGGCGATATGCGCTCTTACAATTTTGTGGTGAATATAACTCCAGACATTGTAGATTTTCAGTACCGGATCAGACCTATTGACTTTGACCAACAGTCTTATGAGGGTAGAAAGAATTTGTACCTGCCGCAGTTTTTTAAAGAGAATAAGTCTTTTGTAGATATTGTGGGTAAGCACTTGAACAAAGAGTCTATTGAACAGTATCAGGCTGAGGAAAAAACACAGATGGCGTTTAGATTGTCATCGGCTAAATACCGGATCAAAGAGTTGCTGGATATTATGAGTGGAGACATGATTTCTAAGCCAGAAAAAATTGAACACCTCAAAACAGAATTGGCGGAATTCTTTGATCAACCCAGGTTTTTAAAAGCCGAGACTATGGGTCAGATTGTGAAACTGCAGATGAAACAAATGCTGCTCCAAAGTTTGAACCTGATTCCCAAAACCAATTTTCGCATTGCGGATTAGAAAACTTGGCCCCCACTAGATGGGTTCTGTGGCCACCCACACATAGACCAAATCTTTTTTAAATCGGTATTGCAATTGTAATGGATACAAATGTCCGGGCTTTTGAAACATGGCTTGTACAATGCCCCGATCTTGCATCATAAAGGGATCTATCCAAAGCACTTCACTAAAACCTATGTCTCCCCTTCCCCACCATTTAAACATGGCTTCTTTTACGCTCCAAAGCAACGTGAGTAATTTGGTTTGTTGATCCTCAGGATATGATGCTGCAAATGTTTGTTCGTCTGGGTGTAAGAACTTGTGTTTGATTCGGTGTACCCGCTCGGTGATGATTTCAATATCAATGCCCACTTGTTGGTTGCTGCTTACAATGGCTGCAGCATAGTCTCCACAGTGGCTAATAGAAAAATGGTATTGCTCGGTGGGTAGAAAGGGTTTGCGGGTGCTGGCAATTTCAATTTCTGCGTGCGGAAAATCCGAAAACAAAAAGGGTAATAAAAAGCGGCCGCCCAAGTGCTGTAAGCGTTTGTGCGGGTGGGTAATTTCTCTAGTCAGGGGTACTTTGGCCAGAAAAAAATCCTCCTCTTCGGTCAAATGCCAAATCCCGGCACGGGTGGTTTGGTTGATATCTTGTTGATAAAACAGCGGCACTTAGAAATGATTGATTTTGGTATGCAGATTTAAGATTTATTTGCATCCTAACCTAAATAATTGAAGCATGATATTGTCTGACAAGCGCATATTGGAAGAAATGGAGAAGGGTACTATTAAGATTGTTCCATACAATAGAGAAGACCTTGGTAGTAATAGTTATGATGTGCATTTGGGAGGCAATTTGGCAACTTATGATAGTGCTGAACTAGACGCCAAAGCCCATAATACCATTTCTCATTTTGAAATTCCAGATGAAGGCTTTGTCTTACAGCCCCATGCTTTTTACCTAGGTGTTACACAGGAATACACAGAGACACACGCACACGTGCCATTTTTAGAAGGCAAATCCTCTACAGGCCGCTTGGGTATTGACATTCACGCCACTGCCGGCAAGGGCGATGTGGGCTTCTGTGGCAACTGGACCCTAGAGATCTCTGTAAAACAACCCGTGCGTGTGTACAAGGGTATGCCCATTGGTCAGTTGATCTATTTTCCCGTAGACGGAGAGATTGAAGTAAAATACAATCAAAAGGGCAATGCCAAATATTCTGGCCAACCCAATAAGCCCGTAGAGTCCATGATGTGGAAGAACAAATTCTAGTAGCCTAGATTTTTCCGTATTTCTTTTTGTAAGCTATCAGCCAACCAATTACTTGGTCATAGCTCTCTACGCCCTTTTCCTGTTTGTTTAGTTTTAGGTATTGGTCATAGAGGTTATTGAATGCGGGTGCCACGGCTTTGCGTCTTTTACGGAAGAATTCGCGGATCTCTTTGCGTTCTTTTTTAACCAGGGTATCTAGCCTTTGCCTATTTTGTTTGATGATACTATCAAATGCTTGGTAGTCCTTTTTTCTTCCGTATTGAAAAATCTCCTCTCCTTGCGCATAAGAGAATAATTCCAAATACATACTATAACGGGTATAGGCATTGGCCGATTTGCTGGCTGCCAGATAACCCACAAAATTGGCTTCAGTTTCAGATGCATAGCCTAGTTGATGGGCCATTTCATGAGAACAGACATAAGGAATTAGCACCCTGGGAATATCGGTTCTAAGCTGGGCCTCACCTGAAAAGGGATTAAAATAACCCGTGAACCCAACATAATCCCCTACTTCACTAAACAAACTGGTTTTGACAGATGGGTATTTGTAGCTTAGAAAACGATAGTCTTTACTTACCCTTGCATAGTTCTTTAAGGCTTCGGCCTTAATTCGTTCAATAGATGGCTGGGGCAATATGCTATCTGGAATCAGTTTTCGGGTGGCGTTTAAGGAATCTATGAGGTCATTGGTCAAACTTGTCACTTCTTCTACTGTATAGGGTTTTGGGTGCAGATATAATTGATAAGCAATTCCTTCTCTTTGATAATTTAGCCCCCAAAGCAGTTTAAAGCAGATATAGAGCTTCAGGGCGAATGTGATGATTTTGTATCCAGCCCAAATCCACCAGTCTTTGGGAAATCTAGCCCTGGCCCCTAGTAAAAAGAATCTTATTATATTGACAATCAAATAGATAGCAAATAGTACATAGAAAATATCGCCCAAACTAAAAGGCAGTTTTCCGGTAATTTGGCGCATGATTTGCCCCAGTTTAGGATACCAACCTACTGAGTACCAAGACTCTACGGTATAGGGGAAATAAGAGAGAACAAAGAGAAAAAGAGCAAGGGTGCCCAAGAAAATCAAGGACTTGCTTTGTTTTAGGGTTATATTCGCAGCGGTTCTCATGGTTGCAAAATTGCGGTTTTTAAGGTTAATCCAGAACTGTTGATAAATTGCCCGCTGATTCTTGGGCATTTTCCTTTGGCAGTTCCGTGGATTTGGCCTACCTTTGCGAGCCTTTAAAAAAAGGAGTATGAGTCATCGGAGGGAATTTGAAATAGCATTTGTGGGGTTGAAGCCGGGGATTCATGAGTACGAATACCAGATCAACGATAAGTTCTTTGTACCATACGGACCGCAGGATTTTGAAAACTGCGAGGCCAAAGTGAAACTGAAACTGGAAAAAAATACCGGTTTCATGCAATTAAAATTTGACGTTGACGGACGTGCAGATGTAAATTGCGACAGGTGCGGAAACGGCCTGCCCATGCAGCTTTGGGACGAGTTCAACATTATTGTTAAGATAGTGGAAGAGCCCGATCAAATGAACGAGACGGAGGAAGATCCTGACGTATATTATATTAGCCGTGGTGAAAGTCATTTACACCTGGCCGATTGGATTTTTGAATTTGTGAACTTAAGTTTCCCGCTACAAAAAATGTGTGCGGAATCAGAAATTGGGGGACCAAAATGTAACAAAGAAGTGTTAGAGAAATTGAGGAAGATGGAAGAAGACGCTTTAAAAGAGCCACCAACCACCATCTGGAAAGGACTGGATCAGTTTAAAAACCTGGATTAATTTTTTTTTAGTTTTATAAATTTCGAATTATGCCAAATCCTAAACGCAGACATTCTCAACAGCGCAGCGCTAAGAGAAGAACACACTACAAAGCACAAGAAGTGACTTTGAGCAAGGATGCTACCACTGGAGAATTACATGTACGCCACCGTGCGCACGTTAGCGAAGGTAAATTGTTCTACAAGGGCAAATTAGTTGCTGAGAAAGCACCTCTGAAAGCGTAACCTTTAGTTCAACTTACTTAGACTACCGCGCATGAATATTGGCTTGGACATGATGGGTGGAGATTTTGCACCGCTAGAGGCGGTGAAAGGCTTGAAGCAATTCTTGTCCACTGCCAGTGGTATGACCCATATTTATTGCATAGGCGATGAAGCCCAGGTGCAGCCCTTATTAGAGGAGCATCAGGTTGCATCGCCTAATTTGCATTTGGTGCATGCTCCGGAAGTAATTGGTTACCACGAACATCCTACCAAGGCCCTCAAAGAAAAACAGCGCTCTTCTATTGCCATTGGATTCCATCTTTTGGCTACTGGCAAGATTGATGCTTTTATCAGTGCGGGTAATACCGGTGCCATGTTGGTGGGTGCAATGTTTAGCATCAAACCCATTGAAGGCGTGCTTAGACCTTGTGTATCTGGTGTGGTTCCCAAATCAAACGGAGAAACTGGAGTAATTTTAGACGTGGGGCTAAACGCCGATTGTAAACCCGAGCAACTGAATCAATTTGCCATTTTGGGTAGCTTGTATGCCCAACACATTCTAAATGTAGCCAACCCCAAAGTGGGCTTATTGAATGTGGGTGAAGAAGAAGGTAAGGGTAATCTACTAGCTCAAGCTACTTTCCCTGTCTTAAAGGAAAATGCCCAAATCAATTTTGTGGGTAATATAGAAGGCCGCGATATTTTTGGAACCAAAACAGACGTGATTGTCTGCGATGGTTTTACTGGAAATATTATCCTGAAAATGGCTGAGTCTGTTTATGACCTGGCCCAATTGCGCAATTTTGAACAGGATGCATATTTTAACCGATTCCATTATGAGAATTATGGCGGTTCTCCTGTTCTAGGTGTGGCCAAACCCGTGATCCTAGGTCATGGTATTAGTTCTGCCAATGCTTTCAACAATATGTTGGTATTGGCTGGTCAGATGATTGAGTCTGATATCTGCACCAAGATGGCGGAGAGCTTTAAAGCTTAATCTTCCCGGCCATCTAACCAGCCCTCTTACCTATTTAACTTCTTTTACCCTTTCACCTTCTGCTTGGAACATAGCCATCAGTGAACCTGTAACATGGTCTTCGTCTTTTTTGGCTAAGGTCAAGGACAAATCATAACCAGCTGCGGTAAAATAGATGGTAATGGCATCATTGGCATATTCCGTTTTGGTAATCACGGTAATTTCTTTTCCGGTAGTATCCTGTACCACACCAGTTAACTCCTCCCCTTTCTTTTCTACCTTAAAGATCAGTTTTACATCGCCCTGCGGTGTTTCCTTCATCAATACCTTCCAATTTCCCACATAAAAGTCTATTGGAACTTTGGCTGGGGTTTGGGTTTGGGCGCTAGCAACTAGGGTTAGGAACAGACCTGCAACCAAGGTCAATAAGAAAATGCGTCTTTTCATAATGTCAAGTTTATCGTTTATGCTTCAAAATACAGGATTTTCTCAGTATTTGACATTTTCCTTGCAAAAAGGCCAGCCGTTCAGCCCTTCAAAAAGCCATTTTGACCCCAGCTAACAACTGTTCATCACGTTAAATATCCACTCGTCACAATCTCAAAAATATTTTTTTGGCAGACCAATTCGCTGAAACCCCTGTATTTACTGCATTCCAAAGCATTGCACATTAATTTGCTTAGGATATTACCTTCCTTTGGGAGGTACTATGTGTTGCACAGTACCAAATATCACCCTATCTTTGTTCTATCAAAGTAAAACAAACCAAAAAACCTTAAAACAAACAACCATGAAAAAGTTCTTATTCTCAGCCCAAGTAATTGCCGTTATCGCTTTTGTTCCTGCTATCACTTTTGCTTATTTGCGTAATGATGCTCCTAAAACTGACAACACTGCCAAAGTAGAAAACAAAAATGACATGAGTGGTCAGCACCAAACAACTGGTATTATCCGCTTGGTTAAAGCCTTGTAAGATTGTCTGAATAGCTGCCAGAAAATTGTACAGCTATTCAAAAGACATTGGATTGAAGCTTAGATTAAATTTAATACTATGAGATTGACCAAATTGTTTACAATCCTTTGTTCTTGTGCAGCCGTTTTATTGCAGACCCAAGTATGGGCTCAGCAAGAAAAAACGCTCCCCCCCGCGCACCAATCTATTCAAGCAAGCGCTCAAACCATTGCTGAAAAACTGGTTCAAGCAAGAAGAACCCTTCATCAGCACCCGGAATTAGCGGGAAAGGAAAAGCAAACCCAAGCATTTCTAGAACAGTATTTAGTTGACCTAGGACTAGAAGTCATTCATCAAACCAATGGCTACGGGATCATAGGCGTATTAAAAACGGGGAGAAAAGGCAAAAAAATTGCCTGGAGGGCCGATATGGATGCCCTACCCAATGATTTTCCAGACCCAGTTGATTTTAAATCTACCCAAGCCGGTGTTCAACACGGATGTGGACATGATATTCATATGGCCATTGGTCTTGGCATAGCCGAAGTCTTGGCAAAAAACAAGAGTTTACTAAGCGGAACTTTCTATTTTATCTTTCAAGCAGAAGAAGAAACTTTTGTTGGCGCTAAAAAATTATTGGACAAGCAGATTGCCCAAATGCATCTAGGTGAAATTTATGGTCTTCACATAACAGCATTGCCAGTTGGTCAAATCATGGTCAAGCCCAATGAAATATTTGCTTACCAAAAAAGGCTCCAATTGAGTTTCAACAAAACATTGGACAAGGAAGCCATTCAAGAAATTAGCCAATTACTAGATGCTGGATTAACCAGATCTATGACCAATAGCAAACCTTGGGAAATGCAACAGATTCTTGATCCCAAACTTGGTTTGTCCAATGACAAAACCATCTTCCAAGATTATTGCTTTCTCAATCAACCCTATAGTGCTTATACAGAAAAGGGTGTACAAATTTTAGCAACGGATTTGTATGAAACCAATGCTCAAAAAATCCCGTTGATCATTCCCCAAATCAAGAAAATTCTGACAACTAGTAAATATGCTTCAAACCTAAGCGCTGTCTCATTTATACAAGAAAATATTACGGTCAATAATGACCCCAAACTAACTGGCCTAGCCATTCAAACATTGGATCAGATTTATGGAAAGGACTTTGTGGTAAAAGCTTATGGTCAAGTACCATTTTCAATGATGATTTTGCCTTTTACCAACAAAAAATTCCAGGTGTTTATTTTCTTTTTGGTGGATCCAATTTTGAAAAAGGCATGATTGCCATGAACCATGCACCCAACTTTATGGTAGACGAATCTTGTCTACTAAGCGGTGTCAAATATTTTTCCTCTTTATTGGTTGAAAGAGCCAAACCCACACTTTAATATACTTATATATGTCTACTATTAAACCCATCCAACTATTGGTTGCTTGTTGTTGCTGTTTGGCATTTTTTTCTTTGAATAGTGTTGCACAAAAATCAGGACCTCAAACAACAAAACCCATTGTCATCAGAAACGTGCAGCTGATTACCATGGATAATGCCAATAGCATTCTTCCCAATGCTTCTGTGCTGATTGTCAATAATCGGATTGTCTCTATTAATGATAGTATTCCCAAAAACGCTACCGTCATTGATGGAAAAGGAAAATGGTTAATCCCGGGTTTGATAGACATGCACGTACATACGCCTACGGATGTTGGTCCATTTGGTCCTAAATATCCCAGCCAAGGCGCTACCTTATTTTTTGATTTGCAAGATCAAATGCTCCCCTATATTGCCAATGGTGTTACTACTATTTTTGAATTGAGTGCCAGAGCCGAACATTTTGGTCAAAGAAATGAAATTGGCAAGGGCGCTGTGATTGGCCCTAGGATGGCATTAGCTGCTATGATTGATGGCGGTGAAGGTCAGGGTAGAAAAGTAAATACCCCTGAAGATGGCAGACAAGCCGTAAGAAGTGCCAAAGCAGAGGGCTATGAATTTATCAAAGTCTATGCTAATTTAAATGTGCCCACTTATTATGCCATTATAGAAGAATCCAAAAAACAAGGACTCAAAGTCATTGGTCATATTCCAGACAGTTTTAAAGGCAAATTAAAAGAAGCATTTGTACCAGGTTTTGGGATGGTGGCACACGCGGAAGAGCTGAGCAATTATGCCAAAGATTATAGTGCCGCAGAAGCTACAGCAATGGCAGCACTTTTAAAAGCCAATGGTACTTGGTTCTCTCCTACCCTGATTACTATGGAAGCCATTGCCACTCAAGTAAAATCTTTGGAGCCGCTCAAAGCCTTGCCCAGCTTGGCTTATGTACATCCCTTGCTTCAAAGCAAATGGCTTACGGCTAATAAGTACAACAAAATGTCTAGCCCTGAAAATATTGCCCATTTTGAACAATATGCGGCTTTTAATCTTGAATTGGTAAAAGCCTGTGATGCAGCAGGAGTGCCCATTGTAGCCGGAACCGATGCAGGAACTTCTGGTGTGATTGCTGGATTTTCTCTACCCGATGAATTGGCGCTCTTGGTCAAAGCAGGACTATCGCCGCAGGCAGCTTTGGCTTCTGCTACTAGATTACCCGCTCAGTGGTTGGGAATGGAAAAACAGGTTGGTAGCATTGAAAAAGGCAAGTTGGCCGATCTAATTTTATTGGATGAGAACCCACTTAATGATATACAAAACGTTCGCAAAATTGCTAGAGTCATGGTCAATGGAAAATGGGTAGCAAAAAAGACCATTCAAACCATGTTGGCAGATTTAGCTGATAGAAACAATGCCAGCAAGGATCAGTTTGATTGGAAAACATTTACCAGTCCCAAAAAATAGTAAAGAAAAATTAAGTTTTCCTTTGCTCTTCCGCAGGTCCAAAACAATATCTTTGTTCCAAACAAGTGTTAGTTTATGTGGCTGAACAATATCCTAGAAACCATTGGTAATACCCCTTTGATACAGATTAACAAGATCTGTAAAGACCTTCCCGCCACAGTGTTGGCCAAAGTAGAATACTTTAATCCTGGCAACAGTATCAAGGACCGCATGGCTTTGAAAATGCTGGAAGTGGCTGAACAGGAAGGAAAGATCAAACCTGGTGGAACCATTATTGAAGGTACTTCTGGCAATACCGGTATGGGTTTGGCCTTGGCCGCTGTGGTAAAGGGATACAAGTGCATTTTTACTACCACTGATAAACAGTCTAAGGAAAAAGCAGATATACTTAAAGCCGTAGGTGCTGAAGTCATTGTCTGCCCTACCAACGTAGAACCTTCTGATCCTAGGTCTTATTATTCTGTGTCAAAAAGATTGGCTACAGAAGTGCCCAATTCTTGGTACGTGAATCAATATGATAACCTGGCTAATCGTCTTGCACACTATGAACAAACTGGTCCTGAAATTTGGGAACAGACAGAAGGAAAAGTTACGCATTTGGTGGTGGCCAGTGGTACCGGTGGAACTGTTGTTGGCACGGCCAAATTCTTAAAAGAAAAAAATCCCAATATTCAAATCTGGGCCATTGATAGTTATGGTTCTTTGTTGAAAAAATATTTTGAAACTGGAGAGCTGGACCAGAAAGAAGTATATCCCTATATCTCCGAAGGATTTGGAGAAGATTTTGTTCCTGCCAACTATGATATGAGTCTGATTGATCGCTTTGAAAAAGTAACGGATAAAGACGGTGCTGTAATGGCCAGAAGAATTGCCAAAGAAGAAGGCATGTTCTGTGGATACAGCGCTGGTAGCTGTTTACAGGGCGTGATCCAATTAAAAGAGCACTTGAAAAAAGACGATGTAGTGGTGTGTATTTTCCATGATCATGGTAGCCGTTATGTGGGAAAAATCTACAATGACGAGTGGATGATGGAGCGCGGATTCTTAGACGTGAAAACATTTAAAGACATTGTGAGTGGTAGAAGCAGTAAGCGTTTGGTGACCATCGCCCCTGGGCAAAGCGTTTCTGATGCTGTTGAACTGATGAAGAAATATGATATTGAACAGATTCCAGTCATGGAAGCTGGTGAAATCATTGGTGCAGTTTCTGAAACCGGTTTATTCATGAAAGTATTTAGCAATCCAGAAATTAAAAACGCATCGGTTCAAAGTGTATTAGAACATCCTTATCCTGTTGTGGCTTTTGATACGCCTGTAGAAAGACTGAGCTCACTCATCACCAAAGAAAATGGTGCGGTACTAGCCCGTGATGAAAAAGGGGACTACCATATTGTTACCAAGTATGACGTGATTCAAAGCCTTGCCAAATAAGCCATGCCCCATACTAGATTAACCGTTTCTGACCAACTGGGCAGGGAAATGCAAGTGAAGCCTCAACCAAAAAGGATTGTGTCACTGGTTCCTTCTCAAACAGAACTACTCTATGACCTAGGGCTAGAGGATGAAGTATTGGGGATTACCAAATTTTGCATTCATCCAGAAAAATGGTTTCAAACCAAGACCAGGATTGGTGGTACCAAAGACGTGAATATTGAATTGATTAAATCATTGGAACCAGACTTAATCATTGCCAATAAAGAAGAGAACAAACAAGACCAAATAGAAGCACTGAGTGCTTTTGCCCCAGTTTGGGTTAGCGATATTGTAAATTATTCTGAGGCTTTTACCATGATCAGGTCTGTGGCCCAGATAACCGGAAGGGTGGCGCATGGACAACAATTGTTGGCCAAAATTGAAAGAGCGTTTCAGCAAATGCCCTCCCATCCACTGCATCCTACTGCTGCTTATTTAATCTGGAAAGACCCCTATATGACGGTTGGGTCTGATACGTTTATCCACAATATTTTAAGTCTGACTGGGTTTCAAAACTGCTTTGAAGACAGGGTTCGATATCCTGAAATTACGGTGGCTGATTTGCAAGAAAAAGCCCCCGAATACCTCTTTCTTTCTTCCGAGCCCTATCCTTTCAAAATGAAACATATCAAGGCTTTGCAAGCCGATTTACCCCAGACCAAGATTCACTTGGTAAACGGTGAAATGTTTAGTTGGTATGGTAGCCGGATGCAATTTATGCCCCGCTATATTGGCGAATTATTGCAATCGATTGTTTAATATAGCCTTCTCTTAGTGTGTATTTCTTACACAATTCAAGCTATTGTTTTGCTACAAAAAACGTATCTTAGCCATCCTTAAATAAAACAGATTTAAAATTATTATATGAAAAAATACAGAGCCGGGGTTTTGTTCGGTGATGAACTAGAAGCCCTTTACAATGATGCCAAAGACAACCAGTTTGCTTTGCCTGCCGTGAACACCATTGGTACCAATACCATCAATGCTGTCTTAGAAACTGCTGCAAAGGTTAACTCTCCTGTGATTATCCAATTCTCAAATGGTGGTGCACAGTTTATTGCTGGTAAGGGCATGCCAAATGACCAATTACAAGGTAATATTCAAGGTGGTATTTCTGGTGCTTTACATATTCACCAAGTTGCTAAATACTATGGTGTTCCAGTTGTTTTGCATACAGACCATGCTGCTAAAAAATGGTTGCCATGGGTAAGTGGTTTAATTGATGCGGGTGAACAATTCTACAAAGAAAAAGGTCAGCCCCTATTCAGTTCTCATATGTTGGATTTGAGTGAAGAACCCCTAGAAGAAAATATTCATACTTCTGTTGAATTTTATAAGCGCATGGCACCTTTGGGCATGAGCATTGAAATTGAATTGGGTGTTACAGGTGGTGAAGAAGACGGCGTTGACAACAGCGATGTTGAAAATGACAAACTCTATACCCAACCTCAACACGTTGCTTATTCTTATACTGAATTGAGCAAGGTTGGTAAACTATTTACCGTTGCTGCTGCTTTTGGTAATGTACACGGTGTATATAGCCCAGGTAATGTGCAACTGCGTCCAGAGATTTTGAAAAACAGTCAGGACTTTATTGAGCAGGAATTGAAAACTGGTCCTAAGCCTGTTTATTTTGTATTCCATGGTGGTAGTGGTTCTCCTCAAAATCAAATTAGAGAAGCCATTAGCTATGGTGCTATTAAAATGAATATTGACACCGATATGCAGTGGGCATTCTGGGAAGGTATTCACCAATACTATCAGAAAAATGAAGGCTATTTGCAAACCCAATTGGGCAACCCAGAAGGTGCAGATAAACCCAACAAAAAATACTACGATCCTCGCGTTTGGTTACGCAAAGGAGAAGAAAACTTTATCAAGCGTTTGGAAGTGGCATTTGAAGACCTCAATTGCATTAATAGAAACGCTTAATTTGATTCCAAGAAAAAACCGCCCATACACGGGCGGTTTTTTTCTTTTCCGTACTTTGCACTACTAAATCAGACAATCCCCCCCGATTTGAGGCTGCCCTGACGCTTGTTTGGGGCCAGTATTCCTACCGGGGTATTAAAAATATATTATCTTTCCGCCCCAATTCTTGGAATCATATATGAAAAAAGAACGCGAAGAAGACTTTGAATCAAACCTGACCGGTGAAGAAGTGCAAGGAGGAGATAGTGCCAAGCCGCGTTGGTTTAAGCGGATCCGTAAAGGAATCCTAACTTCCACAGCAGACAAAAAAGAAACACCCGAAGGTCTTTGGAACAAATGCCCAGAGTGTAATTATATCTCTACTACCACAGAACTCAAAGAGAATAGGTATGTATGCGCCAAGTGCAATTACCACCACCGCATTGGTTCTGAAGAGTATTACGATATTTTGTTTGACAATAAGGAATACACAGAGCTATTTGACAATATCCGCAGTAAGGATGCCCTGGGTTTTACCGATCTGAAATCTTATCAAAAACGCTTAGACGATATTCATGCCAAAACCGATTTAAAAGACAGTATGCGCGTGGCTACCGGAACCGTTAATGGGGAAGGAATTGTCATTGCCTGTATGGATTTTGAATTTATTGGCGGATCCCTGGGTAGTGTCATGGGTGAGAAATTTAGCCGCGCCGTAGACTATTGCATAGCGCACCGTCTTCCCTATTTGGTGATTAGCAAAAGTGGTGGTGCAAGGATGATGGAATCGGCGTTTAGCTTAATGCAATTGGCCAAAACCAGCGGAAAACTGAGTCAATTAAGCGATGCCCAATTACCTTTTATCTCTCTATTAACCGACCCTACTTTTGGTGGAATCTCTGCCAGCTTTGGGATGTTGGGAGATTTGAATATTGCAGAACCAGGTGCTTTGATTGGTTTTGCTGGCCCTCGCGTAATCAAAGAAACCATCAAGAAAGACCTTCCCGAAGGTTTTCAGCGTTCTGAATTCTTACTTGAGCACGGATTCTTAGACTTTATTGTTGACCGTAAGGACTTCAAAGACAAACTGTCTCAGGTAGTTACCCTGCTGAGGAAATAAGGATTTACTGACCACTGCCAAAGGAAACTGTAGCGTATGACCAAGGAAATGAATAACAGGCAGGCCTATTTCAATTACCAGATAGAAGACAAATATGTGGCGGGCATTGTATTGCTTGGCACAGAAGTAAAATCTATTCGGGAGGGCAAAGTCAGTTTCAATGATTCCTTTTGTTTGTTTGACAAGGGCGAGCTCTGGGTTCGGGCCTTGTTTATTGCTTCTTATTCTCATGGATCGGCCAATAACCATATTGAGGTCCATGACAGAAAACTCCTACTTAATAAACGCGAACTCAAAAAACTCCAGACCAAGATGAAGGACAAGGGTTATACCATTGTTCCCCTCAAAGTCTTTTTTACAGACAAGAACCTGGTGAAAATAGAGATTGGAATTGGTAGAGGTAAGAAGAACTACGACAAGCGTGAAACCATCAAGGGCCGTGACGTAGAAAAGGAAATCAAGCGCTTGCTAAAGCGATAATTACTGATTTAGAATACCTTATAAGAGTTTATTGAAATAAAATTAAAGCCTAGTCATACCTAGGCTTATCCGGCTCCTTATAATTTAGCTGCTCTAATAGGGCTTCTGGGGTTGGATTCTGCGTGATGGAATAGGCAGCGCTCCAACTAACAACCAACAATAATAAGGACCAAAAGAACTCCTGAATAGTCATCCAATATTTCCAAAAACTATACTGTTTGGCCCCTCTTGGATTTTTGGGTTCATAGATTACTGTGATTTTATCTCCTTGCCGATGACCGCTATAGTTATCCCAAATGTCACCCACATAAAACTGCTTATACCCGTCTGAAAACTCAGCGGTTAATGCATCTTTAAGTGTATATGAATCCTTTTTTAAGACCAAAGTAGCTTGCGCAAACTCGCTATCAAAATAATCAGGATCCCTACTAAACAGGATATAACAAAACAGACAAACCAGGTATAAAGGCACTACTATCTTGGTCAAGGGAGTTGAATTAGACCCGAGGGTGGTTATAAAAAAGGACCAACCCTTAGGTTAGTCCTTGTATTAAATTGGTTTCATGCTTAGTTAGCCAGACTTCTAAAGTCTACCGGCACCAGCTTACTTACCCCAGCTTCCTGCATGGTCACCCCATAGATCACGTCTACGGCGCTCATGGTCTGCTTGTTGTGGGTAACAATAATGAACTGTGAATTATCACTGAACTTCTTGATCATCTGGGTAAACTTACCTACGTTGGCATCATCCAAAGGAGCATCCACCTCATCCAAAATACAGAATGGAGCGGGCTTGATCAGATAAATAGCAAACAATAAAGCCGTTGCAGTCAGGGTCTTTTCTCCCCCACTCAACTGTGTAATGGAAGACGGACGTTTACCCTTGGGCTTGGCCACAATATCAATTCCGGTTTCAGCCAGGTTGGTAGGATCTACCAAGACCATATCGGCGGTATCTTCTTCTGTAAACAGGGCTTTGAACACTTTTTGGAAGTTTTCGCGCACTTTGTTGAAGGTATCTAGGAACTGCTGGTTGGCTGTTGCTTCTACTTCTTGGATGGTTTGCAACAAACTATCCTTGGCAGATACTAGGTCATTCTTTTGCTCCAAGATAAACTCATATCGCTTCTTCATCTCTGTATAAGCCTCAATAGCGGTTGGGTTTACTTCTCCCATATTCTCCAAACGCTTTCTCATGCGGTCTGAACTGGCTTGCAATTCTTCCAAAGTAGTTTCTGTGCTACGAGCCTGATCCAAGATCTCATCTAATTCTACCTTGAATTCCACGCTCAAACGCTCTTTCATACCTGCCAACTGCAGTTTCAACTCATTCAAACGGTCTTTGATTTCAGTTACTAGGTGGTCAATCTGTTCCTTACTCTTGATTTTCAAACGCAGACTGCTTTCTTTTTCCTGCAAGACATTACGCAGGTTATAGTATTCCTGATCCGCTTCATTGAGTGATTTCTCTTCAATTTCTTTGGTGCGCAAGAGTTCTACCAATTCCAATTCGGCCGCTTGCATGGCTTGGGCACCCTCTTCAATATTACCAGAAGCTTCTGATAATTGTTGGGTATTGGACTGAATCTGGTTGTGCAGGTCATTGAGTTGGTTCTCTTTGAACACCAATTCCTGTTTCAATCCATTGATCTTGCTTTGTTGTCTGGTCAATGAGAGGTTGATCTCATTGTACTGAACAGAAGCAAAATTGTATTCCTGCTCTGCCAATTGATAATCTTGCTCTACCAATTGCATTTCTTGAGTGGTAGCTTGCAATTGCTCATTCAGGTCAATCAAAGACTCCCTTGTTTCGGCAATAGCTTCCTGCTCTTCTTGCAAACGAAGTTCAATGTCTTCCAAGCGCTGTTGACCAGCGGTTTGCGCGTGAGTCAAGTTTTCAAACTTGTTGCGGGCAGCAAAAAGCTGATTGGTCAACTGGTTAATCTCATTCTCGGTTTGCTTAATAGCACCGTCTTTGAGTTGCTCGTTGTACTCAATTACTTCGCTGTGCTTGAGTTTGATTTCTTGCTTTAGGGCATTTACCACGGCGTCTTGCAAAATGATTTCATCCTGCAATTTTTCCAGGTTCTTGGCCCTACCAATTTTCTTTCCTTCAAATAGACCAACAGATCCACCTGTTAGGGTATACTTGCCTTTTACAAATTTTCCGTGTTTTTCCAGTACCACTGCGCCGTTGCTATTGTTGATAGCATCTTCATTCTCAGCAATATAAACATTACCCAAGAGGTAGTTGGCTAGGTCTTGGTATTGCTCATCTACTTCAATCAC
>CALRXZ020000049.1:0-24157 GCA_943372255.1 Chitinophaga pinensis
TCACGTTAAAGACGAGGGTATTGGTATTGACTTAACCAAACACAATGAACATCTTTTCCGTTTGTACAAAAAACTCAATTTGAATATTGAGGGAAGAGGGATTGGTTTGTTTATGGTGAAAACTCAATTAGAATTTATGGGTGGTAATATTCAGGTGTATAGTGAACCTGGATTGTGGACAGAGTTTCTTATTAGATTGCCACTGACCCAAAATGATATTATTTAAGATTGATGCATAAACTCAGTTGGGGTTAATCCATATTGTTTTTTAAACTCTTTGCTAAAATACTTACGGTCATTGAAGCCCACTTGATAGGCAATTTCTGCTATAGTCAATTCTTTCTTCATCAAAAGTTCTGCAGCTTTTTTCATGCGAATTAGTTTGATGAAATCATTAACTGAAAGATCTGATACCGCTTTTAATTTCTTGTACAAAATTGGAGCACTCATGGCCACTTTTCTGGATAACATGGTTACTCCAAATTCAGGATTCTCCATGTGCTCATGAATCAGTTGCACCACTTTGTCATAAAATTCCCTATCAACCGTACTCATGAAATGTTGGGGATCTTCAGCTACTTCATTCACAGTAGGCATACTGCTAATTTGTAAACTGAATTTCTGACGCATGTTTTCTCTTAGCGTTAGCAGATTTCTAATATGAAGTTCTAAAACTTTTGTGCTAAATGGTTTGGTTAAATAACTATCGGCCCCATTTTCTAAACCGGCTATTTGGTCATCTTGCGTGGTCTTAGCCGTGAGTAAAATCACTGGAATATGAGAAGTTCTTGTATCCGTTTTCAATTTCTCACATAATTCAAATCCATCCATTAATGGCATCATTACATCACTTAAAATCAAGTCTGGTATTTCAATGATTGCTTTTTCCCAAGCCTCTAATCCATTTTTACAAAGAATAGTTTGATACTGATCTTCAAATGTTTCTGCTAATATTTGGCTTAGGTCTGGATTGTCTTCTGCAATAAGTAATGAAAATTTATTTTGGGTATGGGGTAAGATTAATCCATCACTATTAACAGGCGTGGAAATATTGTTTATTGAATCTATTTGAGTTACCTCTTGTGTTGGCATCAATTCTTTCTGTTCAAAATGTTTGTTTCCTTTTAGCATAGTAACTGTAAAACTTGTATGCCCCTCCTGATTTTTGTTGGCTGGTATGCTTTTTACTGAAATTTCTCCGTGGTGTAATTCAATGATATTTTTTGAAAGAGCAAGGCCAATACCATATCCTGTATTCTGTATTCCATGGTCAGCAACTTGAAAGAAATTAGTAAATAATTTATCAAGATATTCTGGATGAATACCTCTGCCATTATCAGATACTTGAACTTGAATTTTTTTATCTGTTTCTGAAATAGCAATGGTTACAGATCCGCCTTCTTGTGTAAATTTTATTGCGTTATTTAGCAAATTGAAAAATACCTTTTCTAATTGCTGTGGGTCAAAATAAGCGGTAATATTTATTGTTGAATATTGGAATTTCAGCAAAATATTTTTTGCCGAAGCTGCTTCTTCAAAGTTATTTTGAATATGCTGCAAAAATCCAACTATGTTATAAACACCAATTTCTAAGTTTAAGTGATTGGTCTCAGCTTTTCTAAAATCCATTAATTCCCTAACAAGTCTTAATAACTGATTGGTGTTAGATTTAACTAGTTTTAATTTCTCCTTGTTTTGATTGTCTAATTGATTGCTCTCACTGATTTTATCAATAGGAGCCATAATCAAGGTTAAATGAGTCAGAATCTCATGTGAAACATTTGTAAAGAAATTCATTTTTACTTGGTGCAATTCTTCTTCCTTTTCAAGTAAGGCCCTGAAAAAATAAAATCGGTAAACCAATAGTAATATGAGTAAAAAGCTACAAATGTAAAAGCAGTATGCCCACCATGTAAGCCAGAAAGGCGGATGCATATTTATTTTGATCCTGATAGGTGTTCCCCATACTCCATCATTATTAGCTCCTTTAATAGTTAAAAGATATTTACCATAGGGGAGGTTACTATAAGTGATAAAATTATTCTCTGTTTCTAACCACTCTTTATCATAACCGTCCAATTGATACCGGTATCTATTTTTATTGCTTTTGATAAAATTGAGCAATGCAAATTCTATAGTAAATACGTTTTGGTGGTATTTAAAATCTATTTCTTTGCTAGCGGCTATACTTTCCTTTAATACCCCTGTTTCATCATTCATTGAAACGGCTGTATTAAAGATTTTTAAACCTGTAAATACCATTTTAGCAATGGTATTATTTGCCTCAATTTGTTCAGGTAAAAAACTGGTGATACCATTGTATCCCCCAAAATAAAAGACACCAATCTTGTCTTTAAAATACGCATTGTAATTAAACTCATTTGCCGCAATACCATCTGTTACGGTAAATGTTTGACTATGACCATTTTCAGGATTCAATCTGACTAAGCCCTTTTCTGTACTCAACCAAAGGTTTCCTTTTTTGTCTGGTAAAATGCCAAAGACCTTTTTTTTACCCCAATCACTTGATCTAGAATAATGTGCATAAATGCCCAACTTGGCATCATAATAAGCAATGCCCCCATTGTCTAATCCAAACCAAAGTTTTCCATTTTTATCCTTTACAATACTATTGATAGCATCTTTGCTATAAATTTCTCTCACATGATTACCCTCAACAAGAAATAGCCCATAATTCATACCTATCCATAATCTCCCAAAATCGTCTTCACAAAATGTTTTTGCTACTATATAATCGGTAAGCATTTTATCTCTGCCCTTACCATTAAGTATAGACTTATCAAGTGCTATTAGCTCTTTGCCATTTCTATGATAGACTTTTAACCCATGCGTGGTCCCCAACCAAAACCTTTTTTGCTGATCCTCATAAATAGACTGTATTTCGGTGTGAGCAGAAGACTCATTTGATTCATAATTTTCCTCATACAACATCCGCTTAAAAGTTTGACTAACAGGGTCAAACAAATTGACCCCACCTCCGTGAGCAGTTCCAGCCCAAATTTGTCCATCTAAGTCTTTATACACTGACTTAACTAGATTAGAGCTAATACTATTTGACTGATTGATATTATTTTTAAAAACAGTTAAAGTTCCTGTGGTTTTTGAGATTCTATTTAATCCGCCCCCCTCTGTTCCAATCCATAAGTCAGAATTACTGTCTTCAACCATACCACTCACTACATTATTACTAAGATTAGAGCGGGATCCATTATTCTGAATAATCTGAAATAGGGTATTGCTAGAGAAACTAATATTTGCCCCTCCAAAATAAGTACCAACCCACATTGATTTCTGACTATCCTGAAAAATGCTATAGATAGAATTTTGATTTAAGCCGTTTTTATTAGATGGATTATGTTGAAATGAAAGCACAGACATATTCAATGGTTGAATAATACTGAGCCCTTCTTGGGTTCCAACCCAGAGCCTCCCATTTTGGTCTAAAGCAATTTGTCTAATATTATTATTGATTATACTATTGGGATCATTGGAGCTATGCAAAAGGCGGACAAATTTGCCCGTACTGTAATTATACTTATTCAAACCATTGTTTAAAGTGCCAAACCATAAACCTTGTTGGGCATCTTCCATGATGGTGGTAATATAATTGGCGCTTAAGCTATTTGGGTCGGAGGGTATATGTTTGAACTGTTGGAATTGCCAATTGCTACCGCGATGTTGTAATTGGGTTAAGCCCCCATTGGTACCCACCCAGATGGCTCCTGTATGATCTTCATAAATACACTTTATATAATTATTGGAAATAGAAGGACTTTCATCATCATGGAAAAAAGATTGAATTTTGGAACTATCCCTATCAGCAGATAGTAGATACAAACCTCTTGAACTGCCTACCCAGAGGTTTTTTTTCTGATCACTATAAATATAAGTCACTTCTCCACCCTTGTAACCAGGGATGGACATTTTCACAAATGCATCTTTTTCAATAGAATATCGCAATAGCCCCCCATATGTACCCGCCCATAATACCCCATCTTGGTCTGTGTGCAAACAAAAAATATTATTAGAACTTCTGGCTTCTTGGTTATTGCTATGCACCAAGTATTGCTTTACAATTCTGCCATCATACCTATTAATACCATTGGCGGTACCCATCCACATAAATCCGGCGGCGTCTTGGCTCATGGTCAAAATGGCATTGCTACTCAAACCATTTTCAGTTGTTACATGGCTAAATGAGGGGTTTTGTCCCTTTAACAAAGGAGGACAAATCATACAAAAACTGCCCAATAGGAAAAGCAAATAGAGACTATGGATTCTTTTTACAAGCATTCAGGGAGAAATGTGAATAAAAGTAGTGAATAGTTACACTGGGCTTTCTGCTAGTGGGGTGACTATCCTAAAATATTGGGGGTGTTTTTATGAATATTGGGATAATTCAAACCTATTTTAATCATTTATGGTCCTTTTTAAGATTTCACCCCTATTTAAAATGGAATCTCCCCCCTAACATTTTATGAGTCAGCTCAAATTTGAACTGTGACTTATTCTTGCTTTATCAGGGGTAGGTCAAGTAATCAAATCAACCAAAAACGATTGTTTATGCGATTAGTCCTCCACCTGGGGAAATCCTGTAGCATGATTCGAATCATGACAGTATTTCTCTTACTATCAGTTATGCCAACACTGCTATTGGCACAAAACCGGAAAATCAGTGGCACTGTTACAGATGAAAATGGGAAACCCGTTCCGGAAGTTTCCATTACTATTAAAAACAAGTCAAATGGCACCAAAACAGACGATGCTGGTAGATTTACCATTGACGCTCAAACTGGTCAAACCCTAGTCATTAATTCTATTAACCATGAAGTAATAGAGCTAATGGTGGGTGAAGGCAATACAGTGAATGCTGCATTAAAGGCCAAAGTGAATAACCTTAACGATGTAGTGGTTGTAGGTTATGCCACCCAGAAAAAAGTGAATATGACTGGTTCTGTGGCCACTATTTCTGCTAAACAGATAGAAGACAGACCTGTAACCAATCTTTCTTCTTCTTTGGCAGGTTTAAGTTCAGGGGTATATGTAAGACAGGGTTCTGGTCAACCTGGTTCAGATGGGGCTAGTATCCTTATCAGGGGTACCGGAACACTTAGTAGTAATGCTCCACTGGTAGTAATTGATGGAATTATTGGTAGCATGGATGCGGTTAACCCACTTGATGTTGAAACTATCTCAGTTTTAAAAGACGCGGCTTCTGCCAGTATCTATGGTAGCTTAGCAGCCAACGGTGTTATTTTGATTACAACCAAAAAAGGACAACGCAATAAAACTACCGTTACATACAATGGGATTTTTTCTACTACCAATCCCATGAATATGCCCAATTACAATTCTAATTATTCTAGACATATGCAAATGATTAATGAAGGAACTACCAATATTGGACAGCCTTCTATTTTTGCAGCTTCTACTATTAGAGCATGGGATTCTACCAGTTTAATACCTGATCAATTAAATGCCATTGGCGTACCCAATAGAATTGCCTATCCAAACACAGACTGGGGTGATGCTTTATTTGATAACAAAGTGGTACAAAACCATAATATCAGCATCAATGGCGGTAGTGATAAAGTAAATTATTTACTATCTGTTGGCTATTTGGACAACAAAGGGGTGATGCAAAATACTGGAACTAAACGTTATCAAATTAGGGCAAACCTTGATGCAAGAGTTGCTAAGTGGTTAACCATGGGTACCCAAACATTTGCTAGTACCCAAACTTATGATATGGGAAATACCGCATCGGCATTTAACTTTTTGGGTCAAACAACTCCGGGGGTAGTTCCTTCTTATAATGGCAGATATGGCTTCCCGCATGCCCAAGAGGAATCTTCAACTGCTAATGCTATTTTAGCTTTCCTAAACAATACCGCTGGTAGCGATAGGCAGAGCCGATTTAATACCACACTATATGCTATACTTAATTTATACAAAGGATTAACGTTAGAATCTAGGTTCAACTATCAAATTCGATTTGGTGAATACAATAGCCATTCTGTTCCACAAGAAAGATGGAATTTTGCTACCAACGAAGTGAAAACTTTTCCTGGAGACCCTTCTACTTTCTCTACTTATTATTCTTTTGACAAAGCCACACAAACTACTATTGATAATGTGTTGCGTTATACCACTAAAATTGGTTCTGACCATGACATTAGTGCATTAGCAGGTTACAATCAAATGTATAGTAACTCCTATAATTTTAATGCAAGTAAACAAGGCTTAATTGATTATAGTATTACCACACTAGGTTCTGCTTTATTACCTACTACAACAAATGGAGGAGAATCTGATTTTGCTATGCGTTCATGGTTTGGTAGGGTTAACTATGCTTTTAGAAATAAGTACTTATTAGAAGCTAATTTGCGCTATGATGGTTCTTCGCGTTTCTCACCAAACACTCGTTGGGGTTTGTTCCCTTCAGTTTCCGCAGGTTGGAGAATCATAGATGAGAAATTTATGGAAGGCACCAAGTCTTGGTTGAGCAATTTGAAAATTAGGGGTTCATGGGGTAAATTAGGAAATAATGCTTCTGGTGTTTATGACTGGCAGTCTACCTATTCTACAAGATTATATTCGTTTAATAATGTTCAGTCTTCCGGTTTGGCAGTTGGTAGAATTGCTAACCCAGAATTACAGTGGGAAACCACTACCACCACAAACTTTGGTTTGGATGGCGCTTTACTTAATAACAAACTATTTTTTGAATTTGATTTGTATCAGCGCTTAACAGATGGAATTCTTTCTACTGTTCCAGTTCCACTCACTGTTGGTACTGCATCTTCCCCAATTGTAAATGCAGCTGAAGTTAAGAACAATGGTTATGAGATTACCCTTGGTTATAGAGGTAAATCTGGAGAATTTAATTATCGTGTATCTGGTAACTATGCATATAACACTAATGAAGTAACCAAGTACAAAGGTCAATTAGTAGAAGGATATGTTACAGATGCTACAGGAGCACAAGTATATCAATCTAATATTGGTTTGGTTTCTGCCGGTGGTACAAATAGAATTCTTGAAGGTAAAAAAATCAATGAATTCAGAATCTATGAAGTGTACAAAGGATCTGGTACTTATAATAATGCAGATGGTACTGTTAACATAAATGGTGGTCCAAGAGATGGAATGATTCGCACCCCAGAAGATTTGGCTTGGGCACAATCTATGATCACTGCGGGTTATAGATTACTTCCTTCAAATGCAATCAGAAACAATGCCATTTATTATGGTGATTTAATTTATGCAGATTTGAATGGAGATGGACAATATGGTAACAGTTTTGACCAGAAATTTACTGGCACTTCTACCTTGCCTAAATACATTTTTGGTTTCAATGCAGAATTGTCTTGGAAGTCTTTTGACCTTTCCATGATTTGGGCTGGAGCTGCAGGTTTCCAGTACTATTGGAATGACACTTATATTAATAGCACGGTAAGAAATGGTTTTGCCTTTTCAAATACAGTATTGGATAACCACTATTTTTATAATCCATTAGACGCTAAAGATCCAAGAAATAATATTAATGCCAAATACACAAGGCTTAAATCTAGTGACCCACAAAACACAGCTTTAGCAAGTGATTGGTGGATGCAAAATGGATCTTGGATTAAACTAAAGAACCTACAAATTGGCTATAATATTCCAGAAAAATTGGCCAAGAAAATGATGATGAGTAGGGCTAGGGTATATGTTTCAGGCGAAAACCTATTGATGATTACCAAGTATCCTGGATTGGATCCTGAAATTGGTGCAGGTATTGGTTATCCAACCATGCGTCAGTATGCACTGGGCATCAATGTTAACTTTTAAGCATAAAACCACAAACAATGAAAAAATTACTCTTGATATGCAGCTTGCCCCTAATTTTATTGGGTTGCAAGAAAACACTTTTAGATACAGCACCCTATGACGCCTTAGCATCAGAGACCATGTGGACCTCTGATAACCTAACTGATTTGGGTGTAACTGGTATATATAATGCCTTACGTTTAGGACAAAACACAGGAGGTGCGTCTGGTTTAGAAATCTATCAGTATGATCGTTTTTCTTTTACTGGTCAAACACGCGATGCCGAAGCGCTTTTACAAGGAACTATTACCCCTGGTAATGGTCTGTTTAGTTCTAACTGGCAGAACTTCTATGAAGGTATTGTAAGGGCCAATGATGCCATTACCAATATTCCCTTAAAGTCACCTTCTACAGCAGTTAAAAAAGGAAAATTATTAGCAGAAGCAAAATTTTTGCGTGCTTATTATTATTTCCGTTTAAATCAAGTATTCAAAGGGGTGCCTATTTATTTAGCTCCTTTTAAAATTGAAGAAGCTACCAAGCCAAGAGATACCGAGCAAGCTGTTTGGGATCAGGTAATTAAAGATTTAACGGATTGTATCAACGAACCCAACCTGCCTAATAAGTATACTAAAGGGAATCCTGGATTTGGACGCGTTACAAAGTCTGCAGCCTACGCACTTAGAGGTAAAGTATATATGTATACCCAAAAATGGACAGAAGCTGTTGCTGATTTTGCCAAAGTAAAAGAACTAGGACATTCGCTTTTTGCCAATTATACATTACTATTTAAAGAAGCAAATGAGCAGAGTGATGAAATGATTTTCTCTATTCAGAATACTGGTGTTGTAAACCTTGGTTCTACTACTCAATTTTTCTGTGGCACAAGGGCTAGTTTTGGATCATGTTGGAACACTTATTTGGTATCACCCAACTTGGTGGATCTTTATGAAAATGCAGACGGTACAAAGTTTAATTGGGAAACCATTATTCCAGGTTTTAGTGCCATGACGCCAGTTGCTAGACAAGTGTATTTTTTACGTGATGGCCTAACTGCTACAGAAAGAACAGCTGCTGCAGCACGTGGGGCAGATATGACCAAATACTTAGCTGTTGGAAACGAAGCTAGAATTAGCAAAGCATGGACAGGCAGGGATTCAAGATTAGCTGCCAATGTGATCACACCTTATGGCAACTATAATGGTGTTTTAGGAGCCGGAAACCAAACTGTTACCAGCAGATTTCCTTATAGAACTATTAATTCACCCACATTTGATTTACAAACGGATACTCAGACTTTCTTTTATTACCTACATCGCAAGTTTGTAGCAGAAGGAAACACAGAAACCCTTAATAGGGCTTATGGTCCTATTGACCTGCCACTGATTCGTTATGCAGATGTACTATTAATGTGGGCGGAAGCGTTGGTTGAATTAAATAATCTTCCAGAAGCCATCTTAAAAGTAAATGAAGTTAGAGCAAGAGCGGGTATGCCAGCACTACAGCAAACTGATCCAAGCAAAGGAACTTATGTTTCTAGTCAAAGCAATTTACGTGATAGGGTTCGTGATGAACGTAGGGTAGAGTTCCCTAATGAAGGCATCAATTATTTTGACGAATTAAGATGGAATACTTGGAAGAATACTGTTTTTCAAGCAGGTAATGGATCTAAACAAGTTTGGGGAGCTAATGTAAATACCTATACTTATGGTGGAGATTACCTAAATGCTTGGGCTATTCCACAGGTAGAAATTGAAAGAAATCCTAACCTAAAACAAAATCCAGGTTGGCCTAACTAGTTTTTCTTAATAGCAGGCTGAACAGTTCAAAAGTGGAGTGTTGTAATAATGGCAACACTCCCTTTATTACAAGGCGGCTTCTATTTATGTTGATAAAGATTCTATATGAGTAAAATGATAACATTACTATTGGCTGCTTGCTTATTTTTTTCTTGTAAGAAAAATGAAGCTCCTGTTAGCCCGGTAACGCCACCCATAACAGTAGAACCTCAGTATGCCCTTGCTTGGCAAGACAATTTTAATGGTACACAAATGGATCCAGTTGAATGGTACCATCGCATACCTGGAATTAGACATGATGGTTTTAATGATACCACAACAGTAAGCACAGATGGTCAGGGGAATTTACTCATCAAAGTGTATTCAGATACAATAGCTGGAAAAGTGACCCATCATACAGGAATGGTTGCTACTAAAAAGGAATACAAGTATGGAAAGTTTGAAGCAAGAATTGCCTTTAGTAATCAGTACGGCTCTTGGTCTGCGTTCTGGCTTCAGAGTGCAACCATGGGAAATCCCATTGGTAATCCACAACTTGCAGGTATGGAAATTGACGTAGTAGAAACTTTGAGTAACGATGGAAGGGTACACCAGAACCTTCATTGGGATGGTTATGACACATACCATAAAACAGCCGGGATTAAAACGGGTGATCTAGGAGCCAATTCTGGTAATTATCATTTGTATACTTTAGAATGGACCCCCAACTATTATAGGTTCTATGTAGATGGTGTAAAAACCTGGGATTTTTCTGCTACTGTTTCTCAAAAGGCAGAGTTCATCATTTTGAGTTCAGAAGTAAAAAATTATGCTGCTGGATCATGGGCTGGCCCCATTCCTGCGGGAGGCTATGGCACAAAAAAATCAACAAGTACCATCATGAAAGTGGACTATGTTAAATACTATCAGTTAAAATAATTTAAGATGATTGCTAAGTTGAAATCTTTGTTAACAGCGTTGGTCTTAGTTGCTTGCTTACAAGTTAGTGCACACGAGTATAGAGACCTATTGCAGAAAACAACTACGGTTCAAGAATTGAAAAATTTGTTGTTGCCCGTATCGCAATGGAACAAGATTCCTGCTTATAACAATCGTGCTGCATGGGATCAATTATCAGGAAAATACAAAGCTCAATTAATAGCAGCTGGAGAAAAACAACTAAGCTATGAATGGAAAGTAGTAAAAGCAACCGATTACTTGGAATATGAATGGACGGGTAGTAGGGTAGCCATGGAAAAGCCATTTACCTCAAATGTGAATGCTTTAAGTGCCTTGATATTAGCGGAGCTTTCAGAAGGAAAGGGTAGGTTTATGAATCAGATTGTCAATGGTGTTTGGCAAGCTTGTGAAATGTCTTCTTGGGTTTTATCAGCCCATATGGCTGCTCAAAAATCTACTAGGTCTTTGCCCGATTTTACAGAACAAATCATTGACCTAACCGCAGGTGATTTGGGTTCGTTTTTTTCTTGGACTTACTTTTTGTTAAAAGAAGAGATGGACAAGAAAAATCCCATTATTGCCAAAAAGTTGCGTAAAAATTTGCAGGACAGAATCCTAGATCCTTATATGGCTAGAGATGATTATTGGTGGCAGGCTGTAAATGCCAAACCAACTACCATGGTCAATAACTGGAATCCTTGGTGCAATTTCAATATGCTTACTTGTTTTTTATTATTGGAAACCGATAAAGACAAACAGGCTGCGGCAGTGTATAAAAGCATGGTATCTGTAGACAAGTTTATCAATTATAATCATGCCGATGGTGCTTGTGAAGAAGGACCATCTTATTGGGGTCATGCAGCAGGGAAAATGTATGATTACTTGCAATTACTTAGTAATGCAACTGGTTCAAAGGTTTCTATTTTTAACCAACCCATTATCAAGAATATGGGTGAATATATAGCCCGTAGTTATGTTGGGGATGGATGGGTGGTCAATTTTGCAGATGCTTCCGCAAAAGGGGGTGGTAATCCAGGATTAATTTATAGATATGGCAAAGCGGTTAATAGTTCAGATATGCAGCATTTTGCTGCCTATTTAGCTGCACAAATAAAAGAGCCAGAAATAAGTGAGGGCCGCGACCTGTTCAGGACTTTTGAAAACCTCAGCAATGTTAATGACTTAGCATTGGTAACACCTTCGGTTGTTGAAGCTAAATATTCTTGGTATCCTCAAACCCAATTCTGTTATATGAATAATGGAGCCGGTTTATTTTTTGCTGCCAAAGCTGGATACAATGCGGAAAGTCATAACCACAATGACGTTGGAACCTTTTCTTTATATGTAGACAAACTTCCAATGTTCATTGATGTTGGTGTGGGAACATATACCAGACAAACATTTAGTAGCGAAAGGTATACTATCTGGACCATGCAAAGTAATTATCACAACCTGCCCATGGTCAATGGTAAACCGCAGTCATTTGGGGGACAATATAGAGCTAGAAATGTACAATTTGATTCTGTAAAAAATACTTTCTCCTTAGATATGGCAACGGCTTATCACAAAGATGTGTTGGTGGAGAAATGGCTAAGAAATTATCAACTCTCTGCAACTAAGGGATTGACTATAACAGACCAATTTCAATTGCAAAAAACAGATGCTCCCAATCAACTCAATTTTATGACTTGGGGTAAGCCTGATATTAGCCAAGCTGGAGAAGTGCTTATTGAAAAGGATGGAAAAAAATTGGCCTTGGTTTATGACAAGAACCAATTTCAACCATCGGTAGACATTGTAGCACAGACAGATCCCAGACTATCTGCTGTATGGGGCAAAGAAGTATATAGATTGAGTTTAACTGCCAAACAAATGATTGGCACAGGTAAATATGTGATCAATATCTCTAAAAGATAAAAATTATTAAATTCAGCATCATGAAAAATTTCATTGTTGTCATTTGCTGTATGGCATTCTGCTCCTACCTACCCTTAACAGATGGGAAAACATTTGTAAAGGAAAATTTTAGATTTGCTTCAGTGCAATTGAAAAATATGTTGGTAGATGCTGACAAGAGCCCCAACAATTTTCCAAAAACCATTGACGCAAAAGGCAATATGCACGCCACCAATTTGTATGATTGGACCACAGGATTTTTTCCAGGTAGTTTGTGGTTAGCAGCTGAATCACTGCATGACAAGGCATTGGAAAATAAAGCTATTGAGTGGACCAATCGTCTTGAGCCTTTGCAATACTTTACCCAACACCATGACCTAGGATTCATGATGTATTGCAGTTATGGAAATGCCTATCGCCTTACAGGCAATAAAGCCTACCGTGATATTCTAATTCAATCAGCCAAATCTCTTTGTACCCGTTTTAATAAAACTGCTGGTAGTATAAAATCTTGGAACAAATTTGTGTCTTGGCATGGGAATAAAACTTATGATTTTCCTGTAATCATAGACAATATGATGAACCTTGAATTATTGTTTTTTGCTAGTAAACAAACTGGGGATCCTATATACAAGGAGATTGCTATTAAACACGCTGAAACTACCATGAAGTACCAAATCAGAGATGATTATAGTTCTTATCATGTAGTTTGTTATGATACCCTAACTGGAAAAATGGTGGGCAGGGAAACAGCACAGGGCTATGCCGATAATTCCACTTGGTCAAGGGGCCAAGCGTGGGGTATTTATGGCTTTACCATGGTTTATCGTGAAACAAAAGATCCCAAATATTTGAAAACGGCCATGGGTATGGCCGATTGGTACCTCAATGCCAAAACCTTACCCAAGGACAAAGTACCTTATTGGGATTTTAATATGGGTGATTCAGCCTATCATCCAGGTAAAAATTCACACGCCTTTCAACACCCACAACCTTATAGAGATGCATCAGCGGCAGCCATTACAGCTTCTGCCTTGTTTGAACTAGCCAATTATGCTGGCCCTAAGTCTAAATGGTATCAGGACCAAGCTATTGCTATTCTAGAATCATTGGCTAGTCCTGCCTATAGGTCTGCGGAAGGATCAGATGCCAATTTCTTACTCAAACATAGTGTAGGAAGTATTGCGCATGGGGTTGAAATAGACGTGCCATTAATCTACGCAGATTATTATTTTTTAGAAGCTTTACAGCGCTACCAGAAATTTTTGGGTAAATAGTTTTGTTACATTTACAATTTGATTGTAAAGTAAAACACATGCGTTTTAAAATTGTATGTTTATTTAGCACCTTATTTATAGTGCTTGCTGCTCTGGCTCAGTTACAGCAAACTGTATCTGGAAAAGTATATAGGATTGATAGCTTTCCGTCAAAGTTTGTAACAGCCCGCAATGTAGATATATGGGTGCCAGATGGTTATTCCACTAGTAAAACCTATGCCGTTTTGTACATGCACGATGGGCAAATGCTATATGATAGTACCACCACTTGGAACAAAAAAGCTTGGGATGTAGATGATATGGCCGCCAAACTTATGAAGCAAGGAAGGGTCAAAGACTTTATTGTAGTTGGTGTTTGGAATGGTGGACCTACAAGACATCCGGATTATTTTCCTCAGAAACCCTATCAGAGCTTAACAAAGCAGCAGCAAAATGTTGTAGTCAAAGAATTGCAAAATGCTGGAAGAACAAAAGAAGTATTTCAACCCGTGTCTGACAACTACTTAAAATTTTTGGTGACCGAGTTAAAGCCCTATATAGACAAGCAATACGCTACCAAGAAAGACAGACAAAATACGTTTATTGCTGGCAGTAGTATGGGAGGTTTAATTTCTATGTATGCCATTTGCGAATACCCCCAAGTATTTGGAGGAGCAGCCTGTTTGTCTACGCATTGGCCTGGGAATTTTTCCATGAATAACAACCCCATTCCGAATGCTTTTTTCAATTATTTAAAAACACATTTACCTGATCCCAAAACGCACTTGCTTTATTTTGACCATGGTACGGCTACCCTAGACGCCATGTATCCAGAACTCCAGAAAAAAGCAAATGAAATTATCTTGGCAAAGGGTTATGGTCCTAGTAATTTTATGTCAAAAGTATTTCCTGGTGAGGACCATTCTGAAACCGCTTGGTCAAAAAGATTGCAATTGCCTCTTGAATTTTTATTGGGTCTCCGTTGATAGGCTTCTAAATTTCATATTTTGAGTATATCTTGTATAGATGAATAAAATTCTAAACATGAAGCGTTTTATTTCTCTTGGTTTATTTTGCCTGGTTTGTCTTTGTTGGAGCTTTCAAACTGTAGCACAAACCAACTATCAACTAGAGCAGAACCTGCATTATTATCCAGCTGAAGTTGAACAGAAAGATGCCTATATCGCATCTCAATGCAAATTGGATTTGTATTATCCCAAAGGGCAACAAAAGTTTACTACCATTGTTTGGTTTCACGGCGGGGGATTAACCGCTGGGTCTAAAGAAATTCCAAAAGCCTTAATGGATAAAGGATACGCCGTGATTGGTGTTGGTTATAGACTATCGCCAAAGGCAACTGTTCCTGCCATTATTGAAGATGCAGCAGCTGCCATGGCATGGATCTTCCAGCATATTGGGGAATATGGAGGAGACCCAGACAAACTTATCCTTACTGGGCATTCTGCTGGGGGCTATTTGGGCATGATGGTTACTTTGGATAAATCATACTTGGCTAAGTATCAAATAGACGCAAATAGAATAGCTGCGCTGATTCCTTTTAGTGGACAGGCCATTTCACATTTCACCTATCGCAAAGCACAGGGTATGGGTGCTTTACAACCCACTATTGACAAATACGCACCACTCTTTTTTGTAAGAGCAGATGCGCCTCCAATGATCCTTATTACCGGTGATAGGGAATTGGAATTATATGGCCGATATGAAGAGAACGCTTACCTAAAAAGAATGATGCAATTGGTTGGGCATAAAAAAACCAGTCTCTATGAATTAGATGGTTTTGACCACGGTGGAATGCCTGAACCTGCTTTTCCTTTGCTATTGCGTTTAATTAAAACTGGCTTTCATAAAGACGCAAAATAATTAGGAGTGAAACTAGATGAACAATGATGATTTGCATCCATTCTTTTATTGCTTAGCTTCCTTGGCCCTACTATCACTAATCTGCAAATAGGAGTCTGCAGGAAACCAAGAATCATGCAAAGGGTATAAATGGTATTGTTTGGCTTCTCTTTCAAAAATCGCCCTTAGCGCTTTTAATTTTTCCGGATATTTTTTAGACAAATCATGCATTTCATTAAAATCATTTTCCATATTAAATAGTTCCCAAACATCTGTTTTATAGGAAGTACCTAATGGATGATAAGCCGCCGCTTTCCAACCATCTACATAAATAGCCCTTGAAGCTCCGGTTTCAAAATATTGTACCCGATGTTGGCTCTTGGCTTTTGCGTTGTTTAAGGAATAGGCAAAACTGGTTCCTTCAATTGGTGCTTGAGAGTAGCCATTTATTTTAGCTGGAACCTTAGCCTTAGTGAGTTCTAACAATGTAGGCCAGATATCTACCAAATGCGTGTATTGGGTTCTAATGCCTCCCTTTTCCTGTATGTATTTTGGGGCGTATACAATCAAGGGATTATGGGTGCCCCCCTCTGAGTTAGCATCTCCCTTCCATTGCTTAAAAGGAGCATTGCTGGCCTGTGTCCACCCTAGGGGGATGTCTCCTTTAAAATCTATTCTACCAATCTTGTCAATATTTTTAAATGCTGCTTGAATCTTTTCTGCCCTTGATGCTTTTTCCATGCCTTCAGGAACCCCAGGAATATCAGCCGTATACTTGGTTGCACCATTGTCTCCTACAATAAGCAGAACAATGCTATTGTCTAATTGACCAATCGATTGTAGGTATTGAATAACCCTACCCAATTCTGCATCGGCTTGTGATAGAAACCCTGCGTGTGCTTCCATTGCCCTAGCATAGATTTGTTGTTCTTCCTTGGTTAAACTTGACCAAGCTGGAATCCTGTCATTTCTTGTTGGTAGTTCCACATAATCAGGTACAACACCCAACTGTTTTTGCCTAGCCAAAACGGTTTCTCTATACTGATCCCATCCCATATCAAACTTACCCCTGTATTTGTCAATCCACGCTTTGTCTACTTGCATGGGTGAATGAACTGTTCCTGGAGCTAGATATAGGAAAAAAGGCTTTCCCGGTGCGGCTTTTTGTTGTTGTTCTATGTAATGAATGGCTTTGTCTGCCAACACCGTATTCAAGTGTTTATGTTCCACCGTATCAATAGGAGCTCTTGTAATTCCTTCCCAAAGGACTGGGTAATACTGGTCCGTGGCCGATTCTAAAAAGCCAAAGAACCTATCAAAGCCCCTACCAGTAGGCCATCTGTTAAAAGGTCCGGCGGCACTACGGTCAGACATGGGTGTTAAATGCCACTTACCCAATAAATAACTATTGTACCCATTTTCACGGAGTACTTCACCCATGGTAGCTTTTTCAAAAGGCATAATGGCATCATAACCCTGAGCGTCAAAAGCGGTTTCTGTAAAATGTCCCATGTTTACGGAATGATGGTTTCTTCCTGTAAGCAATGCCGCTCTAGATGCTGCGCACAATCCTGTAGTATGAAAATTGGTATAACGCAGTCCACCATTGGCTAATTGGTCCATCACTGGGGTTTCTGCTAATCCCCCAAAGACCCCCGCAGTACTAAATCCCACATCATCTAACATAACTATCACAATATTTGGAGCACCAGATGGCGCTTTTGGCAAATGATAACTACGATAATTTTTTGTACTAGTATCGTATTGTTGGGGATCTAAAGCGTACTGTTTTGCAGGACTATATTGTGCCTGAATGCTGTGATAAGCCATCAACAAAGAACAGAGTATGAGTAAGCTGGTGGGCATTTTTTTCATAAGCCAAATTGATAGAATAAATATAATGCTCATTTTTAGACAGGTTAGTATGAAACCAGGTCTATTTTGTTCCATGGAATAATAATTCATTATTTATCTCGTTTAGGAAGGAATTGCCAATCAAACAGGGTGGTAGGAATTGCTATGCAAGAAACCAAGCTTTTCCTACAACTTGAATAATTGGTTTGACAAATATTTGCATCATCAATTCCCCTATCTGTGATGAATTTCAATGTAATATTGGCCATAGCTTTATTAATCTCTTCCTGTTCAAGATCGGTAGAGCCGGAAGCAGTTTCACCTGTGGTTAGAACACCAATTGTTGCTCCTCCCATTACAGATACCGTATATGTTGGAGATGGAAGTTCTAACCTAACCATCAAGGGTAATTATAAATCTGGTACCCTCATTATTGTAAAACCTGGGGTCTACAATAAAGGAGGCGGGATTAGCTTGGAACAATTGAACAATGTAACAGTACAATTATCTGGAGTAGTACTAGACGGTTTGAGTCAAACCAAGGACGGTTTTTACAATGTCTTATTCCTCAATAAACTGAATAATGTATTGGTGGTAGGTGGAACAACTCAAAACAATGGCTACCGGATGATGTATATAAGTGGGCAATGTAAAAACGTCATTTTTTCCAGTCACAATTTTATCAATAATAATGAAGGTGTCTTCTTTAATGCCGGTATTAAGTGGGATGGAACGGATGCAACTTTGGGGCTACAAAATTTTGCCATTCGAGATTGTAATTTTATCAATTGTGGCAATTCCATTATTGGTACTTCTATGGATCAAAACACAGGCACTGTAACTGACCTGGTTAAGAATTTTGAAATTTCTGGCTGTAAATGGAAGGGGGGAAACCCTGGAACAGCCATGTATTTTCCAGCGGTAGATAGTGCCATGGTATTTAATAATAGTATTGATAGTCTGAACTTGAACCTGACCAATGATAACAGAATTTTTCTCTTTATTGGTACCGCGGAGTTCTTTAATAATACCGCTAATATCTATCAAGGGCATGTTGCTGGATTATGGTCAGTAAGTTTTGGAACAAAACCCAAGACCTCTCATTTTTATAAAAATACTTGTAATGGTTCTTTAAAATATTCAGCCTTTGAATTTCAAGAGTTTGCCATTTTTAATATTCCTGGCAAGACTACCTATGGTGATTTAGAAGTGGTAAGCAATACTTGTACTAATTTAAATACCCAAAAACATATTGGATTTGATGCCAATTTTATTGACAACTATGAATTCGGTATTATGGGTGGTAAAGTTTCAGTAAAAAATAATGTGGGTAGGAATTTTTATGCAGCCCCTCTTCCAGGCGTGTTTTGGAATTTAGCAAAGCCGTCCGTTGTTAGTGGAAACACCTATCAATAATAGTGATGAATAAAATTTGACGATTTCTTTTTATCCTTCTTGAAGCAAAATGCGGTAAAATTATTTATATTTGAATCTGTAACCGCTTCTTGGTTGCACGTTTTGTAACCCCCAATATTTAACTAGGTCAAATTAGACTGGACGCTTTAAACAGTCCATTTTAAATCGGTATTGAACGGCGCGTAACCCCTTTGTTTTTTAATTCTGAATTGGACTGCTAGCCAGCCCTATTAGTCATTTGTTCAAACAAGGAGTTATGAAAAAGTCCATCCTATTATTACTTCCCATCATCTTATTGGCAGCTTGTCAAAAAATCATTGAAACAGCCGTTGTAGAACCAGTATCAGACAATATTGTCAGAGAATCAACAGCGCTCAGAAACAAAACAGTGAATGTAGGTGATGGAAGTTCCAATTTGACCATCTCTGGCAATTATGCTAGTGGTACCAACATTATAGTGAAGCCGGGTACTTATAATCAGGGTGGTGGCATTACCATTAAAAATCTCTCAAATGTAACTATTCAATTAACTGGTGTGATTCTGGATGGCATTAATCAAACACAGCCAGGTTTTTACAATGTGCTCCAGTTAGAAAATTTAAAAAATGTAACCATTAAAGGAGGAACTACTCAGAATTGCGGATACCGACAGCTTTATCTATCTAATAACATAGATGGTTTAGTTGTAACAGGTCATGTGTTTAAAAACAATGCAGAAGGAATTTTCACTTCCGGTGGAACGGTTTGGGATGGAACTGATGCTACAGTTCCTTTTAAAAATATTGCGTTTAGAAGTTGCAGTTTTATCAATTGTGGTAGTTCCAGTATTGGCGGTGGGGTAAATAATAATACTGTAACAGACTTGGTAAGAAATTTTGAAATTTCAGGCTGTACCATTTCTGACGCCAATCCTGGATCAGCATTTTATTTTCCTGCAATTGACAATGCATTAGTTTTTAGAAATACGCTAGCAAGAATTAATTTGGGATTGACCAATGATAATCGCATTTTTCTGTTCACAGGCACGGCTGAATTTTACGGAAATAAAATCACCCAATACCAAGGGCATCTAGCAGCAGCTTGGGCGGTAAGTTTTGGATCAGTTAAAAAGACCTCACATTTTTACAATAACAATTGCAATGGGTCTTTAAAATATTCTGCTTTTGAATTTCAGGAATTTGAAAGACTAAATATTCCCGGAAAAACAACTATCAGTGACTTAGTGGTTTCTGGCAATACCTGTGCCAATTTAAATACTGAACGCCACAATGAATTTGCTGCCAATTTTATTGACAATTATGAATATGGCTTAATGGGTGGTCATGTAAGTTTACTCAATAATAAAGGAAGCAATTTCTACCCAGTACCAGCTCCAAATGTTTTTTGGAATTTGGCAAAACCAGCTATCGTAAGCGGTAATACGTATAGATAAATCAATACTAAATTTTGAATCATTTTGATGAACCTTTGGTGACTACCTTCATCAGAGGTTCATTTTCTTTAACTCTGTTACTGCAAAATCACATGCCCTAGCAGTCAATGCCATATAGGTTAGGGATGGATTCTGACAACCAGAAGAAGCCATGCAAGCCCCGTCTGTAATAAAGACGTTTTTGGCTTCGTGTAATTGGTTGTGTTCGTTTAAAACGGATGTTTTTGGATCCTTACCCATTCTAGCAGTTCCCATTTCATGAACTGCTGATCCAGGAGGATTTCTATAATCCATGATGCTGACATTTTTCATCCCAGCTGCTTCTAACATTTCTACTGCCGTTTTAATACCATCTTGACGCATGGCGTTTTCATTGTCTCCATATTCTAATGAGATATGCAAAATGGGAAGCCCCCATTGGTCTTTTTTATCCTTGTCAAAACTGATGCCATTTTTTTCATTGGGTAGGGTTTCTCCATAAGTGCCAAGCACCATTTCCCAAGGCCCGGGTGTGCTAATACTTTCTTTGAATCCAACCCCAAAATCATCTGAACCCATTTTTTCATTCCATCCCAATCTTTGTCCTGCACCCTGGTAACCAAAGCCACGTACATAATCTGTTCGCATAGAATCAGGGCCTAGATTTCTAAATCTTGGAACATAAATGCCAAAAGCCCTTCTGCCTTGATAGTAGTTGTCTTTTAATCCAGGGTGTTCTCCTTTTGCACCTGAAAAAGTAAAATGATCCATCAGGTTTTTTCCCACTTGTCCGCTGGCATTTCCAATTCCATTGGGATGTTCTTTTGTTACAGACCTTAATAGAATAGCTGCAGTATTAATGGTTGATGCATTTAAGAAAATGATCTTGGAAAAATATTCTCTAGTCTGTTTGGTTTCCGCATCAATAACTGTTACGCCAGTTACTTTGCTTTTCTTGGCATCCCAAATTAAACTAACCACAACTGCATTAGGAATGATGGTTAGGTTCCCTGTTAGTGCTGCTGCCGGAAGTGTTGCGGCATTACTACTAAAATAACCACTGAAGGGGCAACCTCTTTCACATAGGTTTCTAGATTGACAAGGTCCTCTTCCATTCCATCCTCTTGAAAGATTAGCAACCCTTGCAATGGTGACTATTCTGTCTTTGTATTTTGCTTTTGTCTTTTGTGCAAAATCTGCTTCAACACAATTCAAATCAAAGGGTGGTAAAAACTTGCCATCTGGCAATTGAGGTAAGCCTTCTAAATTGCCACTCACACCAATATATTGTTCTACATAGTCATACCATGGTGCAATGTCTTTATACCTAATGGGCCAGTCTACTCCGTGTCCATCTTTGGCATTTGCTTCAAAGTCTAAATCGCTCCAGCGATAACATTGCCTACCCCAGGTTAGTGATCTGCCCCCAACTTGATAACCTCTTACCCAATTAAAGGGTGTGTCCTGTATGTAAGGGTGTTGGCTATCGTTGACAAAAAAATGTTTGCTGGCTTGGTTGTACACCCTGCTTTGAATGGGACTTTCTGCAACATCTGACATAGGATTGGCCAAATGATACTTGAACTCCCAGGGGTCCATACTGGCTGTTTTGTAATCCTTGATATGCTCTACCATGGGTCCGCGCTCCAAGACCAAGGTTTTTAATCCTTTTTCACAAAGTTCTTTTGCGGCCCAACCGCCACTGATTCCAGAGCCAACTACAATAGCATCATATTCTTGCATAGAACAGCTTTTTAGGATTTATTTGGTAGCCCAAGATTTTTGCCCCTTGGTTAAAGTAGTACATCCAATATAAGGTCCAGGTACTGGCAAATAAGCAAGCCCTTGGGTGGCACCCAACTGAGAAGTACAATATCCTGTAACCGTATATTCTTTGAGTGTGGTAAAAAAAGATTTGCCCAAAAATTTGTTCTGAGCTTTTCCAATAATGCCATTATAAGGTTTGCCCTTTTCTTGAAAATGTTTCATAACAACAACCTGTTCTTCTACAGAGCAGGTTTCATAAGACTTGTTGTATTTGTCTTGGGTGTATTGAACTAAGTCTTTTAATCCATCCAAAAATTTATTCTGGGTTTTCCTATCGGTACAGTCTTTGATCATATCCATCAAGTACTGACCTACCCCAGCTTCTTTGGCACCAGGTGTATCTGTTTTGGGAATAATTGTTTCAGCTAAAGCCGATAGTAAATTGAGCTTACCAGTTAGATAATCAAGATCTGGGGTATGGTTTAATTGGTACCATTTTAGGCCACCTAAGCTAGCAGCGGTTCCGCCACCAGCTAATAATAATAGACCAATCGCTTTCCTTCTTTTCATTGGATTACAGTTTTGGGTATATCCAATTAAAGATACTAATAATATCTACTTAGTAATTCATTGTAACAACCCTTTTCAGCGAGAATTTATTATTTACCCAAGTCATAAAAACGCCAGTTGGTACTGAAGTCTTTTTTAATGGGCTGGTTGGTAATAATGGCTCTTAATAGTTCAATTGGCATACTGCCTTCTGAGTAAATGGCATCATTGTATTGCTTCAGCGTCATTTTCTTTTTGCTGTCTACCAATTCTTTTTTCATGGCATACAATTGCATACCTCCAGTCATATAAGCCAATTGGTATAATGGAGGATAGCTGCCAACAAAAGACCTACGTACTTCTCCTTCTGCATTTGCTTTCTCAAAGCCAACGCGGTCTACTAAAAAGTCTACGCATTGTTTAGGTGTCCAATTACCCAAATGGAAATTCAAAGAGAAAATAATTCTAGCACAGCGGTGCATTCTCCAAAACAACATACCAATACGCTCTTCTGGGGTTCTAGGAAATTTTAAATCCCATAATAAAAGCTCCCAATACAAGGCACTACCTTCTACCCAAAATGGGGTATTGGTGCCCAATAAATCTCTTCTATAAACTTTGTTCCTAGCAGACATATAACCCTGTAAGTGGTGGCCGGCAATTAGTTCATGGTGTACCGTAGCCCTTGAAAATGCGGGATTATTACCACGCATGCTCATGAGTTTCTCTTCATATCCCATGGTGCTGGTTGGATAAGAAATGGTAAGTGTTTCACCTCCAGTAAAGAAAGGATTCACCAATTGCTGTTCTGGGCTCATCATCATTACCCTCCAACTTTCTTCTGACAGTTCAGGAATGGTAAGTAAGTTATTCTTCTTCAAAAAATCAACAGACTGTTTGTAGAGTTCAAACATTTCCTGTGGCTGTTTGCCCGGCTCCACAAAAGTATTTTTTACTTTTTCTTGGGCTGCTTTCCAATTAGTACCAAAGCCCATTTCTTTGGATGCTTTTAATAATTCTGCATCGCAATAAGCAAATTCTTTATTGGCAATTTCTATTAATTCTTCTGGTGTATATGGAATGTATTCTCTTTTTAATTGTCTTACCAATTCATCTCTTCCTACAGAAATGCCTGTGATGCCACTGCCATCATCCTTGGGTTTGGCATCCATATTCTTACCCTTACCCCTGAGTGCAGTTGCATAAGAAGCCAAACTACTATCTAAATCGGAATAGGTTTTTGGAACCCACCAACTATACATGGGGTCATAACCATTGTAAAAGTCAAAAGTATTTTTTAGAGCAAACTGCAATGCTTTCACTGCATCAATAGCTAGTGAAGCAAGCTTGCTATCCATGGGTTCTTCTTTTTGTAAATCGGCTTTAGCCTTTTGAACTGTTTTAATAATGCCATTCATGTCTTTGGCAACAGCTTCTCCATTTACATTCAAACCCCTTCTGCGTGGCTTTTCTAAATTGTAGATATTGTCTGAGAAGGGGAGTAGTCTGCTGATTTTAGCATAGGCTTCATTCTCTTTGATCAAAGCGTCTTTGGCATCATCAACTACTCTTTTAAA
>CALRXZ020000050.1:0-23186 GCA_943372255.1 Chitinophaga pinensis
GCAGCCTTGGCTTGCGGAACAACTGCTGGTTTTGCAGCCGGTTTAGCAGCTACAACGGGTTTCTTAACGGGTGCAGCTGGTTTAGCAGCTGGCTTGGGTGCTGGTTTAGGAGCCACTTTTACGGGTGCTGCCTTCTTTGCCGGAGCAGGCGCTGCTTTTTTAGCAGGCGCAGGGGCCGCTTTTTTTGCGGGTGCAGGTGCTACTTTTTTTGCTGGAGCAGGCGCTGCTTTTTTAGCAGGCGCAGGAGCCGCTTTTTTTGCGGGTGCTGCTTTTTTGGGTGCTGGCTTTTTTGAAGGCATAGCGTTATCCTTTTTTTGTGACTGCTAATTTTAACAAGGTTTCATTGATATCAATTTCAACGCCATCAGGCAATGCTGAAACCCATTCAATGTTGTCTGCCAAAATTTCGCGGCAAATATAATCGTTAAATTTAATAATAGATTGCTTAAACCCATCAGATTCAAGCAATTTTACGAATATACGGTCTGTTAAATCAAAACCGTTCTCTTTTCTAATATTTTGTATCCGATTCACCAATTCTCTGGCATCTCCCTCCTGTTTTAGGTCTTCAGAGAGCACAATATCCAATGCAACAGTCAATGCGCCCTTGCTTGCCACACTCCATCCGGGAATATCTTCGGCCGCAATTTCAACTTCTGCCAGCTCAATTTGATAGTTTTCACCGTCAACTTGAATGGCTATTTGGCCATTTTTCTCCAATTGGGCAATCTCCTGTTGGGTAAATGCTCCAATCAAAGCAGCAGCCTGTTTCATTTTGGCACCCATTTTGGCACCCAATAATTTAAAATTAGCCTTGATTTTCTTTTTGATAATGCCTTCGGTCTCGGTTAGGTACACCAATTCCTTCACATTCACCTCAGCCAAGATCAGGTCTTGTACCAGTTCTAGCTGAGCCTTCATTTCTGGATTCAATACCGGTATCAAGATTTTTTGCAGTGGCTGACGCACTTTAATATTCACTTTTTTGCGCAAAGACAGTACTAATGAGCAAGTGTCTTGGGCCAACTGCATCCTTTCCTCCAAACCAGCGTCAATGGCAGCTGGATTGGCTATTGGAAAATCAGCATGGTGAATAGAAGCCGCTTCAAATCTATTGGTTACCTGGTTCAAATTCTGGTACAGGGCATCGCTAAAGAAAGGAGAAATAGGCGCCATTAAACGGATAATGGTTTCCAAACATTCATACAAGGTTTGGTAGGCAGAGATCTTGTCTAACTCATAATCGCCCTTCCAAAAACGCCTTCTGCACAAACGCACGTACCAGTTGCTCAAATGCTCATCCACAAAACTTTCAATGGCCCTTCCAGCAATGGTTGGTTCATAATCGTCCATGGATTCAGTCACTTTCTTGATTAGGGTATTGAGTGAACTCAAGATCCATCTATCAATCTCGGGTCTATCGGCCAAAGGCACTGGTGCTTCCTGAAAAGCAAATCCGTCTACATTGGCGTAGAGAATAAAGAACTGATAGGTATTGTAAAGGGTTCCAAAGAATTTGCGTTGCACTTCTTGAATCCCCGCCAAGTCAAATTTCAAATTGTCCCAGGGAGATGCATTCGTAATCAAATACCACCTAGTAGCATCAGCACCATATTTTTCAATGGTTTCAAAAGGATTCACCACATTACCCAAACGCTTACTCATTTTGTTGCCGTTCTTGTCAAGCACCAATCCATTACTCACCACGGTTTTGTAAGCTACATTGTCAAAGAGCATTACCCCAAGAGCGTGCAGGGTATAAAACCATCCACGGGTTTGGTCAACGCCTTCGGCAATAAAGTCTGCAGGGAATGCTTCTCCTTTATCTACCAAGTCTTTGTTCTCAAAAGGATAATGCCACTGGGCATAAGGCATGGCGCCACTATCAAACCAAACATCTACTAAGTCTGATACGCGTTTCATGGGTTTGCCCGATGGACTTACCAAAATAATATCGTCAACAAAGGGTTTGTGTAAATCCAAGATCCCCTCGTGTAAATAGTGTTTGTTTACGTCTCCACCCAAGACTTCACTGGCTTTGCGAATCCCTGTATTCAATTCTTCAATAGAACCAATACAAACTTCTTCATCACCCTCTTCTGTTCTCCAAACTGGAAGTGGGGTTCCCCAATAACGGCTACGGCTTAGGTTCCAGTCAACCATGTTTTCCAACCAGTTGCCAAATCGGCCTTCGCCAGTAGATTTGGGTTTCCAGTTTATGGTTTTATTGAGTTCCACCATGCGGTCTTTCACGGCTGTGGTTTTGATAAACCAAGCGTCTAATGGATAGTATAAAATGGGTTTATCCGTTCTCCAACAATGCGGATAACTGTGTTCGTATTTTTCTACTTTAAATGCGCGGTTCTCTTTTTTGAGTTTGACACAGATGTCTACGTTTACGTCTACATAGTCTGTTTCATCTTTGTAATTCTTGACGTATCTATTGCTAAACTCACCCAGTCCGTCTACAAATTTTCCTTGTTTGTCTACCATGGTCAGAATTCCAATATTGGCCTTCTTTCCCACTTTATAGTCATCCGCACCAAAGGCTGGAGCCGTATGCACAATACCAGTTCCGTCTTCTGTGGTTACAAAATCTCCCACAATTACTTTAAAGGGTTCTGCGCCGGGGGCGATGCTCTCAATGACAGCAGGGCTATTGGCTTCATAAGACATGAGCTGTTCATAGCGCGCGTTCTCTACCTGTGAACCTTTGAATTTTGCCAAAATGGTCCAAGGCAATAATTTGGTTTCAGCTGTATGATTGTCAAAATCACCGTTTTCTCCTTCTGGCTTGAAATACTTGCCTAGCAAGGCTTCTGCCAATACCAGGTTTACGGGTAAAGCAGTATAGGGATTAAAAGTCTTTACCAATACATAGTCAATATTGGGTCCAACGGTTAAGCCAAGGTTTGAAGGAAGGGTCCAAGGAGTAGTGGTCCAAGCCATAAAGAATACTTGGTCCGTTCCAGCTGCATCAAATAAGAATTTGGTCTTCTCATCATTGATGGCTTTGAACATGGCCACGGCCGATGTATCCTTGACGTCTTTGTATGTACCCGGTTGGTTTAATTCATGAGAACTCAAACCCGTACCAGCGGCTGGTGAATAAGGTTGAATACTCACGCTCTCATAGAGCAACCCTTTTTTGTAGAGCTCACTCAAGATCCACCAAAGGGTTTCAATATAATCGTTTTCAAAAGTGATATAGGGATTATTCAGGTCTACCCAATAACCCATTTTAGTAGTGAGTTCGTCCCATTTGTCTTTATAGCGCAATACCGCTTCACGGCATTTTTGGTTGTATTCCGCAATGCTGATTTTCTTGCCAATATCTTCCTTGGTTATACCCAATTCTTTTTCAACACCCAATTCTACAGGTAGTCCATGGGTATCCCATCCGCCCTTGCGTTTTACCTGAAAACCTTGCATGGTTTTATAACGGCAAACCATGTCTTTCAGGGTTCTGGAAATCACGTGGTGAATCCCGGGCATGCCATTGGCACTGGGTGGTCCTTCGTAAAAAACAAAGGGCTTTTTGCCTTCTCTTAAAGAAATGCTCTTTTCAAAAGCCTGTGATTCCTTCCATTTAGACAGGATCTCCTGCTCTATCTTGGGCAGGTTTAAACCAGAGAATTCGGGATACTTCATACTGCTAAGACGCTTTACCAATCTGTTTTTAAGGCGGCAAAGGTACGAATATGACAACAGAAAACCCCAGTTTTTGGCTGGGGTTTTCCTAGTATGTTAAAATGGGGGATGACTAGAAACTATTGCTACCGCTTGGTTGGTAAGTATATTGGAACTTATACAACAACTGAGATGGTGTAGGGCCTGTAAATGGTGCATAATCTACCGCCAATAATTGCATTTTGGCATAATGAGCACCATCAGCAGTGCGGAAAAAGAACACTTTACCCGCTTTTGGAACAAGGGAACGGCTCACGGAATTGTAATCATACCAGCTGCCGTCTTTAATAGCCAATTTGGTACTGGTAGTGTCATAAGCGTAACCTGTAGTAGGTGCTGTATTCAAGTTAGCAAATATGCCGTCTTGCAGAATCACACCTGCTTTACCCGGACCACTAGCATTGCTGTTGACCAAGAAAGTGGTGAGTCTTAAACCAAAATCCCATTTGGCAGTGGAGGAATCCGTATTGGCTACCAAGGCACTGTCTTTAAATCCAAAAAAGGCAAAGGGTTTGGTAGCACTAAAATTCACAGTAAGTGTTTGGGTGCGACTATAGGCTGGTACAGCAACAGGTGTAGCTTCGTCTTTTTGACAAGCAGTAAACACAATGGCAATAGCGGCAATGAGGATTAAATTGAAACGGTTTTTCATGTTATAGGAGTTTATGTTTTGTAGGTTGATTGATATTCAAATTGAGGTTGATAAAATAAGTTCTGCCTGGTATATTGCTGAGCTGAACCGGATTGGTATAATTCAATAAATTCTCTGCACCAATTTGTAGGCGTAGCATTTGGCCAATAGTTTTAGATGCAGCCAGATTGAGCATCCAATAACCTTCTGTCATTTCTGAAGCATTGTCAATGATATTGTTGCCATTCTTATCCATGAATCCAAACTGACCACGGTAAACTGCCCTGAAATAGGCATCAAAACCTGCTTTTGGTTGTTCATATAAAATCTTGGCATTAAAACTGTTCTTTGATCTATTGGCCAATCCAAAATAGTCTTGTCTATTGACCAAACTAGATTGCAGGGTTATAGGGTCACGTTTGTACAACAAACCCTTGTCTATATTTTCCAGAACCTGTTTGTCTTTGGCTAATAAAAATTGGTATCCACCAGACAAACGAATCTGTTTGGTTAATTGATAAGACAGATCCATTTCTGCACCTTGTGTAAATACATTGCCCACATTGCGATAAGAGTAAATAGGGAGGCTATTGGTTCTGGTAAATGGTAGGGCGTAGACATCAATCAAGTTGCTGATATTGTTTCTAAACAAACCCCATTCTGCTACCAGTTTTCCACTAGTATATTTGGCTCCTGCATGTATTCCAAAACTGGTTTCTGGTTTGAGTCCGGGTGCATTGGTATAAGGGCTAATATCGGCCCCAGCCTGTAAAAGTCCTTGCTGTTGTAATTTCCCTAATTCCTGACCAAGGGTTGCTGTACCCAACAAAGAATAACCAATTTGTGCATTGTAAAAATTCAGGTACATATGCCTAAAGTCTGGAGCTTTAAAACCCCATCCGGCAGAAGCCGTGAATTTCCAGTGTGCATTGGGTTTATAAGCCATGGCAAATCTGGGGCTCAGGTGTAAGTCAAAGTCTGTTCTTTTGTCTACACGAGCGCCTGCAATTAGAGTTAGTTTTTCTGAGAGTAAATACCATTCTTTTTGTGTGAAAGCATAGATGGTAGCAAGGTTTTGTTTGCCCGCATACCTAGAAGCATCAATCATTTCAATATTGCTTCCAAAACCTGCTACGTATTGGCTTTTACCTGGTCTATTTTTTTCAAATTGTATCTCTGGTTTGAATACGGATTGGTCAAAACTGGTTTCGTCAAAACGCAGACCGGTCTTGTCTAAATTCACAAAGGACTGGTTGGTATAGAGATCATAAAAACCGCGAACATATAATTTGCTATTGTTGCTTAATAACCATTTGAATTGTGCAAAAGCACTTCTATCAGTTTCTGTAGTATAACCACTAGCAATGGCTGGTTGGTTTTGATAAAAAATCTGATAATTATTGTCTTGTTTGGCGTCATAATTACGCAAGGAAACCAGCAATTGCAATTTGTCACTTAGCTCTTGGGTAATCTTTAATTGACCATTCCAATCTCTATAAGGGTCTACGGTTTTGCCATAGATATTGGGATCCAAATCATAGCCATCAGTTGAGAGTCTATTTATAAAAAACTGAATGCCGGTTTTATGAATACGATTGGAATAAGATAAGGTACCACCCCAGGTATTATTGGTTGCATGGTGTAATTGTAAACCTATATTTTCATTAGAGGGCATGTCAGTTAAAATATTGATCACCCCCGCCATGGCTTCAGAACCATATAAACTTGAAGAAGGACCTTTAACTATTTCTACCTGTTTAATATTTCCGGTGGCCAGTCTACCTAATTTTAAAATACCAGCATTTCTTCCAACCAATGGTTCTCCGTCTAATAATATGGCAGTATAAGCTGGATCCAAACCCAACATTTGAACACCTTGTCCAAAAGGATTTGGATAACCATTGAGTGAGGTTCCCAACGCACTATTCACTATCACAATCCCGGTTTGTTCTTGCAAAATATCTTGGATGCGCAATGAGCCAGTTTGGGCAATGGTTTTCTTTCCAATCAATCTTACTGGCACGGCCACATTACCCATTTTCCGTTCAGAACGATTGGCGGTAACCACTACGGTTTCACTGCTACCATCAAGGGTATCTTTGAACACCCTTTGTTGGGCAATAGCCTGTAACTGAAACAGGGCTAGGGCGATGGTAAAAAAGTAGTGGGTCTTTTTCATGTGCTTTGTACTGCAAAATTTCATTTAGAAACCAGCAGTTTTGCCATGGAATTGTCATACGATGGCAAAAAAAACTTTATGACAAACAAATGACATGACAAAAATTAACAAACTGATAATTATCATTTTTTTCTGAACTAAACCTGCTTATCAATGTGCCAACAATAATCAGTTTCTGAGCGGAAGCATTATATTTGAATTATGAAAATTGCCTTCTTCTCTACCCAACCATACGATATTGTTTTTTTCAACAAACACAAAGATGAATATGGCTATGAACTAGTCTATTTTGAAAGTGCTCTAACAAAAGAAACCGCCAATCTAGTTGATGGTGCTGAAGCTGTTTGTGTATTTGTAAATGACAAACTTGGGGCTGATGTCATGGACGCATTGGCGGCAAGGGGGGTAAAAATTATTGCACTCAGGTGTGCGGGTTTTAACAATGTAGACCTAGAATCAGCCAAACGCAATGGCATTCAGGTTTGTCGCGTTCCAGCATACTCACCAGAAGCCGTGGCTGAACACGCTGTGGCCATGCTACTTACTTTGAATAGAAAAACCCATAAGGCTTATAACCGTGTGCGTGAGCAGAATTTTTCTTTAAATGGCTTATTGGGTTTTGATGTACACAATAAAACGGTGGGTGTAGTGGGTACCGGAAATATTGGTAAGGCATTTTGTAGAATCATGCTGGGCTTTGGCTGTAAAGTGAGTGCCTTTGACGTGATTGCCAATAAAGACCTAGAAGCCATGGGCGTTGAATTCAAACCCTTGAGTGAGGTTTTGGCCTGCGATATTATTTCTTTACACTGCCCGCTTAATGATCAGACCAAACATATTATCAACGATGAAACCATTGCCATGATGAAAAAGGGTGTTACCCTCATCAATACAAGTCGTGGTGGTCTGATTGATACCAAAGCGGTAATCAAGGCTTTAAAAGCGGGTCAGATTGCTTATCTGGGTATTGACGTCTATGAGCAAGAAGAAAAACTATTTTTCAGAGACCTCTCTTCCGATATTATTCAGGATGACTTGATTCAGCGTTTGATGAGCTTTCCCAACGTGCTGATCACCGCACACCAGGCATTTTTTACCGAGGATGCCCTGAGTCAAATCTCCCAAACAACGTTAAAGAATATCAAAGATTTCCACGAAAATGGAAAATTGGAAAATCAAGCTGCATTTTTAGCTTAATTTCCCTCTAGTAAATGTGCTCCCTTTCACCAAATCTACTAGCATCTGCATGAAACAATTGGCAAAAATAGTCACTGCTTGCGCGATATTCCTGCTGGTATTGGCCGGGTGTCAGAAAGAATTGAGTGTAGAAAACAATATGGGCGGTGCCAAAGCAGAGGGAACTTTGCTGGATTCCATGGGAAATTGTCAGTCTGCCATTGTTCGTGGAACATTTATCATGGACAGTACTATGACAGATAGTAACTACGCAGTTATCAAGGTCAACTTTACCAAAACAGGCAAATATCTCATTACTACAGATACAGTAAATGGGGTTTGGTTTATTGATTCCGCCTATGTTCAAGAATTGGGTACAAAATCCATTAAACTAAAAGCATATGGTACTCCCATCTTGCCCATTACCAGTAATTTTTTAGTGCAATTTAATGGCCAGTTTTGCAGCATTTCTACTACTATTATTTCAGAACTAGATTATTTACCTACCAATGCAGGATCTACCTGGACCTATCAATACCTACCTAGTTTAATGGGTAATTCAGGCCCCTTAGATAGTTTTAAACTAACTACACTAGCCCAGTATATTCCCTATAATAACAAAAACTATTACCAATACGCAACCAGCTTGGCAGATACCTTTTATTTTGCCAAAGACGGAATTGGCACTTACTATCAATTTGGTACCATTGACTTTGACTTTACCAGCATCTTTGATGATATTGGTGGGTTTATTGAATACCCTTATCTAAAAGACAAATCGCCTGTTGGCACCACTTGGGAAAGCGAAGAAATGGATGTCATTTTTGGCAGTTTTGCAGGTATTACAGCAAAACCGGGTGTTGCCAAAACAGTCTTTACCATTGTTGGAGTAAATCAAACCATGACCATTGCAGGAAAAACATTGACAAAGGTGATAACTGTAAAAAGAGAAATTTACTTTAAAGCAACTGGTGCCGTAGGTTTTAGTAAGGTTTTAGAGGGTACCGCTTCCTATGCCAAGGGCATTGGATTGGTAGACCAGAACATTCTGCTTTCTGGTAATAGTTCTCAAAGTGTAACTGCTAAAAGCTGGAAAATCAATTAATTAATCTGGGTATTGTCATCCACTACGCTACGGGTTTCCACTGTCTCGTGTTGGGTAGTTTCTGGCTTGTTGAAAAACTTGTTCTGAAAAACTAGAATAATCATTACACCAACAGAAATGGCTGCGTCGGCAATATTGAATACTGGACGGAAAAATTCCAAATCATCTCCTCCCCAAAAAGGCACCCAAGCAGGAAAATGCGCATTGCGTACAATAGGAAAATAGAACATGTCTACTACTTTGCCATGCAGAAAACCAGCATATCCACCACCCGGAGGCATAAACCTAGCCACGTTTTGACTAAATGGATTGCTTTGTTCAAAAATCAAACCATAAAACAAGCTATCAATCAGGTTACCCAGTGCACCGGCATAAATCATGGCAGCGCAGATAATGAATCCTTTGTGGTATTGTTTTTTGATAAAATCGCGCAGCAAAAATGTACCCCAAATCACCGCCACCAAACGGAATAAGGTTAGGGCAATTTTTCCAAATCCACCTCCAAATTTCCAACCCCAGGCCATGCCTTCATTTTCTACAAAATGCAAGCGAAACCACTGACCTACTATCAAATGCTCTTCTCCTTGAAAATAGTTGAGCTTGATATAGAACTTGAGTGCCTGATCGGCAAAAATGATTCCGAGGATAATCAGTATAATCTGTCTTGCTTTCAATTCGGTGATTTTTGGTGGGCAAAGATAAGGTTTGGGCTTTACTCTTCAAGATATACCCGCTTCACGCGTTGCGAGATGCCTGTTAAAATTTCGTAAGGGATGCTACCTGCCCAATTGGCCAATGTTTGCACGGGCAAATGGCTGCCAAAAATTTCTACTTGGTCTCCTTCTTTTACCCCTGCTATTCCAGTTACATTAATCATGGTCATGTCCATACAAACATTGCCTACCACGGGAGCCAATTGGCCAAGAACCCAAACACTTGCATTTCCATTTCCTAACGCTCTACCAAACCCATCGGCGTAGCCAATACGAATGGTAGCAATGCGACTGTCTTGTTCCATAAAAGCATTTCTACCATAACCCACTGAATGCCCCTTTGCAACGGTTCTAATTTGCGCAATAGTAGACTTGAGGGTGGAGACGGGTTGCAAGGACAAAGCCTGTTCGTTTATGGGATCTACTCCATATAAGCCAATGCCCAATCTGACCATCTGGTATTGTAATTGGGGATAGCGAAAGATAGCTGCGGTATTTGAAAGGTGTTTGATAAAGGGATAGTCCAAAATAGAAGCTACCTGCTCTGCTGCTTGGTCAAATAGTTCTGCTTGTTCCAAAGTAAAGCTATCCAAACCCTCCTGCTCACTACCAGCCAAATGACTAAAAACAGTCTTGACCTGCATGGTATTATTTTGCTTCAATGCTTTTGCAATGCGGGTTGCTTCCAAGACTTCAAAACCCAACCGATTCATGCCCGTATTAAACTTCAGGTGAATGGGAAACTGGGTCAAACCCTGTTTGAGTAAGTATTCATGAAAAGCCTGATAAATACCAAAGGAAAATATTTCTGGTTCCAAGTGTGCATTGACCAATGCGTCAAAACTGGTCTCGTCTGGACTCATGACCATGATGGGTAAACGAATACCTGCTTGCCTCAAAGCCACACCCTCATCTGCATAGGCCACGGCCAAATAATTCACTTGGTGAAATTCTAAAAGCCTTGCTACTTCTACAGAACCACTACCATAACTAAATGCCTTAACCATGGCCATGACCTTGGTCCCCGGTTGCAACCTAGCCTGATAAGCTTTGAGGTTGTGCAGCATGGCATTGAGGTTGATCTCCATCAAGGTTTGGTGCTGCTGTTGTTCTAGCCATTTGCTAATTTGTTCAAAAGCAAATGCTCTTGCACCTTTTAGCAAAATATATTCATGCTGAAACTGGTGTGCATTGCAGCGCTCTAAAAAATCTGCTGTGCTGCTATAAAAACTGGTTTGGGCAATTCTGTTTTGAAAGCTGGGTGCAGCTGCACTGATGGCCGGACCAATTCCTATTAATTGAACAATCTTTCTTTCTGCTAGTTCAACAGCTACTTGTTCATATACAGTGGCTGCATCTGCACCGGTTTGTGGAATATCAGAAAGAATGACCGTGGTCTTGCTATCTCCGGCTTGTTGCTTTAAGTAAGCAAGGGCCATGGATAAACTAGACAGGTCATTGCTATAACTATCATTGATTAAATAACAATGATTAATGGCATTCTTGAGTTGCATGCGCATTTCAACTGGCTCTAGTGCCAACATGCGCGCTGCAATTTCTTGGTCTTGGTATTTCATTTCTAATAAAACTAACCAACAAGTAATGGCATTGTCTATAGAAATGGGATCTGTAAAAGGAATCTGAATTTGAATGGTTTGTTGATCATACAAAGCAGTGATATTAGTAAGGCCCTGCTTTGTTACAATATTTAATACTTGTAAAGCGGCGGTTTGTTTGTTGCTCCAACAAATAACTTTAGGAAATGCTTGATATAAATATGTTTGCTCCTCATCAGATAATGCATCTACTGCAACCAAGAGTGTAGAGACTCCTTGAAACAATTGTAATTTTTCTTTTAGTTTTTCCAACCTATTGGAAAAACCTTCTGCGTGCGCTTCTCCTAAATTGGTTAACACACCCATATTGGGTTGAATCATCTTGGCTAAATTGGCCATCTCTCCAGTCTTACTAATACCCGCTTCAAAAATGCCAAGATTATCTGTGGCAGTTATCTGCCAAACACTTAAGGGAACCCCTATTTGCGAATTATAACTTCTAGGGCTTCTAACAATACGGTGGTCTTTTTGCAAAAGCAGGTTCAACCATTCTTTGACCATGGTCTTGCCATTACTGCCCGTTATACCTATGACAGGAATGTTTGGGAATGCTGCGCGATGATTACTGGCTAGTATTTGCAATGCTTCTAATACATTGTTTACTACTAGAAAATTGGCTTCTGTGCATTCAGCTGCATGCTGAGTATGACTCACCACAAAATTGCGAACACCGGCAGCATATAATTCAGCAATAAATAGATGACCATCTTTGCGCGTTGATGACAATGCAAAAAACAAACTGCTCTCCGGAAAAACCAGTTTTCTACTATCGGTTAATAGATAGGTTATGCTGGCTGCTTTGTATGCCTTCCCATTACCTGAGCGGGCATGAATGGTTTGGGCAATATCTTGAATCAGGTAGGCCATCAAGCGTTTTTAGGCATTCCTTTTTTCTGGTGATAAATGGAATAAAAAATTGATCCTGAAATACAAACCAAAATCACAGACAAGGATAAGATGGTTTGGGCGGTTTTGTCTAACCACATATTCAACCAATGCTCTCCCAACATTTTAATACCAATAAACACCAAGACAATGGCAATACCCTGTTGCAGATAATCAAATTTGTTGACCGCTCCTCTTAATAGGAAAAACAAGGACCTTAATCCTAGTACCGCAAAAATATTGGAAGAGTAAATCACTAATTTATCTTTAGAAATACCTAGTACAGCAGGAATACTATCTAGAGCAAATACCAGGTCAATAGATGCCAATAAAATCACTACCACAAATAAACTGGTATAAACTGGTTTGCCATTTTCCTTGATCACAAATTTCCCGTCTCCATCACTGCTAGTGAGTGGCAAATATTTTTTTAAGAAGTGGTAAATCTTGGAATCGTGTGGATCAAATGCTTCGTCTTCATTGGTACTAAACATTTTGTAGCCTGTATAGAGCAAGAACAATCCAAAGCCATACAATAACCAATGAAACTGTTCTACCAAGGCTACGCCAATGGTGATAAAGATGACCCTAAAAACAATTGCCATCAAAATACCTATGAGCAAGACCCTAGAATAGTTGTTCTCTTTTACTTTAAAAGAATTAAATATCAGGATAAAGACAAAAATATTGTCAATACTCAAGCTCCATTCCATGAGGTAGGCGCTAATATATTCTAGTGCAGGTTTGCTTCCTTCTTCATACCACATAAATCCAAAAAAGGCAAATGCCAAGAACACCCAGAAAAAGGTTTGGTACAAAGCATCTTTGATGCTGATAGATTTGTTCTTCTTACTCAATAAACCAAGATCCACAATCAGTGCCAATACCAACACCAATCCAAATACACTATATACAATTTGATGCGTATCCATAAACCGCTTTTGGGATAAAGATAAAGATAGGATTCACAAATTAAGCGCTGTACTTGCTTTTTCTGCGCCATTGGAAGAATACTCCTAGAATTAGGACCAAGACCAGGGGCAGTCCAATATTCATCACCTGCCAAAATGTTTTTTCCTCCGAAAGTTTTTTCTTATCCAATAAACGGAGCACAAAATCCTTATTCCTGGTTTCAAACAACTGGTTGCCACTTACCAAATAATCCACGCTATTGGCCAAAAACTCTCGGTTGGCAAAGCGATAATTTTCCATTTGCAATTCACCCATGGGCAATGGACCCGTGGTTTGACTGACTTCATTGGTCACAATATCGGCGTCAGCCACCACAATTTGTTTGCCTGGCTGAACGGCTTGATTCAGATAAGGTTTACCCGTAGTTTTTTGAATGCTATCATTGAGCACAGCAGATACCCGATTCTTGAATAATGACTGAAACCTACCTTCTAGTAAAACCGCAACTGGAATATAACTTTTATTAAAACTGCGCAGGTCATTTTCATCCTTCACGCTATTTACAGAGACCATGGCTGGTGAACTCAACCGCCTACTATTAGAATCCGTTGCCAGCAAAATAGTTTTGTTGATACCAGGTGCTTTTACGGTATCAATACTTGAAGGAAAAAGAGGTAATACCCTATCTAGGTTTTGTGAAATAGGGTTCTTGGTTCTGGCAGACAAAAAAGGATAATAGGGCCAAGGAACTCTTTGCATTTTGGGACTACCATCTGCATTTTGTCCAATCACAATGGGCATTTTTGAACAATTCAAATCTTGCAAAAGGTCTCCATTAATTCTTACCCCATATTTGAACAAGAGGTCGTCTAAATCCAAGCCGCGATCATAAGCCGTATACTCCGCTTGATTGCGTTTAAGACTGTCTAGCTCGGCATATAATTTATCTATGAACCAAAGCATTTTGCCCCCATTCATCACATACTGATCCAATTTTAGTTTGTCTTCTTCAGTAAACTGTTTGGTTGGCTTAACTACCAACATGGCATCAATCATGGCTGGATCAGGATAGCCTTGTTTTAAGTCAAACACAGCCAAACGGTATTCGTTTCTCAAACGCTCTCCTAGGTCATTGATCCTAAGGTCAATGGGTTCTCCATTGCCCACCAAATAAGCAATAGTGGGTACTTGTTTGCGCGTTAGTAAATGTATGGCATTGGCAAACTTGTATTCCAATAAAGCTTCTGCAGCGTTACGAGTGGCTTCCTTGTCTTCTTCTGGTTCTGCCACAGTTAGTAAATCATATTGCTTAAAGACTTTCTTACTGCTTCTTAAATCAATGGCTATGGGCTTTTGTTGCTTGTATTGCAACAAGGCTGATGGAATAATCAATTGCTGCGTAGTCTTGTCAGATTCAGTGGATACAGAAGCGCTTTGTTCAAAAACAACGCCAAGTCTAGAAAGAGAATCATAGAGTATGGCTTTGGATGTATCACTTTTTAAATGCTCTCCTGGTTTTTCAAATTTCACTTGCAAGATATTGCCACCTGCTATAGATTTGAACTCATTTAAAAGATCTTGTACTGCTTGGTTTAATTTTCGATAGTCTGAGGGTAAATCACCTGTTAGAAAAACGGTGATGGTTACCGTACTATCTAAACCTTCTAGTACCTGGTGCGTAGAAGGGCTTAGGCTAAATCTTTTTTCTGCTGTTAAATCTGCTCTAAAAGAAACAAGATTTGCCAAATAAACCAAGGCTATGAAACAGGCGGTAAATAACACCCAAGCATATTTATTTTGTAATATTTTTTTCATGTTATTTCTCTGCAATGTTTTTACGGGTGATCAATAAAAACAATGCCGTAAGCCCTATAAAATAAATGGCATCGCGCAGGTCAATAACTCCTCTACTAATGCTACGATAGTGAAACTTGATGCCCAAAATTTCTATATAGTAATCCAATCCATTGGAAAACAAGGATAATTTACTAATGGCTTCAAATCCATTAAACAAAAGAAAAGCTACAAATGCCACTGCAATAAATGCTACCACGGTGTTATTGGTATAACTGCTAGTAGCAATACCTATTGCAGTAAACACGCTTGCCAATAAGCCTAGTCCCAAATAGCTGCCAATGGTTGCCCCAATATCTATGCCTCCTGTAACACTTAAGGCTTGCAAAGAAATAGCATAAATAATGGTTGGAAAAATGGCCGTTAATACAATCAAAAATGAACCCAACCATTTACCCATGACCAAGGCAGTTGGACTAAGTGGTAGGGTTTTTAAAATTTCAAAACTGCCCAATTTAAATTCATCCGCAAAACTGCGCATGGTAATGGTGGGCACCAAGAATAATAATAGCCAAGGAGCCAGACTAAAATAGCCCGCCAAACTAGCGTAACCAAAGTCTAACAAATTGGTATCGGGAAAAAGAAAGAGAAAAAGTCCGTTTAACAACAGATAAACCAACAAAGCCAGGTATCCGGTTAGGCTGCTGAAAAACTGTTGCCATTCTTTTTTACAGATCATCCACATGCTCCAAAACTAAATCTTAAAAGCCAATTGAACCAATCTTGGGGAGTTTTGAATTGGGTTTTATGGAATTTATCACATTTGGTGTCTCTATATAAAAAAACGCCATGAACCTACGCCTAGCGCTTACCGCTGTCTGCCTGTTTGGAATTGGACTTTTTTCCAAGGCCCAATCTTCCAAACCCAAGGTTGAAAATGGACCGGACGCCATTCCAGTTACGGTCAAAAGCAGCCCTAAAAAGAAAAAACAAGAAGTGGAAGTAACCAAATTTACGCCACCACAAATTGTCAAAGAAGGAGACAAAAAAGCTCCTCCGCCGCCGCCACCGCCGCCACCCCAAAAAGCTGTGACAAAAGAATTACCAGCTCCACCACCACCACCCAAACAAGCAGTAAAAAAGGAATTGCCGGTGCCCCCTACGCCTCCAATGGAAGCTAAAAAAGCTAGTGGCGCCAAAAAAGAATTGCCTCCCCCACCCCCACCTCCTAGAGCTCCCAAACAAAAGGACTAAGATCTTGGTTTAGCATAAAGTGCAAAAAAATGCCGCTAGGTTGCATCCTAGCGGCTATTTTTATTTGCAAATGTAGCTTACGCTAACAATTCTTATTTCAGTTTATACTGCAAAGCTCTCACCACAACCACAACTCCTACTGGCGTTGGGATTGTCAAAATAAAAACCCTTGCCGTTGAGTCCATCAGAAAAATCTAGTTCTGTATTTACTAAATACAAAAAGCTTTTCAAGTCTGTAACAACTTTTACGCCATTGTCTTCAAAGACTTGGTCCATGGGCTTAATCTCATTGTCAAAGTCCAATTTATAACTCAAACCAGAACAGCCTCCCCCTACTACACCAACACGCAAGAAATAAGAAGCGTCTCCAGACACTCCAGCTTCTTCCATGAGTTGAACTACTTTTTTCTTAGCCTTCTCACTTACGTAAATACTATTTTCTAATGCAACTTCTGCCATAATAAATCTTTTGACGGTACTATTACCGTCAGTGATTAATGAATTCTTTCTTCAAACACCAATTGCTCCAAACCATTCTTGGTACGGTAGTCATTGATGGCCGCTTTAATAGCGTCTTCTGCCAAAACAGAGCAGTGAATTTTTACTGGAGGAAGGTTTAATTCTTCCACCAAGTCCATATTGTCAATAGCCACTGCTTGGTCTACTGTCTTGCCTTTTAACCACTCTGTTGCCAAAGAAGAAGAAGCAATAGCAGAGCCACAACCAAAGGTTTTGAATTTAGCGTCTGTGATTACACCGGTAGCATCGTCTACTTCAATTTGCAAGCGCATAACGTCACCGCATTCTGGAGCACCAACTAATCCGGTACCTACATTCTTTTTTGCCTTGTCCAAAGTACCAACGTTCTTTGGATTGCTATAATGGTCGATAACTTTTTCTGAATATGCCATGGTAATTTAATTTATGTGGAAGTGATTTAAAATATTAGTGATGTGCCCATTCAATTTTATCCATATCAACGCCTTCTTTGAACATTTCCCAAAGCGGGCTCATATCGCGCAGCTTTAAAACAGTTTCACTGATGGCTTTAATGGTATAATCAATTTGCTCTTCTGTAGTAAACCTACCTAGTCCAAAACGCAAAGAACTATGTGCCAAATCATCGCCCAAGCCCAAGGCTTTTAATACATAACTAGGTTCCAAAGAAGCAGAAGTACAAGCAGATCCAGAAGACAGGGCAATATTCTTATTAAAGCCCATCAACAAACCTTCACCTTCTACGTATTTGAAAGAAATATTAGATACATGTGGTAAGCGGTGTTCGCGGCTACCATTCACATAAGCTTCTTCTAATTGCATCAAAGCATTTTCCAACTTGTCACGCAATTTGCTCAAGCGTTCTGCATCGGCTCCCATTTCTAGTCTAGCCAATTCACATGCTTTACCAAATCCAACAATACCTGGTACATTCAAAGTACCGCTACGCATACCACGCTCGTGTCCGCCACCGTCCATTTGGGCAGTAACTTTTACGCGAGGATTTTTCCTGCGTACATACAAAGCACCAATACCTTTTGGTCCGTACATTTTATGTGCGGTAAAAGCCATGATATCAATTCCATCTTTGTTTACGTCTACTGGTACTTTACCTACCGCTTGAACCGCATCAGAGAAAAACAACACACCGTGCTTTTTAGCAATTGCGCTGATTTCTTTTACTGGTTGAATTACCCCAATCTCGTTATTGGCATACATGATAGCAATCAAAATGGTTGTTGGTTTAACAGCTGCTTCCAGCTCAGCCAAATTAACCAATCCGTCTGCACCTACTTCTAGGTAGGTTACTTCTCCACCACTGCGCTCAATATGTTTGCAGGTATCTAAGACTGCTTTGTGTTCAGTTGTGCAAGTGATAATATGGTTTCCCTTGCTGGCATACATTTCATATACCCCCTTGATACCCAAGTTATCTCCTTCGGTTGCACCTGAAGTAAAGATGATTTCTTTGGGATCAGCGCCAATTAATTTGGCTACTTGTTCACGTGCATAGTCAACAGCTTCTTCAGCTTCCCATCCAAAAGGGTGGTTACGGCTAGCCGCATTGCCAAAATGCTCGGTAAAATAGGGAATCATGGTTTCCAATACCCTTGGATCCATGGGTGTTGTGGCGTTATTGTCCAGATATATGGGTAACTTCAGCATAGTCAAAATGGTTTATTCTAGGTAATAACGCAAAAGTATGTCAATAGGTTCTATAAATTTGGGCAGGAAATCCCAGCTTTCACGTTTTTCCTCAATTCGTAAAGCAATCATATTATAAATGTATCATGATCAAAATAGAACATATTGGCATAGCCGTTAAGGATTTAGAACAATCCATTCCCTTGTTTGAAACCCTATTAAATACCCCCTGTTACAAAACAGAAACAGTTGAATCTGAGCAGGTTGCAACGGCATTTTTTCAAAAAGGAGAGAGTAAAATTGAGCTTTTGGGCAATACCGCACCCGGTGGAGTTATAGAAAAATTCCTTGAAAAAAAGGGTGAAGGCATTCATCATATGGCTTTTGCTGTCAGCGATATTAGGGCAGAAATGGCTCGTTTGGCGGCAGCAGGTTTTCAATTATTGCAAACAGAACCCAAGCGCGGGGCCGATAATAAATGGGTTTGTTTCCTACACCCGAAAACAACCAATGGTGTTTTGATAGAATTGTGTCAGGAAATAGAGGCTTAGAGTCCTAATTTTTCAACTGCCACTTGTGCAGCTACTTGACTGGCATCTTTTTTATTGTATCCCTTGCCTTGTGAGAGAATTTCACCGTCTAAAACGGCATTGATGGTAAAGAGTCTGCGGCTACCTTCCATTTTTTCATGGGCCAGCTCAAAATTCAGGACCTTACCATTTTTATTGGCCCATCCAATCAACTTGTTCTTGAGGTTAATATCTATGAGTTCTAAGTCATCTACAAACATGTGCGGAATCACAATTTGCTTGAGTACCCAATTACTGGTTTTAGCATAGCCCTTGTCTAAATAGACAGCTCCTACCAAGGCTTCTAGGGTATTACCAAAAATCTGACTGCCCTTGAGTGAGTTGTCAAACTTATTATAGAAAGTGAGTTTTTTGAGTCCCATTTTCAGGGCAATATCATTGAGCTGTTGGCGGTTCACCATTTTGCTACGCATCTCAGTTAAAAAGCCTTCTCCCTTGTAGGGATAGCGCTTAAAAAGATAATCAGCAACAATGGCACTTAACACTGCATCGCCTAAATATTCTAAGCGTTCATTGTTTTCGTCTGCCGTTTCTTTAACGGATCTATGAGAGAGCGCAGTTCTGTATAGCAAAGCGTTACCGGGCTTGATACCCAGCACATTTTTCAACTGTTTTTCAAAAGATGCTTCTGGTGACTTTTTGAGTAGTTGTTTGAAGAATTGCACGAACCTAAGCTACGTATTTTTTAACAATCACACAGGCATTATGTCCACCAAAACCAAAGGTATTACTCAATGCTGCGCGTACCAGTCTTTTCTGGGGCTGATTGAAGGTAAAATTTAGTTTGGGATCTAGTGTTGGATCAGCTGAAAAATGATTGATAGTAGGCGGAACAATATCATAAATCACACTCTGGATACAAGCAATGGATTCAATAACCCCAGCTGCTCCCAAACAGTGACCAGTCATAGACTTGGTGGCACTAATATTTAGGTTATAAGCATGCTCACCAAATACTTCGGTAATGGCTTTTGCTTCAGCTCCATCACCCAATGGTGTAGATGTTCCATGTGTGTTAATGTAGTCAATTTCATCAGCTTGCATGCCAGCGTCTTTGAGGGCTGCAATCATTACATTGCGAGCGCCTAGTCCTTCTGGATGAGGTGCTGTTAAGTGATAAGCATCGGCAGTAGCACCGCCTCCTGCAATTTCACAATAGATTTTGGCACCGCGTTTAATAGCGTGCTCGTATTCTTCTAATACCAAACAACCAGCAGCTTCTCCCATTACAAAACCATCACGGTCTTTGTCATAAGGACGACTAGCAGTTTTGGGATCATCATTGCGTTCGCTCATGGCTTTCATAGCGTTGAATCCACCCACACCAGCTTCGCTGATCACGGCTTCTGATCCACCACTAATGATAATATCGGCCTTGCCCAAACGAATATTGTCGCAAGCGGCAATAATTCCATTGGTAGAGGAAGCACAGGCACTCACTACGGCAAAATTGGGTCCACGGAATCCATGGCGCATTGAGATTTGACCTGCAGCAATATCCAAAATCATTTTTGGAATAAAGAAGGGATTGAATCTAGGAGTACCATCGCCCTGGGCAAAATTGGTAACTTCTTCTTGGAAGGTTCTAAGTCCACCAATACCACTGGCAAAAATGACACCTACCCTATCCACGTCTACATTTTCTTTGCTAATACCGGCGTCTACAACAGCCATATCACTGGCAACCAAAGCCAGTTGTGCAAAGCGGTCTAATTTTCTGGCTTCCTTCCTATCCATAAAATTGGTAGGATCAAAACCCTTAACCTCACAGGCAAATCTTGTTTTGAATTTGCTGGCATCAAATAAAGTGATAGCATCGGCTCCTGAAACACCGTTCAGAAGATTTGTCCAATATTCCTCCAGATTGTTTCCAATGGGGGTCAACGCACCAATTCCGGTTACTACTACTCTTTTCAATTGCATATCCAAAGCCTATTTGAAGTGATAATCCGGCCCGGAACTTAACCGGGCCGGATTAAATTATTCCTAGTGAAGGGATTTCTTACTTGGCGTGCTCTTCCAGGTAAGCTACAGCCTGTCCAACAGTTGTGATGGTTTCAGCCTGCTCATCAGGGATAGAGATGTTAAATTCCTTTTCGAATTCCATAATCAACTCTACGGTATCCAAAGAATCGGCACCCAGGTCATTGGTAAAAGAAGCTTCGTTTGTTACCTCTGCTTCGTCTACGCCTAACTTGTCAACTATGATTTTCTTTACTCTTGTTGCGATGTCTGACATTGTAAAAGTTTTTGTTACAGGCGCAAAAATATACTTTTTAGCAAAACCGCCATCTTTTAATGCATTTTTGTTTCCACAACTAAGTACTATTAATTGTTAGTTCACACTGATTTTCACGTTTTTCCATCTAAAAAAGGTTTGCTATCTTGTAGCCTTGACTCTAGCTTATGCCCTTACAAATCATTGACCACGGCTCTATTCAACACCAACAAATGGTGGAATTGCGTTTTCAAATGCTGCGCAAACCCCTTGGCTTAACCTTTACCAAAGAGGATTTGGAAGCAGAAAAAAATGATATGCTCATTGGTTTTTTTGACGATGGTAGGCTAGAAGGTTGCTGTATTTTAACAAAACAAGACGCCAAAACAGTCAAATTAAGACAAATGGCCGTGCTTTCCGGTCTGCAAGGAAAAGGGATTGGAAGGGTCTTGATGACTTTTGCTGAAAATATTGCCCGTGACCGGGGATATAGAAAAATTAACATGCACGCCCGCAAAACCGCCCTTGGTTTTTATGAAAAACTGGGATATAGTGTGTCTGGTCCTGAATTTGAAGAAGTGACCATTCCCCATTTTGAGATGGAAAAAGAGCTTTAAAAGACTGAATGAAGCCAGTATTCATTACAATTGTTGTTCTTTTTGTTTGGACAAATAGCGGCCTTGCACAAACGCTAGATCTAGGCAGTTGGAATATTCTACACTTAAAATACCATCCTAATGAAAAATGGAGTGTTTTTGGGGAAGCACAACTTCGTTCATTAAAGTTTTATAACAACTTCCATTATTACGAATACAAAGGCGGCATTGAATACAACGTTCACAAAAACTTGAAGCTGACTCTAGGAGCAGGTAGTTACCAAACCTACAAAGAAGGTGGAGATTTTGTTTTACCAAAAAACAATGATGAATTTAGGATCTGGCCTCAAGTAATCCTATTACAAACAATAGGGAAATTGAAAATTGAACAACGCTATAGGGCAGAATTTAGATTTACTAATAACGGATATCGCAATAGGTTTAGATATAGACTTGGGGTTTCATATCCATTTGGTAGAGAAATAAACAAATACAAACCTTTTCAAATAAGCGTGAGTGATGAAGTGTTTTTCACTAATAACGAACCCTATTTTGAAAGAAATAGGTTGTTATTTGCTTTCAATTTCAAACCTGCAAAAACAACCAATCTGCAGATTGGCTATTTACACCAGTTTGATTATAAAATCAATGATGAAACGGGAAGAGATTTTCTTGTACTGGGTTTTTTCTTTGACATTTTCAGGCATTAACGCTTCCCAATCTTGCTATTCAATAATCCACTAAGGTTATGTCTTAACTCCCATATCATTTTGGTGTACTAGTAAAATGTTGTTTATTCTTAAAATAGCATATCTGAAAAATGTTTAAACTTTTTTTGCAAAAAAACTTTAAACATTTGACAAATAATAAATTAGTCATTATCTAATACGCAAATTGGGTTTAAGCCCTATATTCGCAACGAGGTTTCAAAAATTAATAATTGAATTTAACTAAAACATATAAGACAATTGTAACCATTTTCTTGATGGTCCTATATGCTTTTGTTACTACACCAGTTCAATATTGGCATCAGCATATTAATTCAGATCTGTCTTTAACTGAAACTTCTAAAGAAAAAAAAAGCAACAGTATTTCTGAAACTAGTGACAAAAAAAATGAAGCAAATTGTAAAATTTGCTCACATAAATATTCCACCTATCATAACAATGCATTAGTAATTTTAGATTCTCCCAAATATTTATACATCTCTAGCGAAGAATTCTATTACTACTTTATTCCAAGCACTCCTATTTTTTATAATTCCAACAAAGGCCCACCTTCTAAAGCCTAATTACTGCATTATCATTGATCACAAAAGTGGCAGTATCCTCATTTGTTGCTATCAACATTTTTTCATTTTAGCATTAATACCACCTATTCTATGTTCTAGGTATTAAAATATGCTAAACACATTCCCCAGAAACAAACTTGGTTTAAATGAACCAACTAGTTTCTAATAAAATAAATCGATTGAAATTCATTTTCACAATAGCACTGATTATTGCATTGCCAGCTTTTGGTTTTACTCAAACTTGTAATTTAAAAATCACAGGGCATGTAGAAGACAAAGAATCAAAAGAAATAATTATAGCTGCAACAGTTACATTAAAAGAAACTGGAAATAAAATAGAAATTAATGAGAAAGGCGATTTTTTATTTAGTGGATTATGTCAAGGCAACTATAC
>CALRXZ020000051.1:0-23048 GCA_943372255.1 Chitinophaga pinensis
CGCGCCTGGTACTTGTTCTTCAATCATTTTCTTGATCAAATCCAAGTCAATGTCTATCAGTTCATCTGCGCTATATTTTTCTCCGTCAGCTCTTCTACCCATTTTCAGCATCTTCTTCTGAAAGCGAATAAATGGACCCCATCGGCCATTTTCAATAGAGATTTTTTCGGCAGGCCATTGGTTAATAAACCTATTGGCTTCCTTATCCATTTTCTTTTCAATTAGTTCATTGATATCGCTTTGAGACAAACTATCATAATTGTATGCTCTGGGAATATTAATGAATAAATCATTCCACTTAATAAAGGGACCAAATCTTCCTTTGCCCTTTGTTACTGGTAATTCTTGGAAAAAAGCAATAGGCGCTTCTGCTTGAAGCTTTTCCTGAATTAATTGTATGGCTCTTTCTAATTCTAATGCGTGTAAATCTTCTCCCTTTGGAACGCTGATGAATTGCTCGCCCATGCGGATATAGGGGCCAAATCGACCAATATTGACCTGTAATTCTTGTCCCTCGTATTCCCCAATGGTTTTTGGAAGTTCAAAGAGTTCCATGGCTTCTGCCATGGTAATGGTTTCAATACTTTGGTCTTGTTTAAGTTTGGCAAACCTGGGTTTCTCTTCTTCATTGCTGCTATCGCCAATTTGAACCATTGGACCATACCTACCCATACGGGCTATTACTTTTTTACCTGACTCTGCATCTATTCCCAATTCTCTTTCGCCCTTGGCCCTTTCAGCTGTTTCTAAAGTATGTTCAATTGTGCTATGGAAAGGTTTGTAAAACCCGTCAATCATATTGGACCAGATAATTTTGCCATCAGCAATCTCATCAAATTCCTGTTCAATCTTGGCCGTAAACCCAAAGTCCATGACCTTGGTAAAATGTTGCTTTAAAAAGTCTGTTACCACCATTCCCAAATCGGTTGGAAATAATTTGCCTTTTTCAGCACCCGTATTTTCAGAAATGATTTCTTTTTCAATTTCCTTACCTGGAACCAATCTAAAAATGGTTACAGATCGCTTAATAGCATCCTTGTCGCGCTTTTCTACATAATTACGCTTCATGATTGTGCTAATGGTGGGGGCGTAAGTAGAAGGTCTTCCAATGCCCAATTCCTCTAGTTTTTTAACCAATGATGCTTCTGTATATCGCGCAGCAGGTCTACTAAATTTTTCAGAAGCAGTAAGTTCTTTTAAACTTAGTTGTTGATTAACAGCTAATGGAGGTAAGATTCCTTCTGCATCTTCTTCGTCTTCATCATCCTTACCTTCCATATAGACTTTCAAGAACCCGTCAAATTTTAGTACTTCACCGGAAGCCGCTAAGGATTCCCCATTGGTGCTGATAGCAATTTTTGCGGTGGTCTTTTCAAATGCAGCATCACTCATTTGTGAAGCAATGGTTCTTTTCCAAATCAGTTCATACAACCTCCTGGTTTCTTCATCTGCCAGGGTATGTTGATTCATATAAGTAGGCCTAATAGCTTCGTGGGCTTCTTGTGCAGATTCGTTTTTGTTCTTGAATTTACGTGGCTGATGGTACTGTGGACCGTATGCATTATTTACTTCCGCACTAATATCGGCCAGTGCCGTATCACTCAAATTCACACTATCAGTACGCATGTAAGTAATCTTACCACTTTCATAGAGCTTTTGTGCAATCAACATGGTTTTACTCACACTGTATCCCATTTTTCTGGAAGCTTCCTGTTGTAGGGTAGAAGTAGTAAAAGGAGCCGCAGGTGTTCTTTTGGTTGGTTTAACCTGAACATCAGTTACTTTATAAGTAGCACCAATACAAGTTTCTAAGAATTTTCTAGCAGCTACTTGTTCAGCATATTTTGCAGGAGCTTCCGCTTTGAATCCAACGGTTTTTCCGTTGATATCTGGGGCTAAGAAATTGGCTTCAATTTTAAAACTACTCTCCGATACAAAATGGTTGATCTCTCTTTCTCTTTCTACCACTAATCTTACAGCTACGCTCTGAACCCTACCGGCGCTGAGGCTTCTTTGCATGCCTATTTTACGCCATAACACGGGGCTTAATTCAAACCCTACCAATCTATCTAATACCCTTCTGGCTTGTTGGGCATTCACCAGATTCATATTAATAATCCTAGGATTGGCAACCGCTTTTTTAATAGCAGGCGCCGTAATTTCATGGAAAACAATGCGTTTGGTCACTTTTGGATCCAGCCCCAATACCTCGGCCAAATGCCAACTAATACTTTCTCCTTCACGGTCCTCATCCGATGCTAGCCAAACTTCATCTGCTTTTTTGGCCAATTGTCTTAGCTCTTTTACAACCCTTTCCTTGTCATCTGGCACTTTGTACCTAGGCAAATAATGATTGTTTACATCAATACCCATATCGTCCTTTTCCAGGTCACGGATATGTCCAAAACAGCTCTTTACTTCAAAATCCTTGCCCAGGATCTTTTCAATTGTTTTGGCTTTTGCGGGTGACTCAACAATCAATAAGTTTTTTGCCATATTTTCCAAAACCGCCATGGGCGGTGATTTGATGATGTTTATAAGTAACCGAAAATAGGTTGAATTAGGCTTTTTTAGTACCTGACCCGTCCACCGGTTTGGATGCAATATTAGTCCAAAGAGTTAAATTCCAAAAAATATCCCATTTAGGCTTCCAGCAAGAAATGCACAATGGCCCCACTTACCTCAGCTTCTTTATAGACCCTACTATGCCCCAAACCATCTGTAATATGAAAGCGAACATTGGCTGGTTTAGCTTCCATAATGGGAATCACAGCATCAAATACACAGATCATGTCTTGCTTGTCATGCACCCATAAAACTGGGGCATTAATTTGTTTAAGTGCATGAGATACAGCAATCTCCTCAATTTTGTGATGGGTCAAACTGGCAATCAGTTCATTAAAAGCCTGTTTGATTTTTTCGTCTACTTGTATAATGCTAAAATAATGTTCAATGGCTCTTTTTGTTTCTGTAGCTGGTGCAATCAAGACCAATTTTCTATTTTCTTGATTGGCCAGGGTCTGAAAAGCTAGGCTAGCGGCAAGACCTCCCAAGGAATGCCCCATCCATCCGAAAAAGGGGCCATATGCCTTTTCAATATCTAATAAAGCCTCTTTATAAATAAGGGCATTAATATGTTTTCCACTAGACTGACCATGTGCAGGTGCGTCAAAAGCTACCACTTCAAATCCCTCTTTTTTAAATAACCCTACATATTTCTCAAACTTGTAACTATAACTACTGAATCCATGGATGATCAATATTTTTTTCCCGTTGGGATGGGCTGGCAGCCAATGATATCCCTTTAATATTTGACCCCTAGAAACCAAATTCAAAACAGTTGCCTTATGAAAAATAGGAGGCACTTTGGGTTTTTTGTTGGATTTTCTAGGCGTACAAAATAGATCGTAGGCTTTTTCAGCGGCCAATTTAGGAGAAACCAATCCAATTGTTCGGATCTTGGTTCTATAATAGGTGATGGCCAGTCTTTGTGCTAATTTTGATTTCATTTCAGATTCAAAGATATGGAGCTTGTACTCATTGGTTCAGGTAATATTGCAACCGTACTTGGGAAAACTTTTTTTGATAGGGGCATTTCTATTAAACAAGTCTATAGTAGGAATATAACTAGTGCGCATCAATTGGCAGAACAAATTGGTGCCATTGCTATTGATCAATTAAGTCTAATAGCCCCCAAGGCAGATGCCTATATTTTGGCGGTTTCAGACCAAGCAATTGGTACTATAGCCGATGCTCTAAATCTTGGAGACCAGTTGTTAGTTCATACAGCCGGGTCCGTTTCCAAAGAAATTTTAGCAAAAGCCAGTACTAATTATGGTGTTTTCTGGCCCATGAAAATGATTCGCAAAGACCAAAAAGACCTAGGAGCCGTTCAAATAGTAGTGGATGGATCTTCCTCATCCAATACGGCCTATCTGTCTAATTTGGCTAGATTAATTGGTGCACAAGTTGCCCTTGCGGGCGATGAACAACGTGAAAAATTGCATTTGATGGCTGTAGTTTGCTCTAATTTCACCAACCATTTATATCATTTGGCAGCAGGTTATTGCACGCGGAACAATTTGAATTTTAGTTTGTTATACTCCATAATTGAACAAACTGCTACAGGTATTCAAGGAGTTGATCCAGGAACTATGCAAGCTGGGCCGGCTTTTAGGAGAGATATTGAGACCATGGAAAAACACCTGCAGCTTTTAGAAAATGAACCGGAATTACTAGATTTTTATCGTGAATTCAGTAAAAGTATACAAGATAAGAATAAGGGATAGGGGCATAAAAAAACCCTTCCGGATTTACCAGAAGGGTATATGTGCTAGCAATCAAAAAATACTGTTAGAGGTCCTAGTATATAATAAAGTGATGTAAAATAAGGATATTTTTGATTTCACGCATTTTTTTGACAAATTTTTAAAAATGATTTTTTTCGCATTTCGAAGCCATAATCAGAACTTGAACCAATACTTTTGCAGCCCAAAGGACTAATCATGTACAATATTCACATACAATTTGAACAAAAAGGACTAGAACCAGTAATCCTTAACGGGATGCCAGAAGGCGATAGTTTATTGGAAATTTGCTTAGACAACGGTATTGAGCTGCATCACAATTGTGGTGCTGTTTGTGCTTGTAGTACCTGCCATTTATATGTAGAAAAAGGGAGTGAGTTTTTACAAGAACTATCTGATAGAGAAGAGGATTTTATTGACCGTGCGGTAAATCCAAGAATCAATTCCAGGTTGGGTTGCCAATGCGTTTTAGAAAATGGCAGTGGAGAAGTACATATCCGCATTCCTGATCAAACCCAATTTTTGGGAGAATAATCAAATATCATTTTAGAAAAGACATTATGAGCCATTTTGAACCACCTATCTACTGGAACGATCATGAGGATATTGCCATGAAGTTGTATGAGCGTTTTGGGGATGATTATACAGAATCAAGAATTTATCGCATTCGGTTTACAGATTTATTGGAATGGATCTTAGAAATTCCAAGATTTGAAGGAACTAGAGAGCAAAGTACGGAAGGTCATTTAGAAATGATTCAAAGCGCTTGGGTCTACGAATGGCGCGACAACCAGAAATAGGGATTTTTGCCTGAATGATTTACCTTTCAGGTACCAATGAAAATGAATCTATTGCAACAACTGTCCCAAATTAGCTGTTTTGTTTTTGACATGGATGGGGTACTCACTGATGGTACGCTATTGGTATTACCTGATGGTGTCATGGCTAGAAAAATGAATATCAAAGACGGCTATGCACTACAATTAGCAGTAAAAAAAGGGTATACTGTCATCATCATATCTGGAGGTAATTCACCTGAAGCCAAAGAAAGATTGTTGAAATTGGGTGTAGATCAAGTGTGGATGGGGGTTAAAGATAAATTGTCTTTACTCAAAACTCAGTTGGAACAAAAGCAGATTCCAATATCTCAAGTGCTATACATGGGAGATGATATTCCTGATCTAGAAGTGATGAAAGCAGTGGGTTTTGCTTGTTGTCCCTCAGATGCGGCTACTGATATTAGATTAGCCAGTAACTATATATCACCCTATAAAGGTGGAGAAGCATGTGTGCGAGACGTAATGGAGCAAGTGCTTAAACTTAGAGGAGATTGGGATTTAGGTACTGAAATAGCAGCCAAATAAATACCAAGCAATCATTTGAAACAAATTTCCATTGAAAATAATTATCGGTTTTTTTCGGTTAATCAGGTGGCCTAATTTGGTTTTTATTGGCCTTACTCAATTACTTTTTGAGTACTGTATTTATGAACGAATCTTTACCCAAGAAACTGAGAACAACCTCCAATTTCCCTTATTAATTCTAGCATCTATTTTAATTGCTGCTGCAGGTTATATGATCAATGATTATTTTGACCTGGATATTGATCAAGTAAATAAGCCCCAAAAAGTAGTAGTCAACGCTATTATTAGAAGGAGATGGGTGATTTTTTGGCATATGAGTTTGAGTTTAATTGGCATCTATGCCACTATTTATGCCCTTGATTTTCATAATTTTTGGCACTTGATTTTGGCCAATATGTTTAGTGTGATTTTTTTGTGGGTCTATAGTACTTCTCTTAAAAAACAATTATTGATTGGAAACATATTAATCTCTTTATTAACAGCTTGGGTCATTGGGGTATTGTATTTTTCAAAATATCCTTTAGGAGATATTTATACCATTGGTGAAGCCAATACACAAAATGTTCGTTTTTTTAGATTGACTATTTTATACGCAGCATTTGCTTTTGTAATTACCCTCATTAGAGAAGTGATTAAAGACATGGAAGATTTGGAAGGCGATAGAAAATATGGATGCAAAACTATGCCTATTCTTTGGGGGCTAAACGTAAGTAAGACTTTTGTAGCTGTATGGATGATTGTCTTAATTGCCGCTTTGATTTTATTACAACTCTATGTAATCCAAATGGCCTGGTGGTGGAGTATTGGCTATTGTTTGGTAATGATAGTAGGTCCATTGTTAGTGGCATTTAAACAATTGTTCAAAGCCAAGTCTGCAGAAGATTTTCATCAATTAAGTAATATCATCAAATTTGTGATGTTCAGTGGTATTCTTTCTATGATCTTCTTCAGACTCTATCCTTAAAGTAATTGCTCAATGAAAGAATTTATATTGGCGTCTCAATCGCCCCGCAGAAAACAGTTATTGGAATGGGCAGAATTGGAGTTTGAAATTATTGTTCAGTCAACAGATGAATCTTTTCCTGAAGATTTGGCCATTGATCAAGTGCCCATTCATATTGCTCGTCAAAAAGCCATAGCGGTAAAATCGCATGTTCAAACTGCATTTCATCATCAATATGCCACTATGCCCATATTGGCAGCAGATACTATTGTGGTACTCAACAATAGGGTAATTGGTAAACCTATTGACAAAGAAGATGCTGTTCAAATTCTAACATCCCTTTCCGGTCAATGGCATCAAGTAATTACTGGGGTTGTGCTATTCAATGGAGATCAAGAAATTGCTTTTTCAGATATTACACATGTAAAATTCCATTCATTGACCCTTGAACAGATTGTCAATTATGTTGACAAATATAAACCCTATGACAAAGCAGGGGCCTATGCCATCCAAGAGTGGATTGGGGTAGTGGGTATTGAAACCATTAAAGGTGATTTCTATAATGTAATGGGTCTGCCAGTAAGTAGGGTGGTAAAAGCCTTGGAACAATTATAATTTTTACCAATTAAAAGCCATATCCAATTCTATATCAGGATGTAAGCTTCTTTCTACTGGGCAGGTTCTTGCGGAACGTTCAAGAACTAGTTTAGTATGATCATCTAGGTTTAATCCTTCAGGGAAATAAACATGTGCAACCAATTTGCCAATTCTTCTAGGGTCAGAAACCATGATTTTGGTTACATCAACCCTGGTGCCATCTAATTCAATTCCCATAGATTCTGCTTTGATACCCATTGTGGTAATCATACAAGACCCTAAAGATGTGGCTAATAAATCTGTAGGAGAAAAACGTTCACCTTTACCCTTATTATCGGTGGGGGCGTCAGTTTCAATTTCGGTTCCACTTTGTAAGTGAGTGCAGCTGGTTCTTAACCCGGATTTATAAATAATTTGTGAAGTCATTGCGTATTTTTTGCCCTAAATTTACAAGTATCAAATCAAATGTAGTGAAGCAATTCTTTTTAATTACATCCATCCTTTGTTCGGTATGTGTTCTGGCGCAACAAAAGCAGCCATCTTCAGCTGCCCAGGAAAAAATGCAGAAAAAGGCAGACAAGCGTGAAAGGATCAACCAATTAATCAAGCAGGAAGAAGAGGGAGCCATGATCTTTCAAAAGCAATCTGCTTTTGGTTTTAAATTCAATTCAGATGGATGGAGTGCTTTTTTGGAAAAGGGGAAATACAAGACCCTGACCAAGACTAATTTATTCTGGTTTGAATTAGGCGAACGAAAAGACAAAAAAGAAGAGAAAGTACCCACTTTAAGCACATCACAGGGTTTTGTGGTTTTTTCCAGTTATACATATGGAAAGCAAAATAATTTCTATTATGCCAAATTGGGATTTGGACAACAAAAACTCATTGGCGGAAAAGGGAATAAAAATGGAGTAGCTGTATCTGCTATTTATGGTGGTGGATTGACTTTGGGTTTATTAAAGCCTTATTATATTGAAGTAGAGAATCCTTTTGGAAGTGGCAAACGAGAAACCATAAAATACAATAACAACGATAGTATTTTCCTAGACCCAACTGCGATTATTGGGAGAGCTGGATTGAGTAAGGGTTTTAGTGAAATGCAATACATTCCAGGAGCCTATGCTAGAACAGCTATTAGATTTGATTATGGCCGTTACAATGAAGTACTTTCTGCCATTGAAGTAGGCCTGAATGTGGAATACTATTCTAAAAAAATGCCCATTGTATTGTTGAATGACCCTAAAAGCTTGTTTTTCAACGCGTATGTTTCTATTGTCTTTGGTAAACGAAAGTGAGTTATTTTTGTTAATCAATTAGAACAAGGAAAAGCGGCATGCAAGAATTACCAGTAGTACCCAAATTAGACAATACCCAGTCAAAAATTCAGAAACCCAATTGGCTTCGAGTGAAGCTTCCCATTGGAGAGAGTTACAAACACGTTCGTGGATTGGTAGATACCCATAAATTACACACCATTTGTGAAAGTGGTAATTGCCCCAATATGGGTGAATGTTGGGGCGAAGGCACCGCTACTTTCATGATTTTGGGCAATGTATGTACCAGAAGTTGTGGATTTTGTGCGGTTGCAACCGGAAGACCGGAAGCGGTAGATTGGGATGAGCCTCAGCGCGTAGCAGAAGCCATTCACTTAATGAAAGTAAAACACGCGGTTATTACCAGTGTAGATAGGGATGAATTAAAAGATGGTGGTTCCATTATTTGGTACAACACTATAAAAGCTGTTAGGTCATTAAGCCCAGGTACCACCATGGAAACGTTGATTCCTGATTTTAGAGGCATACAAGACCAAATTCAACGCATCATTGATGCCGCTCCGGATGTAGTGAGTCACAATATGGAGACGGTAGAAAGAATGACCCGTCAGGTTAGAATTCAAGCAAAATATAGAAGAAGCTTAGAGGTTTTAAAGACCTTAAAACAAGGTGGCATGCGAACCAAAACCGGAATCATGCTAGGTCTAGGTGAAACCAAGGAAGAAGTGATTCAAAGTATGGAAGATTTAGTAGGGGTTGGTACAGATGTTTTAACCTTGGGTCAATACTTGCAACCTACTAAAAAGCATTTGCCAGTTCAGAGATATGTGCATCCTGATGAGTTTGCAGAATTACGCGAGATTGGCTATAAGATTGGATTTGATTATGTAGAAAGTGGTCCATTAGTAAGATCTTCCTACCACAGTGAAAAACACGTGATTCCAGGTTATGGTAAGACCAAATGGATGGAAGAAAAACAACTGCAACTTGTATAAATTTAAATGCTTATTCATTGTTTTTTTGCTAGGTTTGATAACCTTGTCATTTACCTCTTTTGCCCAATTAAAATGGGTGAATGTAGATCATCAATACCAACCATTGCCTTCAAGTGTGCATGTGTTTTATACAGCAGATAGTATACAAGGAAAACCCAATCATGCTTATTATGTTAGCGCTGATTTAAAAGACAAACACCTCTTGTTTGAAACCCAAGCAACGGATGGTAAAAGAAGCACACCCAGTCAGTTTTATGCATCTGAGTCTCAGCCCTTATTGGTCATGAACTGTAGTTTTTTTGAATTCAAACATAATACCAATGTGAGCCTAATTATCAAAGATGGTAAACAAGTGGCCTATAGTGTTTCTAGTATTGCAAGAAAAGGAAAAGATACTTTTACTTATTTACATCCAGTATCGGGAGCAATTGGAATTACCAAAAAGCGCAAAGCAGATGTGGCTTGGGTTCTAAGCGATTCTTCGGTTAAGTATCCATGGGCTATTCAAGCCCCAATTAAACCAGTATTAGATTCATTTGCTCAAACAAATATTCCTTCCATTTTAGCCAAGTCAAATTTCAAATCTTGGAAAATGCAATCGGCTACAGCTGGTGGTCCTGTTTTGGTTCAAAATGGACAGGTAAGTATCAGCAATAATGAAGAAATGAAATTTGCTGGCAAAGCCATATCTGATAAGCATCCCAGAACTGCTATGGGATATACCAGTCAAGGGCAATTGATTTACTTAGTGGTAGAAGGAAGGTTTCCGGGAAAATCTGAAGGTGCAACCCTTACAGAATTAGCCACCATTCTCAAAGACCTTGGTTGTGTAGAAGGATTAAATCTAGATGGTGGAGGAAGTAGTGCCATGTTGGTCAATGGTAAACCAACTATAACTCCAAGTGACAAGGAAGGAGAAAGACCGGTTCCAGCTGTGATGATAATCAAGAAAAAATAATCTAGATATTAGTGCTGCCCCAACGATAGGTATTGGTTGTTAATCCAGCCAAATCCAATGCCCTGTCTACTACTGTTGCCGCAAGTGCTTCCATGCTAGTAGGTAAACTGTAAAATGAGGGGGTGCAAGGGCAGATAATGCCTCCTGCTAATGTGATGGTTTCCATATTCCGAATATGGATCAGGTTATATGGGGTTTCTCTAACCATTAATATCAACTTTCTTCTTTCTTTTAAAATTACATCTGCAGCCCTAGTAACCAAATCATCACTGATGCCTGCGGCGATTCTTCCTAATGTACCCATGCTACAGGGAGCAACCAGCATGCTACCATAGTTGGCAGAACCAGAAGCAAAAGGTGCATTAAAATTGTATTTTTCAAAATAGTTAAAGGGGTAATTCATGTAACAATCATTACCCAACTCAGTTTCCCAAACAGTTTTGGCATTCTTGCTCATGACAATTCCAACAGATTCAACTTGCTCTGGCATGGCTTGTAATTTGTCAAGCAATACTTTGGCATAGATAGATCCGCTAGCTCCAGTAATGGCAACAACTATTCTCTGTTTTTGGGTCATGATAATAGAACAAAGGTAGTAGGGAAAGGTTCTAATTAGTCAAAAATCAAAGGTAAAAAGCCCAAAGTCATTTAGAAATGCATAGAAAACAAAGAATCCCAATCATAGCTGATTGGGATTCAAAAAAGTGGAATTTAAAAGAGATAAATTCTTTTTTTAAATTATCCGTTATACATTAAGTCATAATATTCCTTGGCCATGCGGTTACTGTCAAACTGCCAACGCACATCCATCATACCATTTTTTATGATCTGTCTCCAAGTATCCTTGTTTTCATAATACAATGGAAGAATCTGTTGTTCCAAGATTTCATACAATTTGTTCAAATCATAATCATCTTGTTCTTGTACAGACATATTATCATAATCAGCTTTTGGAACTACAAAACCATTGTTGCCATGGTTAATGAATTCTGGTATCCAACCATCATCAGTAGAGAAGTTTACTGATCCGTTCATTGCGGCTGTCATACCACTGGTTCCAGAAGCTTCTCTTGGTACCCTAGGATTGTTCAACCACACATCAGAAGCCTGTTTTAAGCGTTTGCTCAAAGAAAGTTCATAGCCAATCAAAACAGCAACATTCTTATATTTTTTGCTAATCTGCACCAAGCTATTAAATGTGGTAATGGCAGGATAATCTAATGGATAAGGTTTTCCAGCCCAGATAATTTGTACAGGATATTTGGCGTTGCTCAAAAGTTTTTCAAAACGCTCTAAATGCCAGCTCAGCATGTCTGCGCGTTTATATCCAGCAAACCTTCTAGCCCATACGATGGTCAAAACATTGGGATCAAATACTTTTCCAGTTTGGTCTGCAACAATTTCAAATGCCCTTTTCTTTAAGAATGTTTTACGGTCATCAAAAATAGCATCATTCTTTTCTTCTAAAGCACGGTATAATTGCTTGTCTGCCCAGTAATGCCAGTTTTGAGCATTGGTGATACTGATGATAGGGCAAATGCCTTCATAATGCTTCCACATATCTCGGCTTACTACTCCATGCAAAGCAGATACGCCATTAGCTTTTCTAGCAAATCTAAGTGCTACCAATGAATGATTAAATTGGTCATCATGGATGCCGGTAATTTTTCTTACCTCGTCTAAACTCATTCCGCAGAAATAGCTCATTTTTTGACAGAGGTAAATATCGTGTTTTTCATTACCAGCTTCTTCAGGCGTATGGGTTGTGAAGACCATATGCTCTTTCACTTTGGCTAAGCTTTTAAATTTGTTCAACAAATAAAAACCTGCACTAATGCCATGTGCTTCATTTAAGTGATAAACATCTGGATTAAAACCTAATTCGTCAATTAATTTGGCACCACCAATGCCTAGCAATATAAATTGAGCCACTTTGGTAGCTACGTTTGCATCATATAAACGATGTGTAATGGTTTGAGAAACATAATCGTTTTCAGGTAAATCCGTACTCAGTAAGAACATAGGAGCGCTCTTAAAAGTCTCTGGATTCAAGTAATAAGCTTTAACCCAAACTGGATGGTCATGAATCAGGATTTGAAATTTGATATCAGTCTCTTCCAGAAAACTATATTGTTTTTCCATGAAAGTTACCTGTAAGGTTTGATCCTGATTTCTGGCTTGGTCATAGTATCCGTTCTTCCATAAAATACCAATTCCAATCAAGTTCTGTCTCAATTCATAAGCACTACGCATATGTGAGCCAGCCAAAAAGCCCAATCCGCCACTATATATTTTTAATGGTTGGTGTATGGCAAATTCCATTGAAAAATAGGCCGTTTTCTTTGCGTATTGTTCGTCTATAGGATAGGGAACCTGAAAGTTTCTAAAACTCATAAATACTTGTTTCGTTAAATAAAATCAGTGCAATATAAGCCAAAAAAATAAAATGTAAATTTTACACATTAATTCCAAGAAGGTATAAGGAATTAGTTAAACTTAATGTTTAGACCCTGACTTGTGTTTTGGCTCTTTTTTCCTAGTAAAACTATCGTCAAAATAGCATTTAATACCTCGGTGGTTGCCACAGTTTCCTTGCTCTTTTAAACTTACTTCATTGTCTTCAAAGCTAAAGTCAATTACACAAGGATCACCGTTAAAACGATACTGTGCATTGTTGGCATCCTTCATGGTAAAAGAACCTTTTAGTTCTCCAATACAAGCACCCTCATTTTTTTCAAAATGGATGAAAAACTCGTAACTACCATTTTTATTACCATCTCTAATAGAAATAAAGTTTTTCTTGTCTTGTGCATAGTCTGCACTGTATTTGTATTTACGGGGTAAAGTATCAATGGGGTTAATTACATCAGATTTACTTGGCGCTTCATTGGAATCATTGATCACCACCATAAAACCTATTTCCGAGCTATATACCCAACCAATTCTTGTAAATTGGGTGATATTATCCTTCCCCGGTTTATCTCTTCCTAATAAAAAAGTAGGCTCTCTGTTTACGGAAACAGCGTGTACATATTCATCTGATACACTATTGTCTAACAAAAGCTTAGAAGCCAAATAGGCATTGTTTTTTGTACTTAATACTATTACTGCCATCACCCATTTTTGCTTCAATTTAATGTTGACTAGTAAATAAGTTTCTTTCTCCTTCAAGATCTGACCAACAGGTTGAAAGATGGCTTTTTTATCCTTGCCGATTAAGCTATTAACTGCTGTATCTGGAACAAATTGCAAAATAGCTTTTAATGCAATTTTATTGGTGTCAGCCAATTTTACAAAATTGCTATCGGCGGCTTGAAAATTACCTGGGATGACTGGGAAAATACTTAGAAAGTCCTTTGGTTTCAATGGGATATCACCTGTTAAGTCAATTTTTTTTTCGCCACAAGCTACTAGGCAGATTAACAACAGGCTGAGCATTCGGTTCCGCATACCAAAAATTATTTGCATAAAAATAAGTCTTTCAATGTTAGTAGATGATTAAGTTACATTTTAATAAGATAAAATATTTAGATTTGTCTAAAAATATTTTTCAGACAAATGAATCTTACTGTATCAGAAGAGAATTATATCAAAGCCATTTTTCATTTGCAAGAAGCAGATGGAACGGTTAGTACCAATCAGTTGGCGGCCAATATTCATACCAAGCCAGCATCGGTAACCGATATGCTTAAAAAACTGACGGCTAAACGATTGTTATTATACAAACCCTATCAAGGGGTAAGACTAAGCAGCGAGGGTAGGAAATTTGCTTTAGAAATTGTTCGCAAACATAGACTATGGGAATCTTTTTTGGTAGACAAGCTTCAATTTGGATGGGATGAAGTGCACGAAGTAGCAGAGGAGCTAGAGCATATTAGTAGCAAAAAATTAGTAGACAAATTAGACCAGTTTTTGGGCAATCCTAGGTTTGATCCTCATGGAGATCCCATACCAGATAGTAATGGTGTTATGGTGGCTTTAAGACAAGTGAATTTGCTTGATTTGAAACCATATACTAAAGCAGAAGTTTGTAGCGTGGGTAGCCAATCTCCTGAATTATTGGAACTGCTCAAACACAAGCAGATACTAATTGGGACCAGACTAGAAGTACAATGCAAATTTGAATTTGATCATTCTTTAGAAATACAATTAGAGGGAAGGGGAAATGTTACCATTAGCCAGCAATTAGCTCAGGCATTATTTGTAAAAACCATTTAAAAATGCAAGGAAATAGAAGAGATATGGAGCAATCACTGGGAGAAGTGCATGAAACGGTAGATACTACCAATGCTCCAAAAGGATGGCGCAGAATCTTGGCTTTTTTAGGACCAGCTTATTTGGTCAGCGTGGGATATATGGATCCAGGTAATTGGGCAACTGATTTGCAGGGTGGTGCTCAATTTGGGTATAGCCTTATTTGGGTCTTGTTGATGAGTAATTTAATGGCTTTGTTGTTGCAAGGATTGAGTGCCAGACTGGGTATTGTTCGAAGAAGGGATCTTGCTCAAGCTAATAGAGAAGTCTATCCACCCCTGGTTAATTTTAGCTTGTATGTATTTGCTGAAATAGCCATTGCCGCCTGTGATTTAGCAGAAGTATTGGGCATGGCATTGGGCATCTATCTGTTAACAGGTTTGCCTTTGATCTGGGGTGTAGGTATTACTGTTTTGGATACCTTAATCTTACTTTGGTTACAACGCTATGGTATCAGGAAATTAGAAGCTTTTATCATTGCATTAGTAGCGGTCATTGGGTTGTCTTTTTTAATAGAAATTTTTCTTGCCAAACCTGATTTGAGTTTGGTGGCAAAGGGTTTTATTCCAGGTATGCTCAATAATAATGCCCTTTATATTGCAGTAGGTATCATTGGGGCAACCGTAATGCCACATAATTTATACTTGCATTCTGCCTTAGTACAAACACGTAAAATCAAGCCAGACGCTGATAGTATTAAGCGTGCACTGAAATACAATATGATTGACAGTACCATCGCCTTAAATGCGGCCTTCTTTGTCAATGCAGCCATATTGGTTTTAGCGGCATCTGTTTTTTTTAGTACAGGCAATACCCAGGTTGCCAAAATTGAAGACGCACACCAATTATTGGCGCCTTTATTGGGAAGTAAATTGGCCCCCATACTTTTTGCAGTTGCGCTAATTGCTGCTGGTCAAAGTAGCACTATTACAGGAACACTTGCAGGGCAAATAGTCATGGAAGGTTATTTAAAGTTGCGGATCAATCCATTGTTGAGAAGGCTAATTACTAGACTTATAGCCATAACACCTGCGGTATTGACTATTTTAATTTATGGTAATGATAAAATTGATGCCTTATTGGTGCTTAGTCAAGTAATATTAAGCGTACAACTTGGGTTTGCTGTAATTCCACTAATCCATTTTGTTTCAGATAAACATACCATGGGTGAATTTGCGATAAAAACACCTACTAAAATAGCCGCTTGGTTAGTAGCAATAATTTTGGTTTTCTTAAATGTAAAAATGGTAGTAGAGCAGGCCCTTCCTTTATTTGGGGAATCAGGTAACTGGGTATGGAAAATTGTCATCATTCTTGGTGCGCTGGTTTTTATCTGGCTTTTCCTAATGATGACTTTTTTACCATTAGTTAGGGATAGAAAGCTGCGTGATATTGCCAAGATGCACAATGATACCCCTATTTTAGAAAATCTAGACGTTAAAAAGACCAGTTGTATTGCAGTATCACTTGATTTTACGGATGGGGATAAAAAACTCATCGCCTATGCCATTGCTCAAGGAAAGCAACAAGTGGAATATATTTTATTGCATATTGTAGAAAGTGCCTCAGCAAGGTATTTTGGCGATTCAAGTGACGATTATGAAACCCGAAAAGACCAAGAAAGACTAGATGATTTTGCCTTGCAACTAACCAATGCAGGTTATCAGGTAAGGGTTGTACTTGGGTATAAAAATAGGGTAACAGAAATAGTCAGAATAGTAAAAGAAGGCGGAGCCGATATGTTGGTCATGGGAGCCCATCGCCACCGAGGCTTAAAAGACTATATTTTTGGCGAAACCATTGAAAGTGTTCGCCACGAACTGGATATTCCTGTATTAATTGTCAATGTTTAGACCGGTAACGTTATCGTATTTTACTGCTTGATAAAAGCGAATAATCGCTACCTTAGTGCCCTTTAAAAATCAAATGATACGTTATGGCAGAAAAAATTAAAGTACTCAATCCGGTAGTAGAACTGGATGGGGATGAAATGACAAGAATCATCTGGAAATTCATAAAAGACAAGTTAATCCTGCCTTATCTGGATGTAGAGATTCAGTATTATGATCTTGGAATGGAATACAGAGATCAAACCAATGATCAAGTTACCATTGATGCAGCCAATGCTATCAAAGCTTGTGGCGTGGGTATCAAATGCGCTACCATTACTCCAGACGAAGCAAGGGTGAAGGAATTCAACCTGAAACAAATGTGGAAAAGCCCCAATGGAACTATCCGTAATATTTTGGATGGTACTGTTTTCCGCGAACCAATAGTTTGTAGCAATGTACCACGTTTGGTTCCAAACTGGACTGCACCAATCTGTATTGGTCGTCACGCATTTGGTGATCAATATCGTGCTACTGATTTTGTAACCAAGGGGAAAGGAAAATTAACCATCAAATTTGAAAGGGAAGACGGAACCAACCAAGAGTTTGAAGTATACAACTTTAAAGGGGATGGCGTTGCACTTGCTATGTACAACACAGATGAGAGCATTTATGGTTTTGCCAGAGCATGCTTTAATCAAGCATTGATCAAAAAATGGCCTTTGTACTTATCAACCAAGAACACCATTTTGAAAAAATATGATGGTAGGTTCAAAGACATTTTTGAAGAAGTATATCAAAACGAATTTAAAGCCGCTTATACTGCTGCTGGTATTACTTATGAGCACCGTTTGATTGATGACATGGTTGCCAGTGCCTTGAAGTGGAATGGTAATTTTGTTTGGGCATGTAAAAACTATGACGGAGACGTTCAAAGTGATACTGTTGCACAAGGATTTGGTTCTTTGGGATTAATGACTTCTACCTTAGTAACCCCAGATGGAAAAGTAATGGAAGCTGAAGCAGCACATGGTACCGTAACACGTCACTATCGTGAACACCAAAAAGGAAATCCTACATCAACCAACCCAATTGCATCAATTTTTGCATGGACAAGGGGATTAGAGTTCCGTGGTAAATTAGACAATAACCAAGAATTGATTGATTTTTGTCAAGCTTTGGAACAAGTTTGTGTGGAAACAGTGGAAAGTGGCAAAATGACCAAAGATTTGGCGCTTTGTATCTATGGTAGCAAAATGAATCACGGAGAACACTATTTATACACTGAAGAGTTCTTAGACGCTTTAGACCAAAACCTAAAAAAGAAATTAGGTAAGTAATCTATTGATAATTACGTTTAATAAGAAGGCCGTCCTGATTTATCAAGACGGCCTTCTTTATGCAATTATCTTAAGTAGATACAATTGGCTTATTTCATCACTTCCGTAATCACGTGTCCAATATTGCCACTGGGCATTTGAATTTTCAATAAAGCAGCCACTGTAGGTGCAATATCCGTCATATAGACTTCTTTATGGGAATTTCCTTTTTTAATGCCCCAACCATAAAATAACAAAGGAATATGTGCGTCATAAGGAGCCCATAGACCGTGTGTTGTTCCTGTTGTACTACCTTCCATATAGCCAGATTTTAAAACAAATTGAATATCGCCCCCGCGATTTGGATAATACCCATTGGCAAACATTTCTCTTTGCACTTGCGGAATACTAGTGGCCATAATTTTAGAGGTTTCAAATGCATTGGCAACGGCATCTTTTTTGAGTAACAATTGAATGATTTGTTGTTTAATGGCATTGATATCTGCTTTGGCAGAATCTAGTTTATTGTGATTCAAGGATACTTGATAAGTGAATAAACTTTCAACCGCAATTGAAACGCCATATTTTTCCTTGATCAGATCATTCATTTCTTTTCTGGCGGTATTGTCATCAAAATTTCCAGCAGGTAAACGATGTTCTTTCATAAAGCCAGGAACATGTGCAACAGCGTGATCTGCTGTTAGAAAAACTGTGTATTGGTTCTTGCCAACCTGTGTATCTAAAAAGTTTAAAAGCTTGCCCAATTCATCATCTAGTTTTACATAGTCATCTACATGCTCCCAAGAATTAGGACCAAAACTATGCCCAATATAATCGGTTGAGGAGAAGCTTACTGCCAGAAAATCGGTGGCAGTTCCCTTGCCCAATTTTTCTGATATCACAGCAGCTTTAGCCATTTCGGCTGTAAGACTATTACCATGTGGTGTGGTTGAGATTTTAGAATAGTCCTTTCCAATAAAAGCACTCAAATCATAGGGGAACCCAATAGCGTCTTTTCCAAAAGGTTTGCTTTCGTATTCTTTTATATCGTCTGTTGCATATTCGGCAAATGTTTCTTTTGATAATCCAGTTTTCCAACCCAATGCATACAATGAGTCTACCAACTTGCGATTATTAAATTGATTCACCCAATCTGGAAGGGCATTCATATAAAAACTGCTGGTAATAAAATTCCCGTTTTTAGGATCATACCAATAAGCGGCATTGGCAGAATGACCCGCAGGTAAAATGGAGCCCCTATCTTTTAAAGCAACACCTATTACTTTACTTTTGAAGTTGCTAGCAATCCTAAGTTCATCACAAATACTAGTTGTAAGCATATTCTTAGGACTCATTTGCCCAGCATCCGTATTGCTTCCTACGGTTTTTACCGATTTGTCTTCACTACAATAGACCACCCTGTTTAATTGGTTATCCCACCAAGCGTTACCTGCAATGCCATGAATAGCAGGTACAGAGCCTGTATAGACACAGGTATGGCCACAAGCAGTTACAGTAGGGGCGTAGGGAATCATAGTATTATCACAGGAGAAACCTTCACCCATCATCCTTTTAAAACCGCCATTGGCCTTAAATAGGGGCTGAAAACGATACAAATAGTCCCATCGCATTTGATCAATCACAATACCTACTACCAATTTAGGTTTGCTTAAGGCAGGCGAACTGGTCTTAGTTTGGGCCATTGTCAATTGAGCCAAAACAACCAAAACCAGTAATAAGAAAGTTTTTTTCATTCCATTGATTTGAAGGGTAAAAGTAAGGGATGCAGAGATTTTTTCCCATTATGAAATGCTTAAGTAATGTTTAGAAATATTTGGCTTTGCCCGTAGGGCTTAAAAATTTATCTTTGCCGCCAATTCTGAATGACTAATTAATTGATATGGCAGACATTTTTGAGAAACTGATTAAGAATTATGGCCCTTTGGGTCAACACCGCGAACGTGCACATGGTTATTTTGCCTTTCCAAAACTGGAAGGTGAAATTGGAAGCAGAATGAAATTCCGTGGAAAAGACATGATTGTATGGAGTTTGAACAATTATCTGGGCTTGGCCAACCACCCAGAAGTTAGAAAAACGGATGCGGAAGCTTCTGCTCAATTTGGACTGGCTTTACCCATGGGTGCTAGAATGATGAGTGGAAATAGTAATTACCACGAACAATTAGAAGCTGAATTGGCTGCTTTTGAGCATAAAGAAGACGCTATTCTAATGAATTTTGGATACCAAGGTATCATGAGTGCTATTGATGCTGTTTGTGGTAGACACGATGTAATTGTCTATGATGCCGAGTCTCATGCTTGCATTATTGATGGTTTGCGTTTGCATCCTGGACATCGTTATGTATACAAACATAATGACCTGGAAGATTTTGAAAAGCAAATGGAAAGAGCTACTGCTTTAATTGAAAAGCAAAAAGCTGGTGGTATCTTGGTGATTACGGAAGGCGTGTTTGGAATGGCTGGTGACCAAGGAAAATTAAAAGAAATTGCAGATTTAAAAGGTAAATACGAATTCCGTCTATTAGTAGATGATGCACACGGTTTTGGAACATTGGGTGAAACTGGTGCAGGTGCTGGTGAAGCACAAGGATGTCAAGACGCTATTGACCTATATTTCTCCACTTTTGCTAAATCAATGGCTTCTATTGGTGCATTTATGGCGGGTGATAAAGCTATTATTGACTTTATCCGTTACAATATTCGTTCTCAGATCTTTGCCAAGAGCTTACCTATGCCAATTGTATTGGGTAATCTGAAGCGTTTGGAATTGTTGAAAACACAACCAGAACTTAAAGCCAAATTGTGGAGCAATGCTCAAAAATTGCAAAATGGTTTAAAAGAGCGTGGATTTGATATTGGTAAAACTGATACGCCAGTAACCCCAGTTTACATGAAGGGTGGGGTAGAAGAAGCCACAGCCATGGTGATGGATCTGCGTGAAAACTATAAGATTTTCTGTTCTATTGTAGTTTATCCAGTTATCCCTAAAGGACATATCATTTATCGTTTAATTCCTACCGCAGCGCATACTGATCAGGATATTGAAGAAACTTTGGTAGCATTTACTGAAACCAAGGCCAAGCTTGATGCTGGTGCCTATAAAGTGGAAGCTATTCCGGATATGGCAGGATAAGTGAAAAGTGAAAAGTGAAGAGATAAGAGTGAAGAGTGAAGGAAGAAAGTGAGGAATGAGAAGTGAGGAATGAGAGGTGAGGAATGAGAGGTGAGGAATGAGAAGTGAGGAATGAGAAGTGAGGAATGAGAGATGAGGAATGGAAGCATTGCTTTAAATAACTGAAAAGCCCCAAAGAATTTCTTTGGGGCTTTTTAGTCAATATGGTACCCATCTCGCTTGCGCGATGGGTTATGATTAGTATTATAATGACTTAATCAATTCATTGGCCATTTTTACATAGTCATCATTTTTTGCAGCTGTTGCAAGGCTAATGCATTTTTCAGCACTTGCTTTAGCAGCAACTTTATCGCCTGATTCTTTTTCAATTTTAGCTTGTAACAAGAATAACCAAAAAGCATTTGGATTGGCTGCAGTTGCTTTTTTAGCATTGGCTAGGGCCTTGGTCAAATCCTTGTCCATTTCATAATAAAAGTTGGCAGCTGTTTGGTAAAGAGCAGGATTTACTTTGTCTGCGTCTAATGCTTTTTCAATCTGTGCTTTTAACCTAGACTTTACGTTAGTGCTAACGGGAATGCGCACCATAGTATTACCCCAGTTAATACTGATTTCACAAGTTTCTGCTTGAATAGCACCCAATTGCATGGTAAAAGTTTCATAAGTAGTAGCTGATTTCTCTGCCTTTACTTTAACCCTTACTACGTCTTCACTTTCTTTATAACCATCGGTACCCCAATTGTTGAGCCCTTTGTTTACCACAATATCCCAGTATTCTTTACCCGGAATGGCATATAAAACATAAGAACCAGTATCTAGTAATTTTCCTCCAATAGTTACATTGTCTGTAAATTTCACTTTAGTTGCAGCGTTAGCACCCAAGCGCCATAGCTTACCCAAAGGAGCAAGATCACTATTGTCTTTGAGCAAAGATCTACCCTTGATATTTGGTCTAGAATATACGAGTGTGATTTTCCCCATCCCAAAATCTTGGGTAATGGTTTGAGTAGAACTAGGTGCTGGCATGTTAATTTGCGCAAAAGCAAAAGAACCCCAGGCCATAGAGGCAAGCAAAAGGATTTTTTTCATGTGTACTTGTTTTAGACTTGCAAACCTAAAGCATGCAAACTATACATCCAATGTTTTTTAAATATTGGAATTTCGGAATGTGGAAAAACTATGATTGGTAAGCAGGGTGAAAGCGTTGTAAGGTATCGCGTAAAAAATCCCTGTCTAAATGGGTATAGATTTCAGTAGTTGTAATGCTTTCATGTCCTAGCATTTCTTGAACGGCCCTTAAATCGGCCCCGCCTTCTACCAAATGTGTAGCAAAAGAGTGTCTGAACGTGTGGGGCGAGACGTTTTTTTGAATACCAGCTTTGTTCACCATCTCTTTGATAATATAAAAAATCATCACCCTACTAAGTCCTTTTCCTCTTCTATTTAAGAAGATAATGTCTTCAAATCCTTTTTGAATGGGTTGACTATTTCTGGTATGATTGGTATACAATAAAATGTACTTAATTGCGTCTCTTCCAATGGGTACCAGTCTTTCTTTATCTCCTTTGCCGGTTACCCTTACAAAACCAAGATCAGGATAAAAACAGGATATTTTTAAATTGATTAACTCCGTAACCCTAAGTCCACAGCTGTACATGGTCTCTAATATAGCTTTGTTTCTTGCGCCTTCTGGGCTACTTTGATCTAATTGAGCAATAACTAATTCTATTTCTTCAAAACTCAAAGTATCTGGAAGTTTTCTTTTGGTTTTAGGTGCTTCCAAAAGGGTAGAGGGGTCTTGTTTGCAAATCTGTTCCATTAAACAGTATTTGTAAAAACTTCTAATGCCTGAGATAATCCTTGCTTGAGAATTGGCAGTCATTCCCAGTTCTCCAATCCATTTTACAAAAGTTTGCAAGTCTTTTAAATCTATGTCTGATGGGCTTTTGAGGTCATTACTTAATTGAATCCATTGAGTTAATTTTTCTACGTCATGCAAATAAGCATCTACGGAGTGTTCACTCATAGAACGCTCTAATTGTAGATAAGCTTTGTAT
>CALRXZ020000052.1:0-22970 GCA_943372255.1 Chitinophaga pinensis
AATGACCAGATTGGAAATTTTGACGGTCTAGGTTTGTATGGCGGTGGAGGTATCTATAACAATGGATCTGGTATTGCTTTTACACAGTTAGCCAATCCAAAATTGAAATGGGAAACCAACGTAACCACTAACTTGGGTCTTGACTTTGGTTTGTTTAACAACCGAGTAACTGGTAGCATTGAAGTTTACAATAAAGAAACTAGAGATCTATTAATTAGCCAACCAGTTCAAATTTCTACTGGTTTTAGTTCTATCACATCAAACGTAGGTAGATTATCAAACAGAGGTATTGAATTAACCTTGGGTGGAGACATCATCAAGGCTAAAAAACAAGGTGGATTTAACTGGAATACTACATTCACTTTTGCATATAATAGAAATGAAGTGAAGGAATTGTATGACGGATTGAAAATTCTTCCAAGTGATAACTCAGTACAAGTTGGTCAACCATTGGGTGTATTGTTCACTCAGCAATTTGCTGGAGTTAACCCTGCAACAGGTAGACCAATGTGGTATGATTCTACGGGTAATTTAACCTACCAAGTATTGGCCAAAGACCGTAAGATCATTGGACCACAGAATACTCCTTTGTACCAAGGTGGTTTGAGAAACAGTCTTACTTTCAAGAACTTTACTTTTGACTTTTTCTTCCAATATGAGTACGGCAGATATTCTTCTGACGGACAAGCAAACTTCTTAATTGAGAATATTGCTCGTATCAACGTATTAAAAGAAGCTTATGATCAACGTTGGACTACACCTGGTCAAATGACTTTCTTCCCTCGTTATTTGTTAACAAGTGCAGAGTCTAAAGGATCAGGAGCTCAAAGTGGAACCAGAACTTTCTTCAAAGCTGATTATGTTCGTTTGAAAAACGTAGCTGTTTATTATGATTTATCACCTTCTTTGGTGAAAAAAGCTGGATTAAGCAGTTTCCGTTTTTATGTACAAGGTACCAACCTCTGGACTGCCAGCGATTGGTTTAGCTATGACATTGAATTCGTAGGTACAGCTACAGGTATTGTTCCTCAAACTAAGAACTACACCGTGGGTGTTCAAGTTGGATTCTAATTATTAATAAACAAACGAATCAGAAATGAATACTAAAAAAATATATCAAACAGGATTGGCGCTAGCTTCATTGCTAGTTGTTTTTTCCAGTTGTAAAAAACAATTGGAGATTGCTCCAAGACAATCCATTGAAGCCACTACAGCTCTTTCATCAAAAGAAGCCATTGATGCTTCCATTACTTCAATTTATGCAACTTTAAAATCTGCCCGTTTATATGGAAGGGATTTAGTTGCAATACCAGAAGTGTTAGCAGATAATGGATTTGCTACCAATAAGTCTGGTAGATTAATCAACGAAGCAGCTAATGTGCAAGGTGCACATTTTACTGGTAACGTTTGGTCTGGAGCTTATGCGGCTATTAACCAAATCAACAATACCATTGCAGCAATAGGAAGTGGTGCAATTTCACCTGCACCTACAACGGCTGATAATGACCGTTGGTTAGGTCAACTATACTTCTTAAGAGGGTTGTATTATTTTGACCTTGTTAAAGTATACGGATATATTCCGGGTGCAGTTGTATCTGTACAGGACAGAGGTGGCGTGCCACTTTCAACAAGTGGAATAGCTACATCTGCTGCTGCTTTGGCTTGGAAACCTTCAAGGGCGCCCATTGCTGATGTGTATACGCAGATTGTTAAAGACTTACTCCTTGCTGAAAGCAGATTAACATTTCCTGGATTGGGTGTTAACGTTGCTAATAAAGCAGCAGCCCAAGCACTATTGTCTCGTGTTTATTTGTATAACAAGGATTATACAGAGTCTAAGAAATGGTCAGATGCAGTGATTACCTTAGCTAGTAGTAGATTGTCTACTACCACTAACTATGTTGCACAATGGAGAGCTGAAACACATACAGAAACTTTGTTTCAAGTGCGTTACACAACTCCTGCAGAGAATATTGGTGTAAATGAATCATTGCAAACATCCTATACTACTTTGGTTACTCCTGGTAATCAGGCGGCAACAGGTGGATTTGGAGACGTGGTTCCAACCATTACTATGTTAAACGATCTTGGAATTACACTAACTGGTGGTAATACCACAACTGTATTTGCAAATCCGGCAACTATTGCATCAAGAAGTACTGACGTTAGAAATTTAATGTTTGAACCTGGTACAGCTGGACGTGGAAATATTAAAGTAGAGTGCACCAAGTTTTTAGGAAAAAATGGTGTTATCAATTTGGACAACGTTCCAGTATTGCGTATTTCAGAAGCTATTTTAAACCGTGCTGAAGCACAGGCTACCGCAGGTTCTGCTGTATTAAATTTGGCTGCTGCATTATCTGACCTAAAAGCAATCAAAGCCAGAAGGTATACTGATTATACTGGTTCTGCTCAAGAAACAGCTGATAACGCTATGACACAAGCTCAATTGCTTGAAGAGATTTTGCGTCAACGCAGAATTGAATTTGCTTTTGAAGGTCACCGCTTCTTTGACTTAAAGCGTTTGGGTAGGGATTTAGTAAAAACGCCACATTACAATAATGTTGCCTTTACTGATACTCGCATACTTCCTGCTTTGCCTCAAGGTGATATTGATGGTAACTCCAATCTGAAACAAAATGCTGGATATTAAAATATAGAAACATGAAAAAAATACTCACATCCTCCATATTGTTATGCATCTTATTCCTAACGGGTTGCGTTAAGAATGAACTCACTGTATTTACAGGTTCAGTTGTAGAATTTGATGCCGCTTCTTGGAATGCTAATGCAGTTGGTCTTACTTATCCAATGATGACAAGGGTGCCCATTACCAATGCAACAACACCAAGCAGTCAGCCAACAATCACAAGGGCTACTGGAACAGTAACCTTGCGTGTAAATTTAGTTGGCGCTCAAAAGTCAACTGCTACTGATTTTGACTTTGTAGTAGCAGGTGAAAGCACTGCTGTACCTGGTACACACTTTACTGCAATTACTGGTAAAGGAACTATTCCAGCTAACAGTAGTTTTGGTACTGTTACCATTACAATTTTGAATCCTGGGGTTTCTTCTACAACAGCAAGAGACCTAGTATTGCAATTGGTAGACAATTCAAGTATCAAAGCAAGTTTAAACTATGCCAAAGTTGGTTTGAGAATCTCTCAACTCTAATCTAAGTAAGTACAAATTGATAAAGCCGCCCCGATACAATCGGGGCGGCTTATTTATTGGAAGAATCTACTATTTGAAGAACTACTATTTGAAGATTTGCTTTTTGATGATCTGCTATTTGAAGATTTGAGCTAATTGCAATTCCAATTCTGCAGACCGCAGTTTGGTTGCAATTACTTTACCACTAGGGTCAATCAATACGCTATAAGGTATTGACTCAATACCATAATCAGGAACCACTTTACTTTCCCATTTTTTGAGATCGCTGATATGGGTCCATGTTAACTGGTCCGCTTTAATGGCTTGCAACCAATAGTCTTTTTCCTCATCCAAAGAAACCCCTAGAATAGTAAAATTCTTGTTCTTGTATTTTTGATACACAGCTACCAGATTTGGATTCTCTGCGCGGCAAGGGCCACACCAAGAAGCCCAAAAATCTATCAATACATATTTGCCTTTGAAGCTGCTCAAACTAACCATTTTACCATTTACATCGGACAGATTAATTTCTGGCGCTTGTTTGTTAATCAGTGGATCATTGGCAGCAGGAGGAGCCGTGGCAGACTGAACGGTTAACAAACTTTTCAATTTTGCCAGTCCACTATGTTCTTTAAAATCATTTGCTGACGCGATAGCCAGATTTTTTAATTCCTCCGTTTGCATGGTTCTGGAAGCTAGACCAATGGCATAATATTTTACCGCAGGGCTAGGCGATTTTTTGATAAAATCACTGATAAAACTATTGATGGCTTTTACTTGCAAATCTCTTTGGCCTAGTGCCACCATCATGGCAGAATCATTCTTTTGTTTTTGTAAACTATCAAGCAAAATAAAAGTTTGATATAAAGTAGAATCCTTTGTCTGATAGGATTCCATCAGGTTATGAATGGCAAGTGTTGCTTCAGAGCCCTCCACTTGGTACTGACGAAAATGATTCATGTCTATTTTCAAACGAATACTCTTTCCATCATTTACTACCAAAATGGCTGGGCCTTTTTCTAATTGTAAACGATAGAGTCCTTCTTCCTTACCCATGGCACGGAGTTCAAAGGTTCCGTTCTTTTTTAAAGTAGCAGAATCCAGTGTAATGGGTTGCTCACCCGCAAAAGGAATTTCTTGCAAGAGAATTTTTTGCTCAGGCGCATTGGTCACTAGACCACTTACTACAAACGCACCGTGTTTTTTTTCTTGACAGGCTAATAGCAACATGGCTAGCAAGAATGGAAGAATGATTTTTTTCATATTGGTTGTTTAATCCCCTTGGGGATGCTTGTTCGTTTATGATTGCAGGGCTTTTTCTAGTAATGCAGTCACCATTTTTGGATCGGCTTTGCCCTTGCTTAATTTTTTTACTTCACCCACAAATAATCCTATCAAACCTTTTTTGCCCTTGCGATACTCTGCTACTTTATCTGGCATAGCAGCCAGTGCTTGTTCTACCCAAGCCGCCAACTCTCCCGTATCACTAACTTGAATCAGGTTTAATTGCTCAGCCAATTGCAGGGCAGTAGCTTGGGTGTTTTCTAACATGGCTCCCAATAATTTGGAAGATGCCACAGAGAAATTAACCTTACCACTATCAACTAGGTTCAACAAATCTGCTAATCGCTCAGGGGCTAAAGGAAAATCTTCAATGCCCAAATGATGCTCGTGCAGCCATTGTTTAATAGGTCCCAGCATCCAGTTAGCCACCGCTTTATAGTGTTGGGTATGTTTGATCACTGATTCAAAATATTGGGTGCTAGCCAACTCATCACAGAGTTGCTGCGCGTCATAATCGCTCAAGCCAAAGTCTTGGCTGTATTTGGCTATGAGTGCATTGGGAAGCATGGGCAACTGCGCTTGCAGGTCTGCAATAAAAGCATCTGTTAAATGAAAAGGGGCTAAATCCGGATCAGGAAAATAGCGGTAGTCATTGGCTTCTTCCTTGTCACGAATGGCAAATGTGGTGTCATTATCCGCATTAAAACTGCGGGTCTGTTGTTGTATTTTTTCGCCAGCATCCAATAAAGCTGCCAATCGTTCTACTTCAAACTCAATGGCTTTTTTTACGTTGCGAATACTGTTTAGGTTCTTGACTTCTACACGGGTACCCAGTTTTTCTGTGCCAATGGGGCGCAGTGATATATTGGCATCGCAACGCAGGGAACCTTCTTCCATATTGCCATCACAGATCCCCAACCAACGCACCAGTTTGCGAATCTCGGTTACGTATTGCCAAGCTTCATCTGCAGAGAAAATATCGGGTTCGGTGACAATTTCAATTAGTGGCGTGCCCGCTCTATTTAGGTCAATACAAGTAAAATTGGGGTCCAGGTCATGGATACTCTTACCAGCGTCTTCTTCTAAGTGAATCCGGTTTAGTTGTACATTTCTATAGCTACCATCTGCGGTTTTAATCCTCACCAGCCCACCCTTACAAATAGGAGTGGTATGCTGGGAAATCTGATAGCCCTTGGGCAAATCCGGATAGAAGTAGTTTTTACGGGCAAAATAATTGTCTTTTTCAATCTCGCATCCACAGGCCAAACCCATTTTAATGGCGTAGTCCACCGCTTTGGCATTGGTCTTGGGCAGGGTACCCGGATGCCCCATGGTAATGGGACTGATATGGGTATTGGGCTCCGCGCCAAAAGCCGTACTGTCTCCGCAAAACAATTTGCTCTGGGTAGCTAATTGGGCATGAACTTCTAACCCAATCACCACCTGATATTTATCGCTCCATGACATAGGTTGCAAAAATAGCTTTCTAGTAGCAGAAGCCGGTGAGAATGAAGCATTTTGTCAAAAAAATAACCACGCCGAGAGCGGCGTGGTTGCACAACATGAGAAAAACTAAATAGGTCCATTATAGGTTGGCAGACTTCAATTTCTTGGGAATCTTGAGTTCTAGGGTCTGGGCTTTTCCGCCTCTTTTTAGACCTAGTTTCACCGCATCACCGGGTTTTAGGTCTTTGATCTGGTCTCTAAGTTCGTCAACAGACTTAACAGATTTGCCGTTGATATCGGTAATAATATCGTCTTCCTTTAAACCAGCTTTTCCAGCAGGAAGGTCATCATCTACATCGGTCACTTTAACGCCGTCACCAGCTTCCAGGTCTTCAATCTGCATGCCCAATTTAGGGCGGCCATTGGAAGTCATGATGCGAACATTGCCTGGTCCACCCTTCATCATGTTCTCGTCAAAATTGAAATTGTGTTCAAAGTTGGGAATGCGAATATCAAAATTACCCTTGTCCATTTTCATGGAGCGAATATTCACAGAAGTGTTTTTTCCTAGTACGGCGCTGGTAGTTTTTTCTTTTCCATCGCGCAAGTAAGTAATGCTTACTTTTTCTTCCGGTTTGTATTTACTTACCGCATTGTAAAGACCATCGGCAGATTCAATCTTGGTATCACCCAATTTGGTAATGATATCGCCTACTTGTAAACCCGCTTTGGCAGCAGCTGATTCTTTGTTCACTTCTTTTACTTGAGCACCTTTATCTGTTTTTTCAGTAACTACACCCAACATGGCTTTGTTGGATTTGATTTCTGTGTTGAATTCCATGGGAGGCATATTTATGTTAAAACCATCTTTGCCATGCATGTTTACGATGATTTTTTTGTTGCCAAATTTCTCCCAATCACTGTCTTTAAAACTGTCAACGTCCTTGCCATTGATGGTCACTTTATTTCCATCAACCCGCACGGTCATTTTTTCTGTTCCTTTTGCGCCATCGTTGATAACAATGACTTCTTCTTCCACTTTGGATTTTTTTTCTTTTGGTGCATCCTTGCTTTGTGCCATCGCGCAAGCACTAAGACTCAAAGCCAAAAAGGTACTGTAGATGATTTGCTTATTCATATAGAATCATTTTTGTTTGATGATTCAAATATAGATGGGTACTACCTTAATGAACCTTGCACAATGGTTAATCAAGGTTAATGCTTGGGCAAAAAAAAATCCCAGCCTTGGCCGGGATTTGATATAAGAAGTTATTGCGTTACATCACTAACGCCTTAATCTTTGCAATTACTTGGCCAAGGTTACTAGCGTCTTGTCCCCCAGCGGTAGCCAATGTTTTTTGTCCGCCGCCACCACCCTTGATCAGCGGGGTTACTATTTCTTTGATCATCTTAGGCGCTTCTAAATTTTTGTCTGTGACCATGCTATCTGACAACAAAATGCAGACGGATGGTTTGCCAGCCAAATTGGCCACCAAGACTACCAGATAATCATTGCCTAGCTCAGTTTTCAGATCAAAGCAGAGTTTCTTTAAATGATCGGCACTGCTTACGCTTACTTCTTGTCCTACAAAAAATCCATTGGCGCCACTATTCAATGTGAATGCTTCTTTGTTAGCAATCAATTGCTCACGAATCACTACCAATTGTTTGGCTTCTAGGCTTTCTAATTTCTTTTCTAGTTCTTGTTTTTCTTGGATAATTTTTTCAACGGCTTTGAGCGGGTCTTTGGTTTTGAGTAGGGTACCCACTTCTCTAAGTCCGGTAAATTGATCATACAAATAATTAAATGCCTTGCTTCCGGTTAGCGCTTCAATTCTTCTCACACCTGCAGCCACAGCAGATTCTGCGGTTATCTTAAATAATCCAATCATGCCTGTATGATATACGTGTGTACCACCACATAGTTCTATTGAATAATTGGGATCAATAGTTACTACGCGTACGGTGTTGCCATATTTTTCTCCGAAAAGGGCCATAGCTCCCAATTTTAGTGCTTCTTCCTTTGGTAATTCACGCACCACAACTGGAATATTTTCCCGAATCTTGTCATTGACCATGCGTTCTACTTGACGTAGTTCTTCATCAGTCACGCGCGCAAAATGAGAGAAGTCAAAACGCAGTTCTTCTTCATTCACCAAAGAACCTTTTTGCGCCACGTGGGTACCCAAAACGGTTCTGAGTGCCGCGTGCATTAAGTGCGTTGCAGTATGGTTATAGCAAGTGAAGAGTCTTTTTTCTACATTAATGCTGGCCTTACATTCTGCTTGAATATTAGCGGGTAGGCTATTTACAAAATGAACAATTAAGTCATTCTCTTTTTTGGTATCGGTTACTTCAATGCGTTCTCCACTAAATTCCAACCAACCCGTATCGCCCACTTGTCCACCACTCTCGGCGTAGAAGGGAGTAGTAGCCAAGACCAATTGGTATTGTTCCTTGCCCTTTGACTTGATTTTACGGTACTTGGTTACCTGCGTGTAAACCAAAATATCATGATACCCAACAAAGCCTTCGCCAGCTATTTCAGACAAAACCACCCAGTCTTCGGTATCCAAAACAGAAGCAGCACGGCTCCTGTTTTTCTGTTGTTGCATTTCAGTTTCAAAACCAGATTCGTCTACGCTAATACTATTTTCAGAAGCGATTAACCTGGTCAGGTCAATGGGAAATCCAAATGTGTCAAAAAGTTCAAAAGCTGCTTTACCACCAATTTGTTTTTCTACCGATTGGGCACTGGCGGCCAATAAATCGTCTATGCGTTTAAGACCCTTGTCTAGTGTTCTTAAGAATGCGTCTTCTTCTTCCTTCACCACCTTACTTACAAAATCCAATTGCTGTTTGAGTTCAGGAAATACACCAGCAAATTGTTCTGCCAATTGGGGCAGTAATTGGTGTAAAAGTGGTTGCTTATAATTCAGATAAGAATAATAATAGCGAACAGCCCTGCGCAAAATGCGGCGGATCACATAACCCGCTCCTGTATTGGAAGGCAATTGTCCGTCTGCAATGGTAAAGCTGATGGCGCGAATATGATCAGCAATCACCCTAAAAGCAATGGCTTGTTTGCTGGCGCTAAAATCATAGCTCAGCCCAGTAATTTTTTCTACATGCGCAATGGTGCCAGTAAATACATCGGTATCATAGTTGCTGGTCTTGCCTTGAATCACGCGCACCAACCTTTCAAAACCCATACCCGTATCTACGTGTTTTGCAGGTAGGGGTTCCAAACTACCGTCTTTTAGGCGGTTAAACTGCATGAATACATTGTTCCAAATTTCTATCACCTGCGGATGGTCATTGTTCACCAAAGTCTTACCATCTACCAGCGCGCGTTCTGCGTCTGGACGGCAGTCTACATGTATCTCAGAGCAGGGGCCACAGGGTCCCGTATCACCCATTTCCCAGAAATTGTCTTTTTTATTCCCCAACAAAATGCGTTCTGGGGCAATCCATTTTTTCCATTCTTCAAAAGCTTCCAAGTCTTTTTCTAATTGCTCTTTTTCATCGCCTTCAAAAATGGTTATATAGAGTCTGCTCTTGTCAATTTTGTATACTTCAGTTAATAGCTCCCAGCTCCAGGCAATGGCTTCTGCTTTAAAATAATTGCCAAAGCTCCAGTTACCCAACATTTCAAACATGGTATGGTGATAAGTATCTACACCCACTTCTTCCAGGTCATTGTGTTTGCCACTCACGCGCAAACATTTTTGGGTATCGGCCACACGTGGAGACGGTGCCTGTTTGTTGCCCAGAAAAAAATCCTTGAACTGGTTCATTCCCGCATTGGTAAAAAGCAGGGTAGGGTCATTCTTTACCACAATGGGGGCCGATGGCACAATCTGATGCCCTTTGGATGCAAAAAAATCAAGGAATTGCTGACGAATCTGGGAACTGCTGTTCATGTTCTATGGAAATTTAAATCACTGTTTTAGCCCTTTGAAACTATCTTTGATGGCTTTTCAAGGGTTGCAAAGGTAAGGATTACTGGGTGGAATACATGGTATTCAGCCCGGGAATGGAGCCTAAAAATGCAATCCCAAAAGCAGAAGTCTTAAGCGATGAAGAAAATCAAATACTATTACAATACCCATACCCTCCGGTTTGAAAAACTGGAAGTGCCGCTGCGGGTAAGACTCTTACAGGTCTTTGCCTTTGTAACGGCCTGTATTGTAACTGGTTTACTGATTGTTTTTATTGTCTTCAAATACATTGATAGCCCCAAGGAGAAATTCCTTCGTCAGGAAAACGAAGACATGAAACAGCGCTATAGCATTCTGAGTGAAAGAATGAATGAGCTGGAATTACAGATGGATGAACTGGAAAATAGGGACAACAATGTATACCGTGAAATTTTTGGATCAAAACCCATTCCGGATAGTATTCGTACCAAAGTGGTAGAGAAAAAGAACGAAGTGAAAATGGTAGCTCGTATGGGTGAAACCGAACTAGTCAATAGCATGACCGATCAGTTAAACCTATTGGCCATTAGGCAAAAATCACAAGACAAGTCTTATGTGGAAATTACCAATATGGTCAAGAACAAGGAAAAATTGATCAATGCAACACCATCTATTCAACCCGTGAGCAATAAGAACCTAGATAGAATTGCTTCAGGTTTTGGCTATAGAATTGATCCCGTTTACAAAGACAGAAGACTACATCCCGGTTTGGATTTTACGGCCCCATCTGGTACGCCTATTTATGCCACTGCTGATGGAATTGTTAGTGATGCAGGTTTTAATACTGGTGGTTATGGTAACCGCGTCATGATCAACCATGGATTTGGTTATCAAACACTTTATGGGCATATGTCTAAGATCAAAGCCCGCGTGGGAGAGAAAGTGAAAAGGGGAGAAGTGATTGGCTATGTAGGTAGTACTGGAAAAAGTACTGGGCCACACTGTCACTATGAAGTGCATAGAAGTGGCCGTCAGGTAGATCCTATTTACTATTTCTACAATGACCTAACCCCAGCCCAGTTTGACCGAATCTTGAAACTGGCAGCCGTTAGCAACCAAAGTTTTGACTAGGTTTGAACAATTCAGGCAACTACTTGTCATTCACTATACAATCATCATCATGGAACCAGGCGTTAGGGAATATTTATTGCGCATAGTCAATACCATTGCACTAGCCATTTTTTGGATGGCCATTAATTCTACCCTGGGTATCATGTACCAATTTGGTTTTTTAGATCAGGGCATTCACTTGGCGCAAATCCTATTTTATACTTGGATGATTGTGAGTTTTGTACTCCTATTTAGGTACCTAAAAAAGCTATGGCTAAAGCCGATAGACTTTGAGGACCCCGGCTATTCAGAGTTTGAGCAACCCCAATAAAAAAAGCACCGGCAGGGCCGATGCTCTCTATTACTATTCAGCGTTCTTATTTTTTATCATCCTTGGTATCTAGGATTACGGGAGAACTTCCCTTACCCATGATAATCACTTTTGCATTGGGCGATGTAACTAGTCCCTTCATCATCTGAATCTGCTCATACTGTAACTGTTTGTCAGTAAGACCAGAACTCATGATACGCTGATAGTCTGCAATACCCTGTGCTTCTACGCGCTTACGTTCAGCTTCTTGTTTTTCTTTTTGCAGTACAAACTCCATTTTCTGTGCGTCCTGTTCTGCTTTTATTTTTTCTTCAATAGAACCTTTTACACTGGCAGGCAAAGTAATATTGCGCACCAATAATTGTTCTAAGACCAAACCTCTTAATTTGAAATTGTCTTCAATGGTTTTGAAGATCCTGGTTTGAAACTGGTCACGCTTGGTGCTATACAAATCAACTGCAGTATAGAACACGGCATTGTCCCTGATCTTGGTACGGGTAATGGGGCGCACAATTTTGTCTTTAAAATCCAAACCGGTTTCTCTTACAATATTAGGCGCTTCTGTAGACAATACCCTGTATAAAACAGTCAAGTCTATGACTACTTCCAAACCATCTGCAGTCAATACACGAATAGCGTCATCACCTGCTTTGTCCCCTTCATCATGCACTCCACTCATGGTATAGTTCTGGGTCTTGATATCAATTTTGCTTACGTCTACCAAGGGATTCACAATAGTCAAACCACTGGTTAATACATCGTTCTGTACTTTACCAAACATAGACTTAACACCAATTTGACCTGCGTCAATTTGTTTGATGCTAGAAGTTAAAAAACCAATCACTATGAGTGAAATACCCGTAATCCTTGCGGCATTGGCGTATTGGGGAAGGGGATGGTTGGCTTTTTTTAATGAAAAAGCTGCTATGAATACAAGCAAGCCTAAAATAATGAGAATCATGTTTTTTGTTTTAGTAATTGATGAGTAGCAAATTGTTGCTAATTCTTACAGTTAGCTGCTATGGTCTACCACAATCACCCATTCTCCCTTGATTTTTCTAAAGAGTAGGGTATACGCGCCACCTATATCACCAATGCTTCTTTTCAAATGCCATTTGCCCAAGACAAAAAAATATTCGGGGCTCAGTCTCTTAACTTGAATCAAGTCAAAATTGAGTTTGCCCATTGCGGCGGTATCGGGGTAACCCTTGTAATAATTGTCCAAGGTTTTTTGATAGCCAAAATTGGCGCCGGATTTGCCCACAAACAACAAACTATCGTTTTTCCAATAACCGTTCATAAATGCGGCAATATTTCCCTTATTCCATTGCTCGGTTTGGGAAGCCAAAATTTTGCGAATGCTTAATTCGTCTTTGTCTTGTGCCTTGATTTGATTGCTAATAATGCTGCTGCAGAAAATAAGTAGGGTGGCTATTATGGCCTTGCTGGGGCTTTTCATTTTTTTTAGGAAAGCTACTGAATTCTATAAGATTTTGTAGCAGCATATTTCTTGCACAAACAAATGCTGTATCTTAAACTTATGGAATATCTAGCTCACTTAGAAAAAGACCGCAAATTATCCAAGGCCTTGGTAGAAGCATTGCCTGCACTTGAAATGCGGAAGAATATCCCCTTGCGTTTAATGGCCAGCATTATGAGCCAGCAATTGAGTACAGCTGTGGCCAAAGTAATTTTCAAACGATTCTTAGAATTATATAATGGCAAAGAACCCAAGCCCCAACAGGTTTTGGACACACCCATTGAAACCCTGCGTGGCATTGGACTGAGTTATGCCAAAGTAGGATATATACACAATGTGGCTGCTTTTTGTATTGAACATAAAATCACAGACAAGACCTTGCAAAAAATGGACAATGAAGCCATTGTTGATTTGCTTGTTCAGATCAAAGGAGTAGGTAAATGGACAGTAGAAATGCTGCTCATGTTTTCTTTGGGCAGAGAAGACGTATTTGCAGTGGATGACCTGGGTATTCAACAAGCCATGATCAAGCTCTATAAACTAGAACATTTAGACAAAAAGGAACTCAAGCAAAAAATGCTGGAACTCTCCGCCAAATGGAGCCCTTATAGAACCTATGCTTGCTTGCATCTTTGGCAATACAAGGACAACAAATAACTAGCTAGACTTCTTAAAACCAATAGCTGCAAACTGAAAATCAGATTTCCTTTATGCTGAATTTCTGGCTGCGTTAATCACCCCAAACATGGTTCTGGTCAAGAGTTTTTCATAGACCGCTTTTAAATCCGGTTCTATCTCTCTTCCATGCAATTGGTTCAAAGCATATTGCTGTATGGTAAGTAGTGGCAATACAATCTTATCTCTCATTTGAATAGAAGCTCTTCCGGCTTTATCATCTTCCATGAGTGAAATTGCATCTGCTAATTCCATGACCAATGTGGCTGTCAAGTCAAATTCCTTTTTAATCATTTCCCATACTGGTCCAAATTGTGGATCTTTTTTCACGTATTCGGTGAGTGGGAAAAAGGATTTAAGCATGCTCATCATGCTATTGTCTATGAGCGTGCGGAAGAATAAGACATTGCGGAACATGGCTTTGGTATCGTCCCACAAACCTTGGTCCTTCATGGCTTGTAGGGCCGTTCCTACGCCAAAAAATCCTGGTACATTTTGTTTTAACTGACTCCAACTTCCTACAAAAGGAATGGCGCGCAGGTCTTCAAAACGTAAGCCTCCACCGCTACCACGCTTGGCGGGGCGGCTGGCAATATTGCTCTTGCTATAATAGTTTAGCGGACTAAACTGTTGCATATAAGCCAGGAACAAGGGATGTGTTTTAAAGTCCTGATAACTTTGGTGACTAATCTTGCCCAGTTCTTCCATCAGGAATCTATCGTGATGAGACAATTGCATTCTGGTATCGGCAAAGAGCTCATTGCTCAAACCTGCACTCAGCAACTGTTCTAGGTTGTATTGAGAAGACTGAATGGTGCCAAAATTGGATGTAATGGTTTGCCCTTGTATGGTTAATTGAATCTCTTCGTTTTCAATATTATTACCCATGGAAGCATAGAATTTATGAGTCTTTCCACCACCGCGTGATGGTGGTCCACCACGTCCGTCAAAGAACTTAGCCTTAATCTTATATTTTCTAGAAATAGCGGTCAGGTTTTCTTTGGCGGTATAGATACTCCAGTTGGCTTGTAAATAGCCACCATCCTTAGTGCCATCACTAAAGCCCAACATAATGGTCTGATGATTGCCACGCAGTTCCAAATGTTGTTTGTACTCAGGTAAGTGGTACAAAAAGTCCATAGTGGTTTCTGCCTGTGCAAGGTCATCAATGGTTTCAAAAAGGGGCACAATATCAATGGGCATACTCTCTTTTTTCCATCCGCATAAGCGTAGTAGCGCATATACTTCCATCATATTCACTGGACCCTGGCAATTGCTGATAATATACCTATTGCAACCCTCCACCCCATTTTCTGCCTGAATGGTTCTAATGGCATAGATACTCTCTAAAGTATCTCTTGAAATAGTATCCTGAATCAGGCTTGGATTGATCACGCGCTCAATAGAAGCAAGGGTGGCTAATTTGCCCAGCAAATCTAATTGGCCATAATTCTCGGGAAGAATAGCTGCTTCTCCCGCAGCAATTAATTCTTGGTTAATCTGCAAGAGCACAGCGGTATGAATCCGACTATCTTGGCGAATATCAAGGGATGCAAAATGGGTACCAAAAATCTTGACTTTGTGGATCAAACTATCTAGTCTGTTCAAGAACAAAGAATGATGGTGTTCCATCAATAAATTTCTGGCCTCATATAGCTCATGCAATAATTCTTCCTTGCTAATGCGCTTGCTCTGCTCGGGTAAAAATACATTTTGGTAGAGCTGTTGTTCTAACCGTGCAATAATGGTATCAACACCCGTGAAAGTAAGTCTGCGTTTGAGTTTGCGAATATCTCTATAATAGCAAACCACAATAGCACTTCTCAAAGCATCGGCAACTTTTAGGGTAGTAGGTCCATTTACAAATGGGTTGCCATCCCTATCGCCGCCAGGCCAAAAACCTAGTTCAATAAATGGATTTTCTCCGTCATATGCGCTATCAAAAACTTCGCGATTAATATAGTTGTAAATATTACCAATAGATGGGTAAAGGATATTCTCCAAATACCACATGAGGTTCACGGCCTCGTCTAGTGGAGTGGGTTGTTTCTTGTTAAAAAACGGGGTAATACCCAACTGTTGTATATAGGCATTAATGGTATGAAAATCATTTTTCCGAATGGCTTCATTCATGTCATGGATAATCCCCAACACACTGCCCGGATAAAACTGGGTAGGGTGAGCCGTAAGTACCACCCGCACTTTGAATTTCCTCAGCTTTTGTTTGAGCATGTTGGACTTGCCCATAAATCCTGCTTCATTGATCAGGGATTTTAAACTACCCGGACCATCAATATTGTTCACCGTGTCAAATGCCGCGTCTTCAATGGCGTCAAACAACACAATCTGGCGCTCTATATATTGTACAAACTTGAATAATCGGTCTAGTTTGTCTGCTTCAGTAACCGCATTGGTATGTTGTTCAAAGAACCGGTCTACAATCTGCATGGGGGTTTTGCCATCGGCGTAGCCATCTATACAGGCTTGTAATAAAATGGGTAATAAAGCCCCCACATTGGCTATTCCAGAGAAGGGCAGGGCCGAAAACAGACTATTGTAAATAGTGTATTTATCGGTCACATTGCGTTTGAAATTGAGTATATATTCTGATGAAGGCATATAATAATTGAGCCCCCAAGATAAATAATTCCCCCCTAAATTCCTCGACTAATGCCATGAAAACCTTGTCAGGATTGATTTTGGGGCTAATGATTGTTAGTTATGGCAATTAATTTAATGTGATAAAGAACTCCATTTTTAAGGCTGGGACTTCATATTTCATTTGTTTAAAATGGGTCATCTAGCACATAAAAAAAGCGGACAAGCCAATTAAACTTTTTACTTTTCCATTAGTCTTAATGCTTCAAGTGAACCCATGCACGCTCCGGACCAAGAATTGTTAGCCTTATTTTCCAATGCCGCTACCAGGGAGCAGGGTTTTACGCAATTGGTCAAAAAATATCAGGAAAAAATATATTGGCATATTCGCAGAATGGTCATTGACCATGCTGATGCAGACGATGTTTTACAAAATACCTTGATTAAGATCTGGAAAGGATTGGAAAATTTTAGAGAGGAAAGTCAGCTTTTTACCTGGTTGTACCGAATAGCTACCAATGAAACCTTAAGCTTTTTGGCCCAGCAACAAAGAAAAGCCACTCAAAGTCTGGATGAAATGTCTGAGTCCTTGGCCAATAAGGTAAAAGCAGACCTGCATTTTAACGCCAACCAACTAGAATGGCGTTTGCAACTGGCCATTCAGGAATTACCTGAAAAGCAACGTTTGGTCTTTCATTTGCGCTATTATGACGCTATGCCTTATGAAGAAATGAGCAAGGTTTTGGATACCAGTGAGGGTGCTTTAAAAGCTAGTTACCATCACGCTGCAAAAAAAATTGAAGAATTTATTAAAAACTATTAAACCGGACTGATCTATTGCAGTCAAAGAATGGCAATGTATTCACGTAACCCCATACAAGCAGAATTACAAGAGATAGCACCAGTTTTGGCAAATGCCAGTGCAGTGCTGCCTTTTCAAGCGCCAATAGGCTATTTTGAAGCTTTGGAGCCATTGGCCTTGGTGCAAGAGCCTAGTTTTTTAAGGGAGTCATCACTATCTTTTCAGACACCAGAAGGTTATTTTGAAGCCATGCCCCTAGCATTGATAAATAGGATTAAGTCCCAAGAGCAGAGTTCTTCCATTTTGGCTCAGTCTAAACTGGTACAAAAAACTGCTCCTGTAGTACAAATGGGTAAAGCCCACAAATGGATCATGTATGCTGCTGCTGCCATGCTCACAGGCATTTTGGTAACGGGTGCATTTATGTTCTCTGATAAGCCTGTAAACCAAATGAAGGAACAATATCAATTAGAAGATTTGGGAACAGCATTGGATGCAGTTACTGATGCTGACTTAGAACATTATTTAGAACAAAATCAGACCATTACCGTAGATGAAGTATTGGCTAGCCCCAATCAAAAATTGCCTGAATTAACTGATCATATTCAGACCATCAGCAATGAAAAACTGAATGATTATTTAGAAGAAAACAGCCATATGGAATCAGCTATTGCTGAATAAAATACTTAATATGAAAAAGATCATCTCACTGTTGTGTTTGCTGGCTTTCTTGCAGATCAGCGCCCAAGCACAACCTGAACGCCCACCAGTAGACCGACCTAATTTACAGGGTTTGAAAATTGCTTTTATTACCAAGCAATTAACGCTGAACTCAGAAGAAGCACAAAAATTCTGGCCAGTCTATTATGACTTTGGTGATAAAGCAAGGAAAATTAGACAGGAGCAAAAAGACGATGAAATTGCTTTTGAAGAAAAAATGTTGGCAGAGCGTAAAAAATTCAAAGTAGAAATGAAAAAGATTTTAGTGGCAGATGATCGTGTAAACAAATCACTGACTCTAGACCGTGACTTTAATAATGCCATTAAAAAAGAATTGGAAGACAGACGCGAACAGCGTTTGCAAAAGGGACTAAACAAACAATAAAAGGGGGGAACTTTTATTGTATAGGCAATACTTCATGGTATTGCCTATTTTTTTTAACCTAGGTTAGAAAGTTAAATTAACCCACACGCCAAATAGGCGATTGTATATCGTGATAGAATAAAAAAGTCCATTGTTTGGTCTGACCCTCAGCCCACCAACGTTGTCTAAACTCCATGCATTTCTTGCCATCATAGTCATACTTGGCTACAAAACGGCTCTTCATCTGTTGTAATTGTGGGGCCACGTCTCCTCCAAAAAAAGCAGTTTCTCCTTCTTCGTGAATCCAAAATGCTTGGTGATACAAACTATGCCCACCCGTTAATTCAAACTGAATATATTCGTCAATCCAACCCTCGTCTTCTTCCAACCAAACCACTTTGCTAAACTCTTCCAATAATTGAAAATCTTCTACAATATAGGAAGCGGTTCCTACTTGCAAAGCATGGTCAAATTCTCTTCTTTGTACATAGTATTGGGCATAAGGAAAACTGATAAATCTTTCTTCACTATTGCTTCCTTGTATGGTAACACCACCGGCATGGTCCTTGTGTAAATGACTCATCAATACCTTGGTCACCTGCGATGGATTAATCCCCACTTTGAGCAAGTTGGCATGCAGTTGTGCATTGCCATCAGCGTCTTTATAACCCAGTCCTGTATCCAGTAAAATCACGTCTCTAGCAGTGACCACTACAAAGGGTTGAATCTCTACCAGCAAACTGCCCAAGGGGCGATTGTTTAAAGTTTCAGTGTCAACATCAAAGGGCACAAATACCTTGGTTTTGTCAATGGTAAAAGATCCTTCTGAAAGCGGTATAATTTGCATGAGCCCTATTTATCAATTAACGTAAAACCATTTGTCTGTCTGCGTCTAAACGCAAGAGAATAAAAATCAAAACAGTGAATGTGAGAAGGGAAGATCCTCCATAACTAATCAGTGGCAGTGCAATCCCAATAATGGGAAATAGTCCAATAGTCATGCATACATTCACGGCAATATGAAAGAACATAACGCTGGCCACACTATATGCGTAGACCCTACTAAATGTACTTCTTTGTCTTTCAGCAATCACCGTAATTCGGATCAACAAAAACAAATAGAGCAATAAGAATATGGCACATCCTACAAAGCCAAAAGCTTCGCCAAGAGAAGTGAAAATAAAATCAGAGTGTTGCTCTGGTACATATTTTCCCCTTGTCTGTGTGCCCTTTAAAAATCCCCTTCCCCAGAATCCACCAGAGCCAATGGCAATCTTACTTTGACGCACATTATAGTCATCTGGTTTAAAGGTTTTGGCACCAGGCGTAGCCGATTCTGTTTTGTTGTGTTTATTCTGACTACAATCATAATCCTTACCTACGGCTGAATAAATACGCTGACTTTGATAACACTCAAATACATTGTTGAAAATATAAGGCACGGCAAAACGCTGTACACCCACACAGACCGCCCAAGTAGCTATGATAATAAGTAAGAGTCTGCTATTCCTTTTAATCTGTCTTCTGCTAAAATAAATGATGAGTATAGCTATGACCGTGAGCGTGATGGCCAGCACGTTGGGGTCTACAATTAAAGTAGCTACTACCAATGCTCCAAAAGATAAACCAGTTACCAAGATGCCAGCGGGTAAACCCTCGCGATACATGGCTATAAAAAAACTCAAATAAACCAGTGCCAATCCAGTTTCGTGTTGCAGTCTTGCAAGCACGGCTGGTAATAAAACAATGGCTCCTGCAATTAGTTGAGATTTGAGTTTGGAGAAATCCGTGTTCTGCATGCTCAGGTATTTGGCCAATGCTAAGGACACAAAGATTTTGCAAAGTTCTGCTGGTTGTAGGTTAAAGCCTCCACCCATAGCAATCCAAGACCTTGATCCCTTAATGTCTTTACCTATGACAAATGTGGCCAACATTAACAAGATCCCAAATGCATATGCTAGATTAGCAAATGCAGTGAAGAGTTTGCTATCGGCCATGAGAATAAATGCAGCAACTAGGGTACAGAATCCTGCAAAAATTAATTGTTTGCTATAATTGGTTTTGCCACCCAAAAACAATTGCAGCCAATTACTGCCACTTCGGTATTCTACCATGAAAACGCAAAGTATGCCAATAGCCACCAAGATGGCATAGAGTGCTACTACGGTCCAGTCAACTCCCTTAGATACAGAACTATTTCTACTACTCATGTTAGGCCTTTGATTTTTTTACTTTAAACCTGTCATCTGCATGAAGGAATAAAGCGGTATTGGCTTTGGTGGATTTTTTGGAATCCTTGCTCTTTTTAGGTTCTTCCTTAGTTGGGGCAATTTCCAATTGTACCTCTGTTGTTTTTTTGTTGATACCAGGATTCTTGTCTGTATTCTCTTCTTCCTCGTTCATCTCTGCTGCTTTGTTGGCGGCTTCTTGCGCTAGTTTAGCTTGGCGTTGGTTGTCTTTGCGCACATACCATTCTTTGATTGCGGATGGTACCAGGTCTGCATTTGAAATTCTTTCAACCTCTGCCAATCTATCTGTGGCAATGGTATCATTCAAATATTTTTCCATCATAAATGCGCCAATAGGTCCAGCCCAAGTAGAACCATATCCAGCATTTTCTACAATCACTGCTACGGCAATGGTAGGATTGTCTTTTGGTGCAAAACAAACAAAAATACTATGGTTCTTCCCGTGTGGATTTTGTGCCGTTCCTGTTTTAGCGCAGTATTCCACACCGGGTACTTTAATGGCTGCTGCAGTTCCATACACAGTTACATCATGCATTCCATCATGTACCGCGCGGAATACCGTATCGGATGCATGGGTAATTACATGCTTTTTGCGATATTTTGCCAAGAATGCTTTATCAGCTTCTTCTTCCTTTTCAATACTATCTACAAAGTGTGGCGTATAATAAGATCCCTTATTGGCAATCACGCACATCATATTGGCTAATTGCATAGGCGTAGCCGTCATCTTATCCTGTCCAATACCCAAGGTTAAAATGGTGCAACTATTCCACCTATTTTTTCCATAAGCGCGGTTATAGACTGCGGTATCTGGTACACTGGCTTTGTCTTCTGATGGAAGATCCACGTCTAGTTTGGTGCCCATTCCAAAGGCATTCATGTATTCCTTCCATTTTAAATAACCGCCAGTTGGATTTTTATATGCATCATTGTCAATGGCTTTTCTAAAAACATCGGAGAAATAGGAGTTACAAGAATTGGCTAATGCCAAACGAAGATTAGCTGCGTGTCCTGCATTTTTGTGTTCACACCTAACTAGTACCCCACAATTGGTATAAGAACCATAACAAGCAACGCCATAACTAGGTGTAATCAATCCCTCGTCTAGTGCAATCACAGCGCCAAGAGGTTTAAAGGTAGATCCAGGAGGGTATTGTCCCTTGATGGCGCGGTTGAACATGGGGCGCGCGGTGTCAAGTAACATCCTGCCTAGGTTCTTTCTTCGCGCGGAACCTGTGAGGTCATTGGGGTTGTAGTTGGGGCTTGATACCATGGCAATAATGCCCCCGGTTTTGGGATTAATGGCTACCGCCGATCCAATCTTATTGGCTAGTAATTTTTCTGCTAATTGCTGCACTTCTACATCCACACTGGTATAGAGATTTCTACCTGCTACGGCGGTAGTATCAAACATCCCGTTTTCATAGGAACCTTGAATTCGGCTCTTATTATCTCTGATATAACGCTTGATTCCGCGTACACCCATCAACACTTTTTCATAGGTTCTCTCTAGTCCATTCATCCCCGCATAGTCACCCATCTCATAACCTTCTTCGCGATGCTTTCTTAAAAAGCTAGTATCTACTTCCGCAATATATCCCAAGACCTGTGCACCTGTATTATAAGGATAAGTTCTAACGGATCTGTCTATCAAGTTAAAGCCTGGGAACTTGTACATGTTCTCATAAAGCTTGGCAAATAGTTCTTGTGTAAGTAGGGCTTCAAACACAGAAGGCTTTACACTGGTATTCTTGAATATAATTTCGCGCATGCGTTTTTTATATTCTACTGTGTCAATGTTCAAGAGTTGACACAGCGCCAAAGTATCTGTTCCTTTTGATTCTACAGGAGTTACCACAAGATCATAGCTAATGGTATTCTCCAGCATGGCTTTGCGCTTTCTATCAAAAATGATTCCCCTGTCTGGGTAGATAATTTTTCTATAAATAGCATTATTCTCCGCAGCCAATTTGTATTTGGCAGAGAATACTTGCAGGTTAATCAATTGAATCAGTATGATAACAAATACAGCTCCAAAGATAATTTGCACCACCCGGCCCCTGCTTTGATTGAATACAGACATAGAGAAATATTATACAATTAGATAGATAGTTATGCTTTGTTGGTACGGAACTTGGCCTTTCTGAAAAACAACATTTCCGTAATAAAAATCAACAATAGGCTTACAGCTGTTGTTCCTGCTACTTTGCCTAAGAAATAAACAAAATTTCCAAATTGCAACCATTCAATTAAAACCAACAAGAAATGATGGATAAAAGTTAGCAGGGCTACATACAAACTATATGGTGCCCATCCCATACTCTTGATACTAGGCTCTAAATAACTGTGTTCTGTAGTGTCTTGTGGAATCAATAAATTAAGCAAGAATGGACGTAAATAGGCAATCAAGACACAAGGTGCTGCGTGTAAACCAGCTGAGCCAGTAAAATAATCTAGGGTCAATCCAAAGGCAAAACTGATTAATAGCAACACAAATCGGTTGGTATTAAAAGGCAGCCAAAGAATGTATAGAAAATAGATATAAGGAATGATAAATTGATGCAGGGGTGATACCTCATTGAGGATAAACACCTGAAACAGAATGAACAGGATAAATCGGAGTATATTTTTTATAAGGTCACTCATGGATTCTTTTCTGTACTGTTTTCAATAGTCATTTGTTCAGCGTAACCTGTGTTATTCACCAAGTACACATATTGCAGGGCAAAGAAATTAGTGCCTGTTTTTACTTTTAGGGTAAAGAAGTTACTAGTAGGGTCTGCCACTACACTATATACCGTACCCACCATCAAATGAGATGGAAAGTTGGCACTATAG
>CALRXZ020000053.1:0-22885 GCA_943372255.1 Chitinophaga pinensis
CCTTCCATTCATCCAACCCACCACTGCACCAGTAATGGTACCCATGCAAGTTGCGGCTACCAAATCAATCATAGTGCCATTTAAGGTGTATAAATTGGAATTGCCATAGATGGTAAAATCATACCCAGCGGCTATTAAAAAACTGATAAATGCACCATCTGCAGCACCATCAAATAGGTTATTTACTTTTGACCATTTGTTGAAAATATAAGAAAGTGTCAAGGACATAAACAAACTACCCAAGATCAAAGACCACCAAATCATTTGTTCTGGGCTTCTTGCCACACCTGACGCAGTTCCTGCATTCTTTGCCAATAGATTAGCAAATAATACACCATAAATTAAATAACCAGCAAAAAAAGAGGCAACGCCCCCTACTAATCCGGAGATATAGAATCGTCTTCTGTTCATATGCAATCGATTAAGAAGTATATAGAAACAAGGTAAAATAATATCTCTGAATACGCAATACGAATTTTAAATTTTATCATTTTGACAAGATTTTGCTATTTGTCTGCTTCAAGGCTTTTTTGTAATTTAACCAAATGAGAAAAATAATTTTAAGCCAATTGCTGCTTTTGCTTTGTTTTAATTTGATGGCACAACAAAAACCAGCCTATATATTGTACAATAGCAAAGGAAAAAAAGTTTCTTATGAAAAGATGATCAAACAATTGGTTGAAAATGACGTGGTTTTGTTTGGTGAATACCATAATAACGCCATTGCTCATTGGCTGCAATTAAGTGTTACCAAAGATTGCCAAAGCAAAAAAGACCTGGTACTAGGTGCTGAAATGTTTGAACAAGACAATCAAAACGCTTTAAATAACTATTTGAATGGTAATCTTAGCGCAAAAGGTTTAGACTCTTCTGCCAGACTCTGGAAAAACTACCCAACTGACTATGCACCATTGGTCAATTTTGCCAAAGAAAATAAACTCAGCTTTGCAGCTACCAATATTCCTAGAAAATATGCTTCCTTAGTAGCAAAAGGAGGATTTGGTGCATTAGATACTTTATCTGCCAAGGAAAAATCATGGATGGCACCATTACCTATTGTTTATGACGCAGAATTACCTGGTTATAAAAACATGATTGCCATGATGGGTGGGCATGGTGGGGAAAATCTACCTAAGGCACAGGCCATTAAAGATGCTACTATGGCCCATTTTATTTTATCCAATTCCAAACCTGGCAGCTTATTCATACATTATAATGGATCCTATCATAGTGAAAACTATGAAGGCATTAATTGGTACTTAAAAAAACAAAGTCCAAACATTAAAATTGCAACAATCACTACTGTATCACAAAAAGACATCAAGTCATTATTAGCAGAGAATAAGGGTAAGGCTGATTATATCATTTGTGTGGACGCAGATATGACCAATACTTATTGATAAATTTTAAAAACGCCGTTCATAAAAATACCCACTAGGGGGTATCCCTACCATCTTTTCTTGCATTAGATTTGATTTGTGAAAAAAAATCACACTCCGGGGGGAGGTAGGCTTTTAGCCTAAAAAAAGTTGCGGCATAGAATCTATGCCGCACTTTGTTTTTGGACCTTTTATCAAATTGGAAGAATTTATTATCTTCCTATTACAAATCCCTAAATATGGAGTTATCCCAAAACAGCCTAGAAAAAGACTGGTCTTTTTTTCAAAAATTGGTATTCCGCATTAGTGCTATTTATTTTTTCTTTTTATTTGAACCTTGGTCTTATATACAACAGATTCCAGGTACCTACTACGTCTTGCACTATTGGACAGACTTCTTGGAATGGATAGTTCAGGGATTAAACAAATCATTGTTCCATATTAAAAAGGAATTGGTTTACCCCAATGGAAGTGGCGATACTTCTTTTGGCTGGGCACAGCAATTTAGTATTATGCTTGTGGCAATACTGGGAGGCGTTGTATGGTCAATCCTAGATAGAAAAACTAAACGCTTTGAAAAATGGGAATACTGGTTGCGTATTATGGTTAGATATAGTTTGGCCATGATTGCCATGACATATGGTGTTTTGAAAGTTTTTCCTTTACAAATGCCCTATCCACTATTGAGTCAAATGGCAACGCCATTGGGCGATTTTTTACCCATGCGTTTTTCTTGGATGTTTATTGGCTATTCCCATCCCTATGAAACTTTCTCTGGTATACTAGAAGTATTAACTGCTCTATTTCTATTCAATCGAAAAACAGTTAATATAGGCATATTCATGGCATGCGGTGTTTTTCTCAATGTGATGATGCTCAATCTTTGCTATGATATACCAGTTAAGATTTATTCCATGAATCTGTTTCTTGCAAGCATCTTCTTGTTACTGCATGATGCAAAAAGGATGTTTGCATTTTTTGTGTTGAATCAACCTGTTGAGTCCAATCAATCTTGGGAATGGATGGCCAATAAAAAATGGAAAAAAATTGGAAGATGGGTATTAAAGTTGGCTTTTTTTGTGATCATCATGGTTATCCCATTTTACCAAGCATATGACAGTTATCAACAAGAAAAAAAACAAGCTGATTCCAAACCCATTGCCTCAGGCATATATGATATTCCGGTTTTTGTTCGCAACCAAGATACTATCCCAGCTTTAATAACAGATACTTTAAGGTGGCAGAATCTAATCATGGAAAAAGGAAATTTTGGAAGTGTAGGTTCTAAGGATACTCAATTCCGTCAGCGGTATGGGCGTGGTTATTTTAATATCAAAGAAGACAGTACGTCAAAAATGTTGGAATTCAGGAAACTGAGTTCTGATAGCCTACCATTTGCCAGATTCAAATACAGAATGGCCGATAGTTCCATTTATTTATGGGGCAAGTTTCAAGCTGATTCCTTACACCTGATTTTGAAAAAATCTAAACGTCATTTCCAATTGTCCGAGAATCAATTCCATTGGCTTAGTGAAGCCAATAGATAAGGTAAAATGGGTTAAGTTAATGCCCTGATTTATTTGTAATTTTAAGTATCCATTTACTTTAACGATTGCATATGAATCAGCCATTCTTGACCGCCATTGGCATTGCTGTTTTTGCTCTGCCTATTCAAACTAAAACCGTTGCAGATCCAGTAACTGCCAATTTAAAAACAACACAAGTAACCGTTTACACTACGGCTGAAAATAGCAGTTTAAGATTGAGCAAAACAGCTAGCCTGTCTTTTAGCCCATATGGTCAACCATTTGAAACAGAACCAGCTATTTTTGTTGACCCCAATAAAAGCTTTCAAACCTTTGTAGGTATTGGGGGAGCGCTTACAGATGCTTCTGCAGAAACCTTTGCCAAACTACCACAGAACAAACAAGCTGAGTTTTTGGATAAACTTTATGGAAAGGTTAATGGTATTGGTTATACTCTGGCAAGAACCAATATTAATAGTTGTGATTTTTCTAGCGATAGTTATACCTATGTTACCGAGAACGATAAAGATTTAAAGTCATTCAATATTGCCCATGACCTACAATATAAGATTCCCTTTATTAAACAAGCCATTGCAGCGGCTGGGGGAAAACTAACTTTATTTGTGAGTCCTTGGAGCCCTCCGGCTTGGATGAAGGATAATCATTCCATGCTCCAAGGTGGTAAACTCTTACCTGCCTATTATCAATCATGGTCTAATTATTATGTGAAGTATATCAATAGTTTGCAAAAATTAAATATTCCTGTTTGGGGTTTGAGCGTACAAAATGAACCCATGGCCAAACAACGCTGGGAATCTTGTTTGTATACTGCTGAAGAAGAAAGAGATTTTATCAAAAACTTTTTAGGACCAACACTTACACGCTCAGGCCTAGCCGATAAAAAGTTGATTGCATGGGACCATAATAGGGACTTATTGTATCAACGTGCCAATACCATCTTGAGTGATCCCAATGCAGCCAAATATGTTTGGGGAATTGGTTATCACTGGTATGAAGACTGGACAGGTGGAGGAAAATTATTTGACAATGTTAAGCGTGTGAATGAAGCTTTTCCAAAAACGAATTTAATTTTTACGGAAGGTTGTGCAGAAAGTTTTGATCTTAAAAAAATCAATGACTGGAAATGGGGAGAAACCTATGGAAGATCTTTGATCAATGACTTTAATAATGGGACAGTGGGTTGGACAGATTGGAATGTGTTACTTGATGAAAAAGGTGGTCCAAACCATGTAGGAAATTTTTGTTTTGCCCCGGTACACGCAGATACCAAAACAGGTGAATTAACTTATTTAAATTCCTATTATTATATTGGTCATTTTTCAAAATTCATCAGACCTGGCGCAAAAAGAATTATCAGTTCTACCAGCAGGGGACAACTATTGACAACCGCCTTTAAAAACACAGACGGTAGTATTATAGTGGTAGTCATGAACCAAAGTAATGAAACCATCCCCTACCACATGGGGATTGGTAATAAGGCAGTAGCTTACAGCAGTCAACCCCATTCTATTCAAACATTGGTAGTAGAATAGACCGATGAATTCATTAAATATTGCCAGTATATTTGAGAAAAGAACTTAGTCATGACAAGCATCCGTACCGCCATACTTTCTTTTGGTATGTCAGGCCGTGTATTTCACGCCCCATTCATAGCACTAGATCCACAATTTGAGTTAGTAGGTATTTGGGAAAGAACTAGCAATGCTTCTTTAGAATTCTACCCTAATATACATATCTACCGTTCATTAGAAGAAGTATTGGAAGATGTTAGTATTGACCTTGTCATTGTAAATACTCCTACTTATACCCATTATGATTATTGTAAAAAAACACTACTTGCAGGCAAACACGCTGTAGTAGAAAAAGCATTTACCAATACTGTTGAAGAGGCCAAGGAATTAGACAGCATTGCCTCAGAAAAGGGGGTAAAATTATCTGTTTTTCAAAATAGAAGATGGGACTCTGATTTTAAAACCGTGAAACAGGTGATTGACCAAGGTTTATTGGGCAATATTGTAGAAGCAGAAATCCATTTTGACCGATTTAAAGAAGAACTAAGTCCCAAATTACACAAAGAGATTCCTGGACCAGGCGCAGGTGTTTTGTATGACCTTGGTCCTCATTTAATTGATCAAGCCTTGGTACTTTTTGGCATGCCAGAAGCCGTATTTGCTGATCTAAGAATTACCAGAAGAGGCTCACAAGTAGATGACTATTTTGAAATTTTACTATACTACCCGCAACTAAGGGTTAGATTAAAATCTGGATACCAAGTTAGAGAACCCTTCCCCTCCTATGTGATTCATGGCAGTTTGGGTTCTTTTCATAAATCAAGGGCCGATGTACAGGAAGTAGATTTGGTAGCCAACCAAAAACCCAATAGACCAGACTGGGGAACAGAGCCCATTGCAGAACAGGGTTTGTTACATACAGAAAAAGATGGTGTATGCATTCGCGAAAGAATACCAACACTTACAGGTAATTATGCAGATTATTACCATGCAGTAGGTCAAGCCATCAGCCTAGACAAAGCAATGCCCGTGACTTCTAAAGACGGCATTCAAGTCATGCAAATCATTGCAGCAGCTGCGGCAAGTCATGCATCTAGAACAGTTATTACAATTTAATTCATCACCACAACCATTCAACATGAAAACCATTCATTGTTTGTTGCTGTTGTCCTTTGTTACGCTTGGCTGCAATACCAAGCAGTCAAAAACAAGTTTTAAATCTATTCCCGTGACTTACCCGAATACACTAAAAGATAGTACTGTTGATCAGTATTTTGGCATTGCCGTACCCGATCCTTATAGATGGTTAGAAAATGATACTGCTGAAAATACCAAGCAATGGGTTGCGGCTCAAAACAAGGTAACAACTGATTACTTAAATCAAATCCCCTTTAGGTCTTCTATTCAGCAAAGACTGGAAGAATTATGGAATTACGATAGTTATTCTGCACCATCACACGAAGGAGACTATATTTATTTTTACAAGAAAACAGGATTACAAAACCAATCCGTTTTATATCGTCAAAAAAATGGCAGTACAGAACCAGAAGTATTTCTTGATCCCAACAGTTTCTCTGCAAACGGCACTACCTCATTAGCAGGAGTTAGTTTTTCAAAAGATGGTTCTCTTGCGGCTTACCAAATTTCTGAAGGCGGAAGTGATTGGAGAAAATTGATCATCATTGATGCTATTACTAAAAAACAAATTGGAGATACTTTAATAGATGTCAAGTTTAGTGGCATTGCTTGGAAAAAGAATGAGGGCATTTACTATAGTAGTTATGACAAACCTAAAGAAGGAAGCCAATTAGCAGGTAAAACTGATCAGCACAAACTCTTCTTTCACAAATTGGGAGACAAACAAAACCAAGACCAACTGGTATTTGGAGGAGCTACTACACCTAGAAGATATATTGGCGCTGAGGTATCTGAAAATGAAAGATGGCTGATCATTTATGCGGCCAATAGTACCTATGGTTCCGAAGTATATGTACAAGATTTGTCAAAACCTTCTTCCATAGTAACTGTGGTTGACAATATGAAAAACCAATCTGGAATTCTAACTGTAGATGACCAATATTTTTATATTCAAACTGATTTAAACGCACCCAAAGGAAAAATGGTGCTAGCCCCAATTGAAAATCCTTCACCAGCCAATTGGAAAACATTGATACCAGAACAAAAAGAAGTTTTATCAGTCAGCAGCTCTGGGGGACAGATCTATTGCAGCTACCTCAAAGACGCTATTACAAAGGTTTTCCAATATGATTTGACCGGAAAACAAATTAGAGAAATTGCATTACCTGGGTTGGGTTCTGCCTATGGATTCTCAGGCAAGAAAGCAGACAAGGAATTGTATTTTACTTATAGCTCTTATATCAGTCCTTCTACTATTTACAAGATGGATATCGCCACAGGCAAAACTGAAGTGTACAAAAATTCAGGTGTCAAATTCAAGTCTGAGGATTATGAATCTAACCAGGTCTTTTATACCTCAAAAGATGGTACTAAAATTCCCATGATCATCACGCATAAAAAAGGAATCAAACTAGACGGAACCAACCCCACCCTATTGTATGGTTATGGAGGGTTCTCTGTAAATATTACCCCCTATTTTAGTACCAGTGCAATTATTCTTTTAGAAAATGGTGGTATTTATGCTGTTGCCAATCTACGTGGAGGAGGTGAATATGGAGAAGAATGGCATATGGCTGGCACCAAGTTAAACAAGCAAAATGTCTTTGACGATTTTAGCGCTGCGGCTAAATACCTAGTAGACAATAAATATTGTAGCAGAGCAACCCTTGCCATACAAGGAGAATCAAATGGGGGCTTGTTGGTTGGCGCATGTATTACACGCGAACCAAGTATTGCCAAAGTAGCTTTCCCTTTTGTTGGGGTTATGGATATGCTTCGATATCATAAGTTTACTGCTGGTGCAGGATGGGCTTATGACTATGGCACATCGGAAGACAGTAAAGAAATGTTTGAATACCTAAAAGCCTATTCACCCATCCATAATTTCAAACCCAATACTGCCTATCCTGCCACCTTGGTTATGACAGCCGATCATGATGACCGAGTAGTTCCTGCTCACAGCTTTAAATTTTCCGCTACCCAACAGGCAAATCATCAAGGTGAAAATCCTGTATTGATTCGCATAGAAACCAAGGCGGGTCATGGTTCTGGAAGGTCAACCGAACAAGTAATTAAAGCGGAAGCTGATAAATGGGCATTCCTATTTTACAATATGCAGATTCAACCAAAATAAATCATGCATCCTTTTGTTAAAGGCATTCATAAAAGTTTTCAGATCCATGCCAATCCATCAATGGCATTGGGTATGAAAGCCTATATGCTGCACCAGTTTGAATTTCTGGGCATCAAAGCCCCACTAAGAGATCAATTAACCAATACTTATTTGAAATCAAATAGTTTGGAAAATGTGGAAGCATTGGAACTTGTTGTGAAGGAACTTTGGTTTCTACCCCAACGCGAGTTTCAATATTTTGCTATTGATGTATTCAAAAAACACAAGTCACTCTGGACGGCTAACAGTATACATTTAATGGAGTATTGCATTTGTGAAAAAAGCTGGTGGGACAGTGTAGATGGTATAGCCAGTGAATGGTTGGGTGTATATTTTGTTCAATTCCCTTCACTGGTGCCCAAATGGCCCAATAGGTGGAATAAATCTGACAATATTTGGTTACAAAGAAGCAGTATCCTATACCAAAAAACATATAAATTAAATACCAACCAAGAACTTTTATCCAAATACATTCTGCATTGTAAAGACAGTCAGGAATTCTTTATTAGAAAAGCCATTGGATGGGCATTAAGAGAATACAGCAAGACCAATCCTGTTTGGGTTAGCCAGTTTGTAGCAAACAATACGCTCTCTAATTTAAGTGTCAAAGAAGCTTTAAAACGCATCAACAAACCTAGCTAAAACAAAAAGGGTTGGATACCATTGTACCCAACCCTTCTAAAATCTATAGTAACTACTACATTTTCTTGGCGTCTTCTAAGAATTTAGCCAATCCAATATCAGTTAAAGGATGTTTTAACAAACCTAGGATAGAATCCAATGGGCAGGTACATACATCGGCGCCAGCCTCAGCTGCTTTGATAATATGCAAGGCATTACGAATTGAAGCTGCCAAGATTTCTGTTTTGAAACCTTGAATATCATAAATATGACGCATTTGGCTAATCAATTCCATTCCATCCCAACCACTATCGTCAATTCTACCAATAAAAGGAGAAACATAGGTAGCGCCTGCTTTGGCAGCTAGAATTGCTTGACCTGCAGAAAATACCAGGGTACAATTGGTACGAATGCCGTTATCGGTAAACCATTTAATGGCTTTAATTCCGTCTTTGATCATAGGAACTTTCACCACAATATTTGGGTGAATGGCGGCTAGCTTCTTGCCTTCTTCTACCATAGTGGCAAAATCTGTAGACAAAACTTCTGCACTGATATCCCCGTCAACCAGGTCACAGATTGCTTTGTAGTGTGCAGCAATGGCTTCTTCGCCTTTGATGCCTTCTTTGGCCATTAGAGAGGGATTGGTGGTAACACCATCTAAGATTCCCAATTCATTGGCTTCCTTAATTTGGGCTAAATTACCCGTGTCAATAAAAAATTTCATGTATGATGTGTTGATAGATAAATGAACACTAAGCAGTAGAAATTTGCAAACCCTTACACTAGTTTACAAAAGAAAAAAAAATGGCAGGCTACTCACATCGCACCGCTCAACCACCTATCCTTGCTGTATTCCTACCCTGGGGAGTTTCAGCAGGAGCTGGTCGTGTAAGACCTGCCGGCGCAAAAGTAAGGTTTGAAAATTAATTTTACTGCTTTTTTTAAATAAATCTGGTACTAATTGCAAGTTTACCCTCCCCCATAATAACTTTATTGCCATAATTATAAGCACATGCGTTCCCTCAAATTTTGCTTTACCATCCTTTTTTTTATCGTTTTTTTTCAATCAAGTATTGGGCAAAATAATTTGCTCCGCCCTGGTTTTGACAAGCAAGAATACCTTGAATTATTAAAAATCACTGCTAGACAAGGCGATAGTCCTTGGACAAAAATCAATACTCCTGAATCAGAAAAATGTAAACTTGTGTACAGGTCTCCAACCATGGGTTTAGATAATCGCTGGGATCTTTGGATGGCCAATAACGGAATTGCCGTCATTAGTATCAGGGGTACTACGCTCAATACCATCAGTTGGGTAGAGAATTTTTATGCTGCCATGGTGCCAGCCAATGGCAGTATTCGCATTAGCAATACTGATACCTTCACTTATCAATTGGCCAAAAATCCAAGGGCAGCCATTCATACAGGTTGGTTAATTGGAACGGCATTTTTGAGCAAAGACATTTTACCCAAAATTGATTCCCTATATAAAATGGGTTGTAAAAACATGATCATCTTGGGGCATTCACAAGGTGGTGGCATTAGCTATTTATTGAGTGCTCATGTAGCCAGTTTACAGGAACAAAAAATGATTCCCGCTGATATCCAATTCAAAACCTATTGCAGTGCTGCACCAAAACCGGGCAATTTATTTTTTGCCTATGAATACGAACGCCGGATGATGGATGGTTGGGGTTTTAATGTTGTGAATAGTGCCGATTGGGTGCCAGAAACACCTTTGTCTGTTCAAGCGCTAAGCGATTTTAATCAGACCAATCCTTTTACAAATGCAAAGCCTTTAATCAGCAAACAACCATTCCCAAAAAATATTGCTTTTAAATACGCTTACAATCAATTGAACAATGCTTCTAAAAAAGCCAATAGGCGGTATGAAAAATACTTGGGAAAAACAGTAGCAGGAATTGTTTCAAAAAGCTTACCCGGATTTGAAGCACCAAGCTATGCAGAAGGTTTCAATTATGTTCGTGTTGGGCCTACCATTGTGTTACTTGCAAATGAAGCGTATTACCAATCTTTTCCAGACAATCCAGAAAAGATATTCATACACCATTTTATAGAACCTTATTGGTATTTGGCCAATCAATTACCCAATCTAACTACCGCAAACCCAATCTGGAATTAAGTTGACTAATCCCTACTAATTCATCGTGGCGGCCACTTAGAGATCGATAATAAAAAAGAATGCAATACTCATTTTCTGTTTCCCAATAATTTCCATCTGTTTGACTAACATCCAGCGGTGCAAGAGGGTTTTTCAGGTCTTTGAGCGCCATAGTATAACTATAATAACCTTGTTTTAGGAGCAGCCTTTTGACAAATTTACCCGCATCCCCATCAAATTTCATAAGTGAAGAATCACTTGTTTGATTGCCTGTGAGCTCTCCTATCAAATGCACTTGTTTGCCAGACATAGCTAATAAGTCTGAGGGTTGATAACTAAAATCTACCCAGGCATAATCGCTCTGCCACCAAGGGTTCACAGATTCCGTGCAATTGATTTCTGTATAGCCGTTTCTGTCTTGAAAATTAATATAGGAAAAACTGTTTCTTGGCTGGTCCGTTTTTACGGTTACAATCACAGGTTCAACGGTTCTATCTACTTTTACAATTCTATCGCTTTCAAATCTAAAACTTTGCAGATCGGCCCATCTATATTCTTTGCCTGCAGGAAATACAAAATCTTGCTCCCCATTGTATTCCAACAAGTGTCCTCGGATAAAAACGGGTTGCTTGTCTATAACCGCATCGCTCCAGCGATTATTTTGCATGACCAATACCTTAACCTGCTGAGGACTCATTAAGTTGAGCTCTTTGGTGTCTACTGAGAACTGAATTTTTTGATGAGAACGCAATAATTGATTGTCATAGGGCTGTTGCACTTGTGCTCCAATGGTTACACGTTTGTCTACCACTAATACCCTTTTGGTAAATGCTAGTTTTGACGTATCGCCGTCTAGATAAACTTTTAAAAGATAATTACCACTTAGTATGGGTTGCGCATTTCTGTCGGGCAATTGTGCTTGGTAATGCACATATTTCTGTGCTGCAATAGAAGCCACTCTATATTGGCTAAGCCTTACTTGGTTAAAACCCCTGATATAGTCAAACACATTTACATTGGCGGGTGTCCAATCAGCATTACAAAGCTGGTAGGTATAAAAGAAGTTTTTGGGATAATTGTTAAAATCGTCAAAATGCAATTCTAATTGGTCACCAGCATTGAGTTGCAAAATGGGTAAGCTAGACTGGTTATTTTGTTGAAACAACTTTACACCATGAATACTGGGCAAATAGATCTTATCAGGCAATCGCTGAGCCATGGCTTGACTGCAGCATAGCAATATAAAAAGGCAGACCCTAAGTTTCATGAAATAGATTATAGTCAAACTTACAACAATCCTCCCTACTGTAAAAGCATTTGCTGCATTGACTCACTGGGTGTAGTTTTGACAAAACCCAAGAACCTGAGCCTAGCATTTTACATAGCAAAACGGATAGCATTTACCAAACAGCGGTCTTTTGCTCGTTTTATCATTCGTTTGTCAGTAGTTGCCACTGCTGTGAGTGTTATGTCAATGATTGCCACATTGGCTTTTGTAAATGGATTTCAACAAACCGTTTCTTCCAAAGTATTTAGTTTTTGGGGGCATATTCGGGTGCAAAAATTTGAACCCAACAAATCATTGGTGGCTGAAGAAACACCCATTCAAAAAAGCCCCAAGATTGAACAAATTCTAAGATCTGAACCAGGAGTGGCACAGGTTCAAACATTTGCCACTAAGAGTGCCATTGTTGAAAAAAACAAAGAGATAGAAGGAGTACTTTTAAAAGGCGTAGAAAAAGGATATGATAGTTTGCAACTCAAGCCATTTATACACAAAGGCAGGTGGTTGCAATTTGTAGATAGTGGCTATACCAAAGAAATATTGGTATCAGAACAATTAGCCAAACAGTTAAGCATTGCCCTTGGCGATAGTCTTAGAATCTATTTTATCTCATCAACCAATGGAAGCAGAAATTATCGAAAATTAGCGGTGGTTGGCATTTTCAAAACAGGCATTGAAGAATACGATAAACTCTTTGTGATTGGAGATCAGCAATTGATTAGACTCATGGGTAATTGGTCAAGTGACGAAACCGGAGGTTATGAGATTTTTGTCAAAGACTATCGGCAAATGGATCAAATCTCTGCAGTTTTATCCGATAAACTTCCGGCAGAATGGATGAGTAAAACTATTAGAGAAGTTCACCCCAATATTTTTGATTGGCTGAATATCCAAGACGTAAATAGGAATGTGATTTTTATTGTGATGGCCATAGTTGCCATTATTAATCTAATTACCTGTTTGTTAATCCTAATCTTAGAAAGAACCAGGATGGTGGGCATACTCAAGGCGCTTGGGGCGGATAATTGGCTGATTCAAAAACTGTTTTTGTACCACGCAACCGTGATCACATTTGCAGGCTTAGGAATTGGTCTAATTGCAGGACTAGGGCTTTGTTTTTTACAACAATACACGGGCTTTATCAAATTAGATGAGACCGCCTATTATGTTTCCGAAGCACCCATTCATATTATCTGGTGGGAGGTATTGACGGTATGCGCAGCAACAACCTTGGTTTGTTATTTGTCTTTGATTATACCCACAGTGCTGATTAGAAAAATCCAACCAACAAAAGCCATTCAATTTAGGTAATAGCTTGTCCCTAGCTTTTCACTACCCTTTCAAATGAGAGACCAAAATACCAGTAGCAACTGCTGCATTTAAGGATTCAGCCCCACCAAATCTAGGAATGGTAATGGCCTGTTTAATCAGGTGTTGAATGGGTTCTCGAATACCTTTAGATTCATTCCCAATCACCAATAATCCAGTTACTGGTTTTTCAACCTCATACATAGATAGGCCTTCTAACATGGCCCCATATACGGGTAGTTTGGTAGCAGTTAAAAACTCAACAATATTGGTAAAATACACTGGCACTCTAATAAAGCTTCCCATGGTAGATTGAATCACTTTGGGATTATACAATTCAACAGTGTCTTCACTGGCAATAATTTGGGTAATCCCAAACCAGTCTGCAATCCGGATTATGGTACCCAGATTTCCAGGATCCTGAATGCCGTCAAGCACCAGACTTAGTTTTTTAGACAAATCGGGAATTGATTTTTGAATTTTCTGTTCACAAACCAAGATTACTTGATTGGCTGTTTGCAGCCCGGTCATTTTCTCCAATTCTATCTCAGACACTTCCATGAATCCCTTTCCAGACTTGTTTTCAGCCATCCACTCAGAAGTTGCATACCCTCTAATAATCTTATAATCGCTAGCTAAAAGCTCTTCTGCCAGCTTGGGACCCTCTGCAATAAATACCCCCTCAGCTGCCCTTTGTTTTTTCTGGCATAAAGATTGAATATATTTGAGTTCATTCTTACTGATCATGTGCATGCGTTTGAAACTGGCTAAAGTTAAATGGTTTTCTGGGCTTTTCTGTCTTATTGCCCTCCTGACTTTGTCCGGTTGCTCAGAGGAAAGAAGAACAAAAGCGGTTGACTACCCTATTGGTAAGCCATTTATGTATGGCAATAAAGTGGTTCTAAAAGGAACTGGTACTAAGGATGAACTCAAAAAACTAAGTACTGATCTGAATAATTACTGGGACGATTCTGCCAGAGTAAGAAAAGAACAACGATTTCTTTTTTGGTATAGAATCAAGAATCCACCTATTTATGACAGCTTAAATATTATTCGTTCCGTGAATTTCATGAATGCATATTTGAATTCACAGGGATATTATTATGCCAGTTTCAAAGACAGCATACACAAGGATAGTATTGGTGACCAAATAAGGGTCAATGCAACTATTACCATTAATCAAGGAAAAAATATTAGTATAGATTCTGTTGGGTACCAATTAGACGATAGTACACTGCAACAATTGGCCAAGCAAAGAATGGGGGATACTAAAATTAAAAAGGGCAGCCCCTATAGCAAACAATTAATCAGTACAGAATTAGATAGGATGATTGGTATATATAGGCGAAATGGTTACTACAAACTAATCAGAGAAGACCTATATGCAGAAATAGATACTACAGACATTAGCTTGATTGAACTAACGCTTGACCCATTCAAACAAGCAGAATTGATTGCAGCATCTGCTAGAAAACGAAGACAGAACCCTACATGGAATATCAGCATTAAAAAAAGGCCAACTACCGATTCTAGCAAGCTCACACAATTCAATGTGGCTAATATTTATTACTATCCTGAAACCAAGATTACAGATGTTATAGATTCTCTTACCACTTCAAAAGGATTTAAAGAGGAAAAGCATGGAGACAATTACATGCGATATCAGGTAGGTAAATTCAAATACCAGCCACTAAAGGAACATACTTTTCTAAGCAAGGGAGAACTTTTTAATGAAGAGTCTTATTTTAAAACCTTGAATACTTTGGGGCAGATTGGAGCATGGCAACAGGTAGACGGAAAAATTGTTGAAAGAGACAAAGACAGTTTAGACTTGTATTTTTACTTGGTACCTGCACTTAAGCAAAACTTTACCGTTGACTTAGAAGGTAGCCGTAATACCGGTGATATTGGGGCAGGAAATCTATTTGGGATCTCAACCAACCTCTCTTATAAAAACAGAAATGTTTGGAAAAGAGCCATTCAATCTATCACTAGTTTTAGAACAGGGGTAGAATTGAATTTGAATTTGGGCAATAACAAAAACAACCAACAACTGGTCCAGACTTTCAATATTAGTGCTGGACATACATTTTCTTTTCCAAAAATCATACAACCCTTTAAAAGCTGGAAAGCTCTTAGTACCGTTGACAATAAACGTACACTTCTTTCTTTTAATGCTGCTTACGTAGACAGAAAGGATTATTACAAATTGAGGTCTATTTTGGGTTCCTGGGGTTATGAATGGAAGAAAGTGCAAAGAAGGTCAGAAGATACTTGGTTGTTCAAACCCATTAACGTAGAACTCTATTCCTTAGACACATTGCCCGGTTTGGACACCTTATTTTTAAAGAACCCTTTCTTACGCAATTCCTTTAACACGGGTAATATTTTTAGTCAAAGTCTGTCATATAATAAAACTATTAATGCTGCTAATAGAAAAAGCCATTATATCAGATTGGGGGTAGAAGAAACGGGTTTGATTTTTGGTTTATTCAAGGGATTAAGAAATGATATCTACAGGTATATTAAAGTAGAAGCAGAATACCGTCAGACCAAGAAATGGGATAAATCAGAAATGGCATATCGGGCTTTTGCAGGCATGGGTTATAATTATGGTAATTACCCAGGCAACAAAGAAATTTCAACCCTTCCCTTCTTCAAACAATTTGCCGTGGGTGGCCCTTATAGCATGCGTGCATGGGGTTTGAGACAATTGGGACTAGGCAGTTCTAATACTTACGATAGTATTCTTACTAGTAGTTTTAGGGATCGCTATGGCGATATGGTTTTGGAATTTAATGCGGAATATAGGTTCACCATGGCAACCATTGCGGGAGTTAAAATTGGATCAGCGCTCTATTCAGATATTGGCAATATTTGGAACCTCAAGAAAGACCCCACTGATCCCAAAGCCAGTTTTTCATTGTCTAATTTGGCCAACGATTTAGCCATTGGCGTAGGTACTGGTTTAAGACTAGACTTTAGTTATTTCTTAATCCGTTTAGATTTTGCCTACAAAGTTAAAGACCCCATGCGTACGGTTAATGGAGGCTGGATGAGCATTAAAAATTTCAATTGGACAGATATTAGAAGCAATGGACGAGAAGTAACCAACTATGCTTTACAATTGGGAATTGGATTGCCTTTCTAATTCAAATACGCTACCAGTTTTAAAGTATTATTCTTCCTCATTTTCCGGTGCTGTTTCAGGAAAGCTTTTATTGACTTGCTCATTATCTGTATCAGCTTCTGCGGCTCTTAGGGCTAAAACCTCTTTTTCAAAATCAATCAAATTGGTAGCATCGTTCACACTAAAATTACCAATTCTGGTTCTGCGTAAGCTGCTCATATAAGCTCCTACTCCAAGGGTTTGGCCAAAATCATTGGCTAGACTTCTAATATAAGTACCAGTAGAACAAACCACTTTAAAATAAACCAAGGGGCCTTCTATTTTTTCAATCTCAAAAGCATGAATGGTTACCGGTCTGGGTTCTACTTCAACAAATTCCCCTTTTCTAGCAGAGATATACAAACGTTCTCCATTTTTTTTAATGGCTGAATGCTGGGGAGGTAATTGTAAAATATTCCCTTTAAAAGGTTCCGTTGCAGCATGAATTAGCTCCGTTGTTAGATGCTCTATAGATTGGAAATTCTCGGGATCAGATTCCAAGTCATAGGTAGGCGTGGTAGCACCTAAGGTAAAAGTACCGGTATACTCTTTTTCCATACCCATGTACTCATTGATCTTTTTAGTAAACTTGCCAGTGCAAATGATTAAAAGACCGGTTGCCAATGGATCAAGGGTACCGGCATGCCCCACTTTTTTAACTTTGACTATGGCGCGTACCTTATTGGCCACGTCAAAACTGGTCCATTCCATGGGTTTATCAAACAATAAAACCTTTCCGTCTAAAAATCCCTGTTTCCATTGCATTGGGCAAAAATAACCAATAAGCTGCCCTTACTTGGTATAATTCAAAAAAAAACTGAGTCCCTTTGCAATGAAATCTATATAACAGGAGTCATATGTTTACCAAGACAATGGAAACAGCGCAATTGATCAAACGATGCATCAAAAAGGACAGGGCCGCCCAAGCGGAGCTCTATGGTCTTTATGCGCCAACCATGCTAGGTATTTGTTATAGATATACAAAAAACAGAGAGGATGCAGAAGATATTTTACAAGAGGGATTTGTGAAAGTATTCCAGCACATGGAACAATTTCAACAAAAAGGCGTCTTTGAAGCTTGGCTAAGGAGGATCATGGTGAATACGGCTATTAGTTATCTGCGAAAGCACAGCCGATACCGAAACCAATTGCAAGTAGAAGACTTGACATTGCATCCGGTAAGTCAGGAGCAGCCAGCCATTCAATTAGACACCAAGGAGTTGATTGAATGTATCAGGAACCTACCATTAGCCTATCAGACCGTTTTTAACCTTTATGCTATTGAAGGTTATGATCACCAAGAAATTGCCAACCTTTTAGACCTGAATATCAATACCGTGAGAAGTCAATATAGTAGGGCAAGGACCATACTAATACAACGCATTCAACAAGAACAAATCAACACTCAATCCAAGAACTATGGAGGATAAATTTGAACATCAAATAGCTGATCAGGTCAGCGGGTTCCAATTAACCCCTAACGCCCAAGTTTGGAAGGGGGTTGAATTGGAATTAGACAAAGAGAAAAGCAAGAAACGCGGCATATTCTGGTGGATGCCACTGGGTTTATTGGTTATTGGTCTTGCAGGCTGGTTTTTATTTACATCAAGACAAGCTCCCAAAATTCCAAGTTCAAAGCTGCCTCAGAAAAATGTTAAGCAGGAAATATCCAAGCGTTCAATGCTAGCTAAGGATTCTATTGCAACAGTAAATCAAACAAGCCCATCTAAAGAACCCATTCAAAAACAAGATGCCGCTATTGATAAAACCAGCAAACCATTATTGGTTCAGCAAATCCTACAAACGCAGCAACCAATGCAGCGGCATCAGCAACCGGAGACAACATCATCATCAACATCATCTTCTTCTTCATCATCATCACAAATAACAACCATCGATATCGCTCAAGTATTCAAAGAAACTACCCATGCAAATACTAATCAAAATCAGGTTGCAGTTGACAAAGCGGAAAGCCGTCAAATAACTCAGCCAGTTATTCAAGAAACCACAGCAAAAAAAGACAGCAATACTTCTTCAGTTCTCATAGCTTCCCTACTCACTAAGAAGCCTAGTAAATCCTCTTGGAGATTACTAGTAGCACTTGGAAGTACCCGTTTATCTGAAACAAATTTATTAGGCAATAATACTGCTGCAGACAGAGCTGCATTTAACAATAATAGTTCAGCTGTAACATCCGGCTTCCCAACTATAACAAACAGCATAGCATCCAATAAAGGATTCCATGCAGAACTTGGACTAAGCAAAAACTGGCTCTTGTCTAAAAGATGGGAATTGGCGATGGGATTATCTTATAGGTATTTACAAAACCAACAATTGACTGGCTTGAAAAAAGACAGTAGTTACCTGATCAGCAGTCAATCAAATTCTAATAACAAAACAACTACTGTAAACGAATATTATTTACCTGGAAGTCAAAACAGCATAATCAACCGCGCACATTGGTTAATGGTACCTATTCAAATACATTTTAATTTAAACCCAAGTTCCAAACTCAATTGGCTACTCTATGGAGGCACTAATTTGTCTTGGAATTTTGCCAGCAATTGGCTTCTAGTGGATCAGGCAAATAATATCTTGTATGAGGCCAGACCCTTAACCAATTTAGTTGGCATTCATGCACAATTAGGCATTGAAATACGCAACCAAAAAAGCCAATCCTTATCACTGGGTTGGGAGAAAAGCATGAATGGCATGAGCAAATTAATCCAATCCAAACAATATTGGAATCATCTGCAAATACAATATAGTCAACCCATTTATTTGAAAAAATCCTATAAAAAATAAGCCATGAAAAACCATTTTTTTCTTACTCCTAAAAAGATGTTTCTTTTCTTAGTCATCTTTGCGCTAAGTGGATGTTTAAAAGACAGTGCCAAACAGAGCTACATTATTACCAGACCCATTTTGGCCAAACTGGCCGATGTAAGAGCTGGCATTAAAATAGAAGGGCCAACTAGTGTTTCCGCTCCTGGCAAAATGTATCTCATTGGGAATACCATTTTATTAAATGAATCGGGAAAGGGTATTCACGTAATTGACAATAGTAATCCAGCAGCACCAGTAAACAAATCCTTCTTGCCCATTCCTGGAAACTATGATATGGCAGTCAATGGCAATATCCTTTATGCAGATTGTTTTACAGACTTATTAGCATTTGATATTAGCAATCCAAATCAATTAGTACTTAAATCTTTTATCAGTCAAGTATTTCCAGACAAGCAAATCCAAAAAGGATTCTATATTGATAGTGGATTTTGCGCCATAGGATGGAATAGTAAAGATACTAGCTATAGTGTTGGCTTAGGTGCCGAACAAGTCATTTGGATTGGAGGTGGCATGTTGTTTTCAAGCAGTTCACTTGCTTTAGCTTCCAGTTTCTCATCTGACAAATCTGCCGCTAATGGCAAAGCTGGTTCCATGGCCAAAATGGCCATTCAAAATGGATGGCTATATGGTGTTAGCAATTTCAATCTTCAAGTTATTGATCTTAGTCAGGCAGATAAACCGGTCTTATCAAAGACCATCCAAACAAATGCATTGAATGAAACCGTATTCCCCTTTAAAGACAAACTATTTATTGGTAGTCAAACTGGGATGAGCATTTATAGTGTTAGCAATCCTGCTAGTCCGCAATTCCAAAGCATGTTTTCACATGCCAGGGTTTGTGATCCAGTGATTGCAGATGATACCCATGCTTATGTAACCTTACGTTCTAATGGCTTAACCTGTTTGGGCAATTTAAATGAAATGAATGTATTGGATATCCGTAATGTGCAAAGCCCCATCTTGCTCAAAACCTATCCCTTTGCGCACCCCAAGGGGCTAAGCAAGGAAGGCAATACACTCATGGTTTGTGACGGAGAAATAGGTGTTAAAATATATGACGCCAGCAATCCCGAAAATATCAAACTCTTACAGAATCTGGCTTTGGAAGAAGCCTATGATGTAATCTGTCATAATAATATAGCCTACATATCTGCTAAAGACGGACTGTATCAATTCAATTTTAGCAAACCAAACCAAACCAAATTAATCAGTAAAATTAGCATCAGCCATGATTAAGAAAACAAGCTTTTTTATGTTGTTAATGATACTAACCTATTTTGAAACAACAGCCCAAACAAGCAAATCAAAATGGCATTTTAAAAGCACCAATCTCATAGGCAACTTACTGGGAGAACAGGGTAGCAAATTTAGCATGCAAAGCATTAATGGATTTTCTAAAAACAGTTGGATGGTAGGAATTGGGGTTGGCATTGATCCTTACGGCTATAGCAGTATTCCTGTTTTTCTAGACCTAAGAAAATCATTTGGTAAAAAAGCTTGGCAGCCCTTTGTTTATGCAGATGGAGGACCCAGTTTTCCCTTAGCTAATCCAGACCTTCCCAAAACCTGGCAATCAGGTTTACCAGCATTTGATTTAAACACGGGTTGGGTAGCTGAATTTGGTATTGGGTTACAAAAAAAGATAGCTGGTAATACCCAATTTGTTTTACAATTTGGATATAGTCAGAAATATTATTCCTTTAACAGCCACCAAGGTAATTTTGGTTTTATTAGTAGTATCTGGCCAGAAACTTCTACTTATGAATACCAGTACAGAAGATGGGCTGTTAGAATGGGGATTACGCTTTGAGAGTGAAGAGTGAAGAGTGAAGAGTGAAGAGTGAAGAGTGAAGAGTGAAGAGTGAAGAGTGAAGAGTGAAGAGTGAAGAGTGAAGAATAACTTAGACAAAAAAATGCCGTCTTATGGACGGCATTTTTTATACAGATAGGTTTGAGATCTTAGTAAGCCCTTGCAAACAAAACTCTTTGTGTAGAAGGGTTTCCGGTAAGAATACACTTACCTTCTTCCAATGGATTGTCCAAAGGAATACAACGAATGGTAGCTTTTGCTAATTCTTTAATCTTGTCTTCGGTTTCACTTGTTCCATCCCAATGTGCAGCAACAAAACCAGCTTTGGTATCAAGTATTTGTACAAACTCTTCCCAAGTATCGGCTTGACTAATATGTGCATCGCGGAAGGCTTTGGCTTTATTGAAGATACTGGTTTGAATATCTTCTAATAAATCCTTGATATAGTTTTCAATACCATCTAAGCTTACACTGGTTTTCTCTTTGGTATCGCGTCTAGCAACTTCTACCACATTATTCTGTAAATCACGTGCTCCAATTGCCAAACGAACAGGAACTCCTTTTAATTCATACTCTGCAAATTTCCAACCCGGACGTTGATTGTCTGAGTCATCATATTTTACAGAAATACCCATGGCTTTCAATTGTTTTACAATAGCACCTACCCTTTCATCCAATTGGGCTTTTTGTTCTTCTCCTTTGTATATTGGAACAATCACCACTTGAATAGGGGCAATTTTTGGAGGAAGGATTAAACCATCGTCATCGCTATGCGCCATGACTAATGCACCAATCAAACGCGTACTCACACCCCAACTGGTTGCCCATACATAGTCTAATTTATTTTCCTTGTCAGAGAATTTTACGTCAAATGCTTTGGCAAAATTCTGACCCAAGAAATGCGATGTACCTGCTTGTAAAGCTTTACCATCTTGCATCATAGCTTCAATGCAATAAGTATCTTCTGCCCCTGCAAAACGTTCATTGGCAGACTTCACTCCTTTGATCACGGGTAATGCCATCCAGTTCTCGGCAAAGTCTGCATAGACATCAAGCATCTGCTTGGTTTCAGCAATGGCTTCTGCTGCTGTAGCATGTGCCGTATGCCCTTCTTGCCAAAGAAATTCTGCCGTACGTAAAAATAAACGTGTGCGCATTTCCCATCTAACCACATTGGCCCATTGATTCACCAAGATGGGTAAGTCTCTGTAAGACTGTATCCAACCCTTGTATGTATTCCAAATAATGGCTTCACTAGTTGGACGCACCACCAATTCTTCTTCCAATTTGGCTTCTGGGTCTACCATTAATTTTCCTGGTCTATCCGGATCTGTTTTTAAACGATAGTGGGTAACTACAGCACACTCTTTTGCAAAACCTTCTGCATTCTTTTCTTCGGCTTCAAACAAACTTTTTGGCACAAACAAAGGGAAATAAGCATTTTGGTGTCCGGTGTCTTTGAACATTTTGTCCAACACATCGCGCATATTTTCCCACAAAGCATAACCGTAGGGTTTGATAACCATACAGCCCCTAACCGCACTATAATCTGCTAGTTGTCCCTTGATTACTAAGTCGTTATACCATTGAGAATAGTCTGCTTCTCTGGTTGCCAATTCTTTAGCCATTTTCGTTTTATGATTTCTTTAACAAATTAACGGTTGTTCGCAAGCTAAATGGCAAACTATTTGTCATACAAAAGTCAGATGCCTTTTCAGCATCGCAAATGTATGTAACTTCACATTATATAACTTCTACAAACCTGCTACCATGAAAAACACTTTACTTTTAGCTTTACTTGGCATCGGTTTAATGTCTACCGGCTGTTCAACGGCTTACAAATCTAATCAGACACCTGATGATGTCTACTATTCTCCAGGAAGACCTATGGAAGAGCGCGTAAATACACGTGTAGAAGAAGAAAAAAAGCAACAATACGATGAGTATGTTAGCAATATGGATGATAGGTTCCT
>CALRXZ020000054.1:0-22770 GCA_943372255.1 Chitinophaga pinensis
AAGGCGCAATTTCTGATTTGAACTCACGAATGGTTTTCAAACCCGCGTGTTGGGTGCCTAATACTGGGCTATTAAAGTCAATCAGCGTGGTAATTTGATAGTCCATAGCAGGCAGGGCTACCATTTCAACACGCTTTTCCTCATCGTAATGATAAATGTTTTCGTCAAGGCTATACCAAGCTTTGGCAGCTTCCTGTTCCAAAACACCAGTCTCTTCAATCAATTCAATAAAGGGCATAGAGCTTCCATCCATGATGGGAATCTCAGGACCGTTTAACTCAATCAACACATTGTCTACACCCATACCCACAAGGGCAGCTAATACGTGTTCTACCGTACTTACTTTGGCGTCACCCACTTGAAGCGTAGTTCCACGGCTAGTATCAGTTACTAAATCACAATCAGCCTTGATAATGGGTTGGTTGGGCATGTCAATTCTTTGAAATTGAATCCCAAATCCTGGATTTGCTGGTTTAAGGGTCATGTCTACCAACACACCTGTATGCAAACCAGTACCACTAATGCTAATGGAACTGTTGAGGGTATGTTGTTTGTCAGGGTTAAAATTGCTGTCCATATTTTGATAAGGTTATTGGTAGTATTAATCTTGGTTAAGGGCTGCAAAAATACGAATAAAGGATTAATCCGTTTTTTAAGCTCCTCCCGTCTGTTTTTGTAGCAGTTCTGCAACGGTTTTTTCTAATTCCTTGAGCCTTTTTTCCATTTCTGGCAGGTTTCTGGTATGTGCTTGAATACGCAAAGAATTGGTGAATTCCAATGCAGGCGTGCCATTATGCGTTTTGTTTGGAACTTTAATGCTCTTGGTAACACCGGTTTGACCTGCAATCTTGCTACCATCAGCTATGACAATATGCCCAGCCGTTCCAACTTGCCCTCCAATCATGACACTATTACCCACTTTTGCACTACCGCTAATACCAGCTTGGGCGGCAATCACAGTATTACTGCCAATTTCTACATTGTGCGCTACCTGAATCAGGTTGTCTAATTTGGTGCCTTTTCTAATGATGGTAGAACCCATGGTGGCACGGTCAATGGCCGTATTGCTTCCAATTTCTACGTCATCTTCAATGATCACATTTCCAATCTGGGGAATCTTATGGTAGGAGCCATCGATCTGCGGAGCAAAACCAAAACCGTCTCCACCCACCACCGTATTGCTATGAATAATGACCCTATTACCTAGAATGCAGTCATGATAAATTTTAACACCTGCATGCAGAATTACGTTGTCACCAATTTTGGTGCCATTGCCAATAACCACACCAGGATAGAGTTTCACGCCATTGCCCAACACAACATTTTCTCCAATATGACAAAAAGCCGCTACAAATACCTGCTCTCCCAGTTTTGCGCTGGGCGATATATAACTTGGTTGCTGTATGCCAACCAATTGCTGAGTCATGATTTCTTGGTATTTAGAAAGCAGGATGGCAAAGGCGGAATAGGCATCAGCAACCCTAATCAAAGTGGCCGATGTAGCTTGTTTGAGTTCCAAAGATTCATTGCAAATAATCACCGAAGCCTTGGTCTGATACAAGTACTCTTCATATTTGGGATTGGATAAAAAGGACAATTCTCCTTCTTTAGCTTCCTCAATTTTACCAAATGCACCAACGGCAGCTGCAGGGTTGCCCTCTACCTTTCCTTGGATCATTAAAGCAATTTGCGCTGCGGTAAATGTCATGGGCATTTTTTAAATGGTGGGCTGTCTAATTTAAGACAGCATACAAATGTAAAATTTTTTGACAGGAGCAGAAAGGTTTTGCTGTATTAAAGCATTGTCAATCTTTGAGATATCCTTGACCATGCCGTCTTTGAAGAGAATATTGATCCGCTCATCAAGGGTTTGGTACATGGTATTGGATGCTTCCCCTGTAAAACAGAGATAGTGTGCATCTGCAGGCTTAATCCCAAATTTGTTGGCCGCAAGGTCTTGCTTTTCCTTGAGAAATAGGGGTTCAAAATCTTCTGATTGTATTCTAGATTTGTATAATTGTCTATTGAGGAAACGCTTACAGAGCAAGGAAAGCACAGGGTCTTGGTGCTTGCTCCAGTGTTTAATGGCGTGCATCACATCATGGTCATCCAGGGAACAAAATTGTTCCAGCGCCTCATGATCCATAAACCCTTTAAAACTGCCTAGGAAAAAATCCAGTGCAGTTTGAGTCTGTAAAGCCAGGTCTGTTGATTGATAAATTTCTCTAACGCGTTCAATGATTTTAACCAACATTTTTTCAGCAGACAAGACCGTTTTGTGTAAGTATACTTGCCAATACATTTGTCTTCGAGCCACTAAAAATTTCTCAACACTATAAATGCCTTTCTCTTCAACCATGAGTTGGCCATGGTGAACCACCAACATTTTCAAGATGCGGTCATAGCCAATTACGCCTTCACTTACACCGGAATAAAAACTATCTCGGCTTAGGTAGTCCATGCGGTCCATGTCTAATTGACCACTGATTAGTTGGTGTAAAAATGGCTTAGGATATTTATTGGTAAATATTTGAATAGCCAAGTCCAGCGCACCGTTCATGCCCTTATTCATTTCCTCCATGATACGAATAGACAAGTCTTCGTGATGAGTACCCAAGACTAAGACCTGTTCCAGAGCATGGGAATAAGGACCATGACCAATATCGTGCAACAAAATGGCTGCTTTTACCGCCACTGATTCTGCTTCTGTAATTTCAACACCCTTGGCCCTCAGTTCTGTTACGGCATTACACATGAGGTGATAAGCGCCTAAGGAATGATGCAAACGGGTATGCACCGCACCTGGATAGACCAATTGCGCCATGGCCATTTGATGAATGCGTCTTAGGCGTTGGTAATAGGGGTGGGCCAATATGTTAAAGATCAATGGATGGTCAATGGTGATAAAACCATAGACGGGGTCATTGATGATTTTTCTTTTAATCTGGTTCATGCTGTTGCTGAATTGTTAAATCAACTGCTTGGGCTGTCTGCAAAAGTACAAATACCCTGACGAATCAAAAGATTCAAATAGTTTTAGGGGCACTTAATAAAATAATTTTACTCAATAAGTTTGGAATATGTCGGTAGCAAAGATACTCTGGGTAGATGACGAGATAGAAAGTCTGCAGTCTCAGAAAATGTTTTTAGAGCATAAGGGATATGAAGTGGTGACCATGACCAATGGATTTGACGCACTGGAATATGTAAAATCCAATTATGTAGACGTGGTGCTAATGGATGAATCTATGCCTGGAATTACTGGACTTGAAACCCTTACCAGAATCAAGGCCATTAATAGGCAATTACCCATTGTACTGATTACCAAGAATGAAACAGAAAATCTGATGGATGAAGCCATTGGTAGTCAGATCAGTGATTATTTGATTAAGCCTGTTAATCCCAATCAAGTCTTGTTGAGTTTAAAAAAACTCATAGATAATAAAAGGTTAGTAGCAGAAAAAACTACTACATCTTATCAGCAGAATTTTAGGGAATTATTTATGGCACTCAGTGATAATCCCAATCATCATGAGTGGATGGAAATTTACAAACGATTGGTGCACTGGGAACTAGAAATGGAGAAGAGTGATAGTCCTGAAATGCAAGAAGTATTTAATACACAAAAGCAAGAAGCCAATACCGCTTTTTTTAAGTTTATTTCCAAAAATTATGCTTCTTGGGTAAACCCCAAATCGGCCGATGCACCCATCATGAGTCATCACTTGTTTCAGTTCAAAGTATTGCCACATGCAGAACCGGGAACACCACTTTTTTTCATACTCATAGACAATTTGCGATTTGATCAGTGGAAGGCTATTGAACCCATTTTTGCAGAAAATTTTCGGATTCAAGAAGAGGAATCTTTTTATAGTATTTTGCCCACGGCCACACAGTATTGTAGGAACGCCATTTTTGCAGGCATGATGCCCTTAGAGATAGAGAAACAATTTCCAGGTTTTTGGAAAAATGACGAAGAGGAAGGCGGCAAAAATTTACACGAAGAAGACTTTTTTAGGGCCCAGCTAAAGCGATTGAAAAAAGAACATTTGAAGTTTAGCTATCATAAAATTGTGAACCACCAAGATGGCCAACAATTGGTCAACAATATTCACAATTTGTTGCAGAATGATATTAATGTGATTGTATATAATTTTGTAGACATGCTCTCACACGCCAGAACAGAAATGGAAGTGCTAAAAGAATTGGCTAGTGATGAAGTGAGTTATAGAAGTATTACGCGTAGTTGGTTTGAGCATAGTCCTTTGAATCAGGCATTGAAAAGAATTGCTGATAAAAAATTAAAATTGGTCTTGGCCACCGACCATGGCTCCGTTAGGGTAAAAACACCCCATAAAGTCATTGGAGACAAGCAAACTACCACCAATTTGCGTTATAAACATGGGAGGAACCTGAATTTTGAACCCAGGGATGTCTTGGCTTTTAAAGACCCCAAAGAAGCAGGTTTACCCATTCCTACCATCAACTCCAGCTTTATTTTTGCAAAGGAAGACGGATTTCTATGTTATCCCAACAATTATAACCACTACGTCAACTATTACAAGAATACGTTTCAACACGGTGGGGTTAGTTTAGAAGAAATGATAGTTCCCGTTATCAAAATGGAGAGTAAATAAGCCGGACCAGTAATTTGCCACCGGTTGTGGATAACTGAAAGCCTTTGGCAGCAGGCACTGACTTATTTTTGAGTAAGCCTAGTTAAGGGCAATGGAGAAAACTATGAAATACACACAATCAACGGTTGACAAACTAGAAGACATACTTGGTGAATCCTCCTATGTGGTTAGATATGAGCGTGGTACTTTCCAAAGTGGCTGGTGTTTGCTGGAAGCACGCAAAGTAGTGGTACTGAACAAATTCCTCAATACAGAAGGAAGAATCAATACTTTAATAGAATTGATCCCCCAATTAAATATTGACTACGACAAACTCACCCTGGAATCTCAAAAACTTTATGATTCTTTGATTAAGCAGTCAGCTGCAATTGGAGAATAGGGTTCGGTTACCTAAATTATTTCAGCTATTTATAAAGCTGCAGATTATGGTTTAGATTTGTTCTATGTCTATTCCTTCACTGCATATACAATTTTTGGGAACAGGTACTAGCACCGGTATCCCCATGATTGGTTGTGATTGTACGGTTTGTACCTCTAAGAATCCCAAGGATAATCGTTTAAGAAGCAGCATCTTGGTGCAATCACAGAAAACCAGTTTGATTGTAGACACAACTCCAGATTTTAGATACCAAATGTTGCGCACCCATACCCGTAGGTTAGACGCAGTACTCTTTACGCATCCGCATAAAGACCATATGGCTGGTCTGGACGATATCCGTGCTTTTAATTTTTTTAGTCAAAAAGCCATGGATATTTATGCTAATTCCCTCACAGAAGAAGCCGTAAAAAGAGATTTTTATTATGCATTTGCAGACAAGAAATACCCCGGTGTACCTGAGTTGAACTTGATTACCATTGATGAAAAACCCTTTGTCATTGGAGACATTCCAGTGCAACCCATATTGGTATACCACCATAAAATGCCCGTCTTTGGTTTTAGGTTTGGAGACTTTACCTATATCACGGATGCCAATAGAATTGAAGAAGATCAGAAGGCACTAATCAGGGGTTCAAAAGTCTTGGTTTTAAACGCACTTAGAAAAGAAGCACATATTTCACATTTTACCCTGCAAGAGGCGGTTGATCTAGCAACGGAATTAGACATTCCAGAAGTCTATTTTACCCATATCAGCCATCAGTTGGGTTTGCATGACAGCATTAATCAAGAACTTCCTCCCCATATTCAATTGGCCTATGATGGCCTAGAACTGCGTTTGTAACCCTTTTTAAAAAAGGGATATATGGAAAAGCTGAAATCTTTTTTCAGGTTCACCAGTAGAGAAAGACTGGCAATCCTGCTATTGTGTTTATTGATGGTTCTGTTTTGGACTTTGCCGCTGTTTTTTCCGGAAAAACCGCCCAAGATTTCCATGCCTCCATCCAATGGTTCCCAACCCAATGCTTCAAGGTCTAATAGCTTTGCCTATGGCGATGCTTTACCTGCAAGCAATGCACCCGCATCAGAGATTCCATCAACCAATCATAACCGTTTTTCAAGTGAGACCCCTTCCAGGGTGGCGCATTATTTTCCGTTTAATCCAAATACCATCAGCCCGCAACAGTGGCAGGAACTGGGGCTTAGGGATAAGACCATTTTAACCATTCAGCACTATCTCCAAAAAGGGGGAAGGTTTAGAAAACCAGAAGACCTGCGCAAGATTTGGGGTTTAAAACCAGCAGAAGCAGATTTGCTTATTCCTTATGTTCAAATTCCAGCACCCATCGCCGAAGGCAAAAAAGATCAAGAACTCTGGAAAGCTATGCCTGAAAAAGATACTGTCATATTAAAGCCTCATAAAAACTGGGCCCTTGAACCCATTGATATTAATTTAGCTGATACGGCAGCTTGGATGAAATTTCCTGGTATTGGAGAAGTGTTGGCAGCAAGAATTGTCAAGTTCAGAGATAAAATGGGGGGATTCAAATCTGTTGAACAGGTGGGTAAAACCTATGGTATTAAGGACTCTCTATTTCAATTAATGAAACCATTTTTGACCTTGGGTAAGCCACCTGAAAAAAATGATTAAAAATTTGGGTGGAATTAAAATTCCCCTACATTTGCAATGAAAACTAACTAACGCTAGTTTATTTTTCAGAAGGTTGCCGGATAACGATTGCTTGGTTTCGGCAACCTTCATCTATTTTAAAACCTGTCCATGAACTTTGCCGCAAACGAAATCACCCAACAAGTGGCAGTTACTGCCCGAGATTTTGCCAAAAAACATATAGCTCCCCATGTAATGGAATGGGACGAGTCCCAAATTTTTCCCGTTCACTTATTTCATGAAATGGGAAAACTGGGTCTAATGGGCATGTTGGTACCTCATGAATATGGTGGTGCTGGTCTTAGCTATTTTGAATACAATGTGGCCATTCAAGAAATTGCCAAAGTTTGTGGCTCTATTGGCTTGAGCATGGCGGCTCATAATTCTTTGTGCACCAATCATATACTTAGTTTTGGAACAGAGGAGCAGAAAAACAAGTGGTTACCCAAATTGGCAAGTGGTGAATGGATTGGCGCCTGGGGTTTAACAGAACCCAATACGGGTAGTGATGCAGGAAACATGCAAACTACTGCCGTTAAAGACGGAGATGAGTGGGTTTTAAATGGTACCAAATGTTGGATTACTCATGGTATGTCTGGGAATTTGGCTGTTGTTATCTGTAGAACAGGTGAACCTAGAACTAGTGGTAATGCCACAGCTTTTGTAGTTGATAGGGGTAGAGCAGGATTTAACGCTGGAAAAAAAGAGAACAAATTGGGGATGCGTGCCAGTGAAACCACTGAAATGATTTTCACGGATTGCAGAATTCCAGATAGTCATCGATTGGGCCAAGTGGGTGATGGTTTTAGACAGTCTTTAAAAATCTTAGACGGGGGGAGAATTTCTATTGCTGCTCTGGCCTTAGGTATTGCTAAAGGTGCTTATGATGCGGCTTTAAAATATGCGCAGGAACGTCATCAGTTTGACCAGCCCATTTGTAATTTTCAAGGTATTAGTTTTAAGTTAGCCGATATGGCAACTGAGATCATGGCTGCGGAATTGCTTATTGCCCAATGCTGTGACCTGAAACTAAGACATCTTCCTGTTACTAAAGAAGGTGCTATGGCCAAATATCAAGCCAGTGAAGCGGCAGTTAAAATTGCAAATGATGCTGTTCAAATATTTGGTGGATATGGCTATACCAAAGACTTTCCGGTAGAGAAATTTTATAGAGATGCCAAACTATGTACCATTGGAGAAGGTACTTCTGAAATACAAAAATTGGTGATAGCCAGAGAGATATTACGATAGTTGTATAATTCCTTCAAGGTGTGTACTTGAGTTCATTGTATTTGAAAGTTGAGTATCTTAGCGGCCAAGCATTTTTTTGATGAAAAACAGCAGGGTACATTTACTAGTCCTATTGGCATTCATTCCCTGCCTGCTGTTTGCCCAAAAAGGAGAGCTATTAGACAATAATAGTAGTGATACCATTTATCATTTCATTGATTCTCTAAACCAATCCGCTTTTAATATGAAGCGGTCTAAAGTGAACCAAGCATTAAAGTTGCTGGACTCCACTAAAAATCTTTCTATTCAAAACCATTATCATCAAGGTTTATCAACTGCTTATTTTTATGAAGCAGGTATCTATAGACAAAATGGGTTTTCAAAAAGAGCCTTAGGTATTTACCAATTGGCTTTGGAAAACAGTAGCCTTTTTCAAGACAGTATGAATTTGGTTAGAATCAATAATCAGTTAGCTGGTTATTTTGCAGAAGAGGGAAAATTAGACGAGGCATTTCGCGTAAGTACTGAATCTCTTGAGATCTCAATCAGGAAAAATTATAAAAAAGAAATTGCCAATATCAAGAACAGTATTGGCCTAATTGAAACAAAGCGAAAGAATTATTCAAGGGCCGAATCCTTGTTTAAAGAAGCCCTTCAAATTAGCTTGAAAGACAAATATGTTTATGGGCAGAAAAAAGCATTTTATAACCTAGGTTTATTGGCCAGGGTTAAAAATGATACCGCAACTGCCAGGTCCTATTTTCAGAATTCCCTTTCACTGGATATGTTGTTGAATGACCATTTTGGAATGGCTTCAAACAATATTCAATTAGCAGAAATACTGATTCAGCAGCAACGAAATTCAGAAGCCATTGAATTAGCCAAATCTGCCTATTCCTGTGCGGTTTTATCAGGGGCTTATAATTTGATGACTCAAACAGCCACCCTGATTAGGCAAGAATATCAGCGCGTTGGAGACCTGCCCCATACCTCTGCTTGGCAAGATACATTAATCAGAGTGTTGGTGACCAAGAATGAAAATGAAACCCAGTATGCAAGTAATTTCATTGAAATTGTAAAGAACAAAGATTCTCAGAAATTAACAGCAGAAAGTGAGAAGGAGAAGGCCAATAAAAGAGCCAGTAGTCAATTGCTGATTATCACAGTAGGTAGTCTCATGTTGGTGGTTATGGCGTTATTGGTAATTTTTACTTTCATTAGTTATAGAAGGCAGAAATTCCTCTCTCAGCGATTAACTAAACAAAATGCCATCATTGAAGAAAATGCTTCTTCACTTGATAAATTAAACAAAGAAATTTATTCCAAAAACCAATTATTGGAAGAAGATAATAGGACCAAGGATAAATTGTTGTCCATTATTTCTCATGACCTCCGTAATCCAATAACAAATACACAAACCATTCTGTCTCTTATTAATAAAGGAGCTTTAACAGAAGAAGAATCCAAGACTTTGTTAGAGCAATTAGAGACTCAATATATTAATACAACTGGTTTGCTGGATAATTTACTTGGTTGGTTAAAGAGTCAGATTACGGGTAAGGATTTGGAGAAATCAGATATCAATGTGTATGAGTTGATGAATGGCATGCACTTAGAGCAAAAGATTGCCTTGATGCGCAAACGAATCAAGTTCATCAACAATAGTTCTTCTGATTCCAATATCATGGCAGAAAAAGAAATGATCAAGATTATCTTCCGTAATCTAATCACCAATGCTATTAAGTTTACACCATTAGATGGAAGAATTGAAATAAGCTTTACACAAGACGATACTCATTCTTATGTTCATATTAAGGATTCTGGTATTGGTATGAGTGAAGAAATTTTACAAAAAGTAAATGCGCAGAAATACTTTACAAGAACGGGAACCCTTCAAGAAAAGGGTAGTGGATTTGGTCTAATTCTTTGTAGAGACCTTTTACAAAAACAAGGTGGTGTACTCTTAATTGAGAGTGCAAAAGGAGAGGGCAGTACTTTTACAGTGAAACTGCCCAATTAATTAGTCTTCCTTATTTCCTGCCGAAAAAATCTGGTCAACTGCTCCGCCCAACATAGGAAATTTTTCTTTTACAAATGCTGCAATAGTGGCTACGGCTTGTCCAGCTTGTTCTGGGCTAAGGTTTGCTTCTTTAACTAGGCGTTCAATCAGTTCGTTCATATTGGTAGTTTTTTCACTTTTTTTTCTTGAGCGCAAGTTAGGGTAGCTGCAAAAAAAAACAGTGGGAACTTATGCCCACTGTTTTTTAAAAATGTGTGTTTTGATTAAGCCACTTTCAAGACCGAGAGTTTGCTTTTACTAAACATGCTTTCTGCATAGTCCAGTGTTATATTTAATACAGTGGTTTCAGTACCAGGTAATTCAAACATAGCATCGGTAAGTATGCTCTCGCAAATGCTTCTTAAGCCACGTGCTCCCAATTTGTATTCCAAAGCCTTGTCTACCATAAAGTCTAAAACGGCTTCTTCAACCGTTAAGGTAATACCTTCTAATTCAAACAAACGGGTGTATTGTTTCATCAAAGCATTTTTGGGTTTTGTCAAAATGCTTCTCAAAGTTTCTTTGTCTAATGGATTCAAGTGGGTGACCACGGGTAAACGACCTAAAAGTTCTGGAATCAAACCAAAAGATTTTAAATCCGTAGCATTGATGAATTGCAAAAGATTCTTGCGCTGGTGTTCCTGTTCATCTTTGTTCACGCTAAATCCAATGGCATTGGTATTGATCCTTCTGGCAATTACTTTGTCAATTCCGTCAAAAGCACCACCACAGATAAACAAGATATTCTTAGTGTCTACTTTGATCATTTTTTGCTCAGGGTGTTTGCGTCCACCTTGAGGCGGCACCAACACTTCAGTTCCTTCCAACATTTTTAATAATCCCTGTTGCACACCTTCACCACTTACATCACGTGTAATGGAAGGGTTATCGCCTTTGCGGGCTATCTTATCTATTTCATCAACATAAACAATTCCTCTTTCTGCTGAAGCCACATCATAATTACAGTTCTGTAATAAACGGGTTAGCATGCTTTCAACGTCTTCACCTACATAACCAGCTTCAGTAAATACAGTAGCGTCTACAATGGCAAATGGAACATTTAATAATCGGGCAATGGATTTGGCCAACAAGGTTTTACCAGTTCCAGTCTCACCCACCATGATAATATTGCTTTTTTCAATTTCAATATCATCTGGTTGTACTTTCTGTACAATTCTTTTAAAGTGGTTGTAAACGGCAACTGACAATACTTTTTTAGCATCGTCTTGACCAATTACGTATTCATCCAAGAATTTTTTAATCTCGGCGGGTCTGCGAACGCTCAATTTAAAATTGCTGTTGCCACCAACGCCGCCTTCATTCTTGAGGTTCAATTCTTGCACAATAATTTCCTGTGCATGTTCTACGCAGTTCTCGCAGATATGCCCCTCCTGTCCTGCAATCAGGATCTTCACTTCGTCGCGGCTTCTGCCGCAGAAGGAACAATGTAATTGCGCTTGTTTAGCCATAAAAAAATTTTGACCCAAAACATTAGACAGTAAAACCTAGTTTTCTGTTGCCTTGAGGGATGCAAATGTACCATTGTTCCCCGTTTATCGGGAAAAAACTAGTACAAATGAAATAATTTCAATATTTATTAAGCCTGACTGCTTAGATTTTTTCCAAAATCTGGTCTACTATGCCATAAGCAACGGCTTCTTTGGCATCCATCCAATAATCGCGGTCAAAGTCGGCCATAACCTGGTCAACGGTCTTGCCACAATTTTCGGCTAGGATTTTAGCACCCAATTCCTTGGTTTTGCGAATCTGATTGGCTTGAATTTCAATATCGGCAGATGTAGCCTGGAAATATCCTCCCAAGCTTGGTTGGTGAATCATCACTTCTCCATGTGGATAGATACATCTTTTGCCCTTGGTTCCGGCACTCAACAAAATAGAACCCATACTGGCAGCCAATCCCATACAAATGGTGGTAACTGGGCTGCTGATCAGTTTCATGGTATCGTACATTACCATACCACTGGTAACAACGCCACCTGGGCTATTGATATAAAACTTAATTTCCTCTCCAGGTTTGTCTGCGTCTAACAAGAGTAATTTGCTTACAATGTCACGGGCAGATTTGTCATCTACCACGCCCCATAAATAAACGGCCCTTCTCTCAAAAAAGAGTTTCTCCATTTTTTTGAGCATCACGCCACCCATTGGTTCCTGTTTTTCCTCTTTTGGCTCATCCGCTTCCTCGTCTTCCATTAGGTAAGGATTGATAATATATTTTGACTGGATCATTGTCTAAAATTTTACGGTTAATTAGTCTTTACGCTGTTTTCTAGGGTTGGTTAACAATACTTCGTCTACCAGACCATATTCTTTAGCCTCAATGGCTTTCATCCAAAAATCCCTATCGCAATCGGCGGCCACCACTTCAATTGATTTATTGGTGTGCTCCGCAATTACCTCGTATAATTCTACTTTAAGTTTTTTGATTTCACGAGCTGTAATTTCAATATCAGTAGCTTGTCCACCAATGGCACCGCTTGGTTGGTGTAACATAATGCGGCTATGTTTTAAAGCAGTACGCTTTCCTTGAACTCCTGCGCAAAGTAAAACAGCACCCATACTAGCCGCAATACCGGTACAAATGGTGGCTACATCGGGACTAATAAATTGCATAGTATCATAAATACCCAAACCCGCGTAAACACTGCCTCCTGGGCTGTTGATATACATTTGAATATCTCTGCTACGGTCAACGCTTTCTAAGAATAGCAATTGCGCTGTAACAATATTGGCTACATAGTCATTAATACCTTCTCCTAAAAAGATAATCCTGTCCATCATCAAACGGCTAAACACGTCCATACTGGCCACGTTCATTGGGCGTTCTTCAATAATATAAGGAGTCAGGTTGGTCACACCATGCAATCCGTGTTGTTGGTAATTGTGCAGGGTGGCACTGCTAATGCCACGGTGTTTCACTGCGTATTGTTCAAACTCTTTTCCTAGGTTCATATAAGACTGTTTTCGCTTTGAAGATAAGTGTTTTGCCTTTTCATTCTATTGGGATTCTTCAAATACTGTGCAAACTTGTTTTCAACGACAATCAGTCAGTTAACCCCACCCTTTTTTGCGATAAATGGCAAAAAAAAGGGGCAATCTTCACAAGACTGCCCCTTTTCAGGTATTTTTTCACTCATTAAGCTTTCTTACCTTCTTCCTTCACTCTTCACTCTTCACTCTTCACTCTTCACTTTCTTAGTGGTGGTGGTGATGCAATTTCTCTGCAAACGCTTCCATGCTAATGGCTTCGTCTGTTGCAGCAACCTGTGTTTCAAGTGTGCTGAACAATTTGTCTGCGCTAATGCGATGGTAGCTATCTTCTACAAATTTCTTATCCTGCATCATGCGGTTGGCATAATCGTCTACCCACTGTTGGTTATCACCCAATGCGCCTAATTGGCCGCCCATATAGCTAAACAATTGCATTTTGGCAAAGTCACGGATATCTTCAGGAAGTACTTCAATTTTGTTATCAGTAACCAATTTGCTGCTGATCAGGGTCCATTTTAATTGGTTTACAAAACCAGGATAGTCAGCTTCTGCCTCTTCGGCAGTTTTTGGTTTGTCACCGCCAATCTGTAACCAACGCTTTAAGAAGGTTTCAGGGAATTCCATGTTAGTATTGTCTAACAGGTGATGGTAGATCTGATCGTGGATCTGATTACGGGTTTGTTGGGCAAAATGGGTTTCAATTTCAGCTTTCACAGCAGCACGAAAATCTTCTTCTGTAGTAATTTCGTTGTTTGGATATACGGTAGCAAAAAATGTAGCATCCAAAGCAGCTTTTTCAACAAAACCAATCTTAGTGATGGTCATTTTGAAAGTTTTGTCTGCACTTCCAGCTTCGTCTTTGTTTAAACCAAGATCAGAAAGAACTACTTCTCTTTCCTTGTCTTCAAAAGCGCTAGCCAAATGAACGTCAACTACATCGTCTTTTTTCTTACCAATCAATTGAGCCCTAAATGCGGGAGCAAAATACTTAACCAATAAGCTATTGGCTTTGTTAATGCCACCTTCCAACATATTGCCATCAGCATCTAATTCTGTAAAAGTTACATTTAAAACATGGTCTTCAGAGCTAGCTGTTTCAGGCTCGGTCATATTGCCATTGCGTGTTTGCAGTCTTTCAACTTCTTCATTCAACATCTCATCAGTAACAATCACATTGTATTTAGTTACTTTAATATTAGACGCATTTACATCAAATTCAGGTTTTAAACCAACTTCAAATGCAAAATCCACTTCACCAGGATTGTTCATATCCAATTTAGTGCCTTCGTTTTCCAAAGGAACAGGTTGCGCAAAAATGTCCAATTGTTCCTTGTTTAGGTATTGGTTCATTTCTTTTTCAACTGTTTTCAACACTTCATCTTGAAATATACTTGGACCATGCATTTTCTTTACCAAACCTGCAGGAACCATTCCTTTGCGGAATCCGGGGATATTAGCAGTTTTAGCAAAGGTTTTTAGGGTTTTCTCAAAATTGCCAAAATAGTCTTCCTTGTTCAACTTCACAATGAGCTTGTCATGCAGCAAGCCAATATTCTCGCGGGTTATTGTAGCCATAGTTGTGTTTTTAATTCTTGTTTTTTGGGTTGCAAAGGTAAGGGATTGGCCTAAATGCTAAGAATAGATTCTTTTTCACACAGAAAAACGCCATAAAAACCCCAAAATAGCTTGATTAATTGCCCCAATTACCAGATTTATACAAAGTACTTGGTATAAATCCTGCCGAATACGTTCTATAATTTGCAGAATAATTATTAACATTTTGCGTTAAGCAATGTAGATAACCCCCTAAACTAACATTATGAAAAACAGATTTACATTAAATCGGTTTTGGATTAAAAGATTGCTCTTTACCTTATTTACCCTGTTTTTGCTGAATACGGGAAATGCTCAGGTAGATTTATTGGTAAGTACAGAGGCAACTTCTGATGGAAACTTAAAACTTGATTCCATCAAGACAGGCAAAAATTTCATTTTTGTCATTGATTACAGCATTTCATCATTAACTTCTAATGGTAATAATGTAATTATAAAGATTCCGCTTCCAGCTAATTTAGCCGTTGCTCCAGGGGCTACTAGTATTGCTTATGACGCTAGTCAGATCACATCAGTAACAAATGTGGCCGGACTTATTACGGCAACTTTTAGAAATCCTATTCCTGCGGGTAGTACCGGACAGATGCAGATTTCCATGGTATATGCAAATGGAACTACCCCTAATGCATATACTCCGTTGATTATTACCTCAATAGAAGGAACAAATGCAAATGTCTCCCCTAAATTAGATACCAGTTCTATCAAGGCCTTGGCTGGAAATAATATAGTATTGAATAAAGTAGCACGTAATTATTCTACCAATCCAACGTTGAATGGTCCGTTTACTTATGATATAAGTTATACAAATTCAGGAGGCGCTGAAGGGAACTTGAATCTATATCAAGCAAAAATTTTAGATACCCTGCCAGTTGGGGTAGTATTTGTTTCAGCAACAAAATTTGGTTCAATCACTCCAACTGCAACAGTATTGGGTACGGGTGAAACAGTGGTGAGTTGGGATTGGGGTGCTGCTACTTTAACAGGAACGGGGTCAGCTAGCATTACTGTAAAATATACTGCGCCAACTTTTTCAATTGGTTCAACTTTTCAGAATTGTGCTAGTTTAACTGGTAATATTCCTGTATTGCCATTTACAGCAGGAACCGCAGCACTTGCAGCAGCTCCTGAAGTTAGGGCTTGTGCTAGTGGAACTTTAATCGCAAGCACAAGTGGTATTTCAAATCCAGGTGCAGGAACAACTAGTCAAATACCCGGTCTTTGTCCTGGTGTGGTTATGGCAGGCTCTAATGCGAATTTCAAAACTGGATGGACAAATAGTGGTAATACCAATCTTGATTTTGTTGAAATAATTACCAGTATTGACCCGAATATTGATGTTACATCGGTCTTCGCAAAAAAAGTGTCGAATCCTGTGCCTGGTAGTCCAGTACCTCAAGTAAAAGTGTATCAATACTATGAATTGAATAATTCTGGTGTATGGACGGCTGTTTCCGGAAGTCCATTTGATAATACTACTATGGCTAATTCATATCCAGTTACACTAGGGCCTGGAGATTTTATTTCAAAAGTGAAGATCAGGGTTGAACCGGATGTAGACGCCATTGGACCATACTTTACACAAGATCTTACATACACAGGTAGCATCCGAACCACAACATCAAATGGTGGAGGAACAATCATTCAGGGAAGCAATAATCCCGGAACTTGTGCAGTTACGCTTCTTGGAACACAAGTGAATAATTGTTATCAATTAAATGCCTCTGCAAATTCTGCTGCATTACCTCTTTCAAATGCATGTGGTAATGCGCGAATTATTGGTCAGGCACCAGTATTCTCTAGCCTAGATAAAACAACTACCAATGGCACTTCATTTGGACCAACTGATGTAATCACTTATGTCTTATCTGCAAAACAATTGGGTATTGGTGTAGCACAAAATGTAAGTTTTACAGATGTGCTAAATTCCAAACTTGAATATCAAGCTGGTTCTGCACAGTTTAAATTAAATGCAGGAGCGTATGCGCCTTTGGCTAGCGTAGGAGTAAGTGGACAAACCATCACTTTCCCAATTGCAGATGTAGCAAGTGGAGATCAGATTTTTGTGAAATTTGATGCCAAAGTAAAAGATGGTACCGCACCTTCAACTATTGGAAACTTTGCAACTTTAGCAAGTTCTAATTCATATATCAATGCAGGTAATCCAAATACTAATACAAAAAATATCACTGTAGTTAGTGCAGCTGCTTATACTTCTAAATTAGGACAAAGTGGTTGCGACACCACACAGTTCGTGTACTATCCAGATAATGCACACGCAACTCCACAAGGAAAAATTAAGTATCGTGCATTGTTACGTAATACAGGAAATGTGGGAGCCAATAATATTACCATGATTGATGTGTTTCCATTTATTGGGGACGTAAGAGGTTCGCAATATTTTGCAAACCTTGCAGCTCCAATCACATTTACAGACCCATCAACCACTATTTATTACGATACAGTTTCGAATCCTTGTATGCCTGAGTTTAGTCCGGCAATCAATCCAGCCGGTTGTAATACCGCTAACTGGTCAGTAACACCGCCAGCTGATATCACTTCAGTTAAGGCCATCAAAATAACACGTTCAGCTACCATTGCACCGTTGGATAGTTTGGTATACACTTGGCCAATGATCTTGCCTGTGGGTGTGCCTTCTAATATTGTGATGTATAATTCATATACCTATCAATTAAACAGAACCGATAACTCTGCGCAGCTTTTGCCTGCTACTCCAAATAAAGTGGGTATGGTAACAGATTGTATCAGTGCATTGGGTTCTTTGGGTAATTATGCTTGGGTAGATTCAAATGCAAATGGGTTACAAGATGAATCTGTATTAGCGGGTATTAATGGCTTAAAAGTATACTTATATAAACCAGGTCCTTCAAATCTTGTAGGTGGTAATGATCAAATATTATTAGATTCTACTTTCACTGCAAATGATTTTACTGGTAGAAAGGGCTATTATACTTTCACTAATTTGGCTACTGGCGATTATTATGTGAAGTTCCCTACTATTGCGGGTAAAGTATTTACAAAATTAGATCAGACCATTAAAACAGATAATAATTCTAATGCCAATAGAAGTACTGGCTATAGCGAATTAGTACGTATTGATGTTGCATTAGGTGGATTGGATAAAGACAATCCAACAATTGATGCGGGTTATATTGTATGTACACTAAATGTAGTTGCTCAAAAAACTGATATTTCTTGTAACAACTGGGGCGATGGTAAAATTGACCTCACAGTTACTGGAAATAGAGGTCCTGCTACTTATCTATGGAGCGATGGCCCAACTATTAAAGACCGCGTATTTTTAGTTGCTGGAAACTATTCAGTTCAAGTAACTGATTCTGTAGGTTGTGTTAAGAGTAGTGCTTCTCAAACAATTGTTAATCCAATTGTATTACCTAGCATTACAGGTACGAATACCATTTGTGTTGATTCTACTACTACCTTACAGCATGCAATCCCAGGTGGCGTATGGTCAATTAATAACACATCAATTGCTACAATCAATAGCAGTACTGGTTTATTAACGGGCGTAGGCGCAGGCACAGGCATTGTTACTTATAAGATTAACAATGGTGCTTGCGGAACTGCTTATTTTTATCCGAATGTTCAGATCTGCGGCCCAGGTGGTGGAGTTGGCGGCGGCGGTGGTGGTGGTCTTGAAAGTAAGAGCCTTGGCGATGCTGTTGCAAAACGCATCTTTAATAATGCGATTAATAGTTTACAAGGCCCAGTTGAGTATTCAAAATTAGCAGAATGGAGAAAAACGGGTAGCCGTTATCAAATTGCTGGTGTTGGAACCAAATTGCAGTTGAGTGATATCCTGCCTCAGAAATTGTCTAGTAGCGTATTTGCCGCGTCTGTAACAACACCATTGGATATTCTAGCAATCACTAATGCGAAAGAAGTAATGGCGGTTGACTTTACTTCAAATAATAAAGCAAAAGCAGTTGCTTTTGCTACTAAAACGCTTGGAGAAGTATACGACCACACCAAATCTATCTGCGATCGTTTAAAGGGTTCTGAGTTAATTGGAATTCAAAATATAGTGATTGATAGCATTAGCTTGGTTCGTTATGATTTGAAAAACAACCTAGGTGTAAATGAATATGCCATCAGTTTCATAGTTGGTGCAAAAACAGGAAGAAACAACTATACCATTCAGAGTACCTGGTTAAATAAAGATTATATGACTGATGAAGTCTTGTATAACGTACAACTCTGGGCTGTGAATACAGGTTTGTTAATGGATATGGCCAATGATGTAATTAGCCGCTTAAAGGCTTCTATGCCTTTGAATATGATTAGTAGCAAAGCAACGCTTCCAAAAACCTATATAACAATTGGAAAGCGTGAAGGCACTAACCTAAATCTTGCCATCACAAATGCTCAGACAGCAAGCAGTGGTTATTTTGAAATCTCTGAAAAAGCAAATGAGCAAGGAGTTGCAGTAAAACGAAAAGTTCCATTTACAGTTAATGCAAATGGCAAGTCAAACATTAGCTTACCAGTTAGAGATAACTATGAAGCAAGCATTGATTTGTATTTGAATAACAAACTGGAAGATCAAGTATTTATGGCAGATGGCACATGGGGTTATGATTACAATAAAGCTACTACCACAGTTAAAGACTTTAAGATCAGTAATGACGCAAATATTAACGCAGCAAATCCTGATAATTTCTTATTGTTTAGAAATATGACTATTGCAGCAACAAGCCCAGATTATGTATCTGTTTACAAAGTACTAAGAGGTGGTGGTGCTGCACAAAATCTAACCGATTATAAAACCTTCCAGTTTACAGCAGGTGGTGAAGGAACCAATTTACGCATCACACTAGTTAGAAACGGAATTGCAAATTGGGCAGATCAATATAGTTATACACTTCCAATAACAAAAGAAGCCAAAGAGTATAAGATCAGCTTGTCTGACTTCAAATCTGCCGTTTCAAAAGATAAATTAGATGCGTCAGATTTGACCATGGCAACCTTTAGCTTTGAAATTCCCAATGCAAAAAGCACAAGCTTTAATGGTAGCATCTCTTCCGCAGCATTTACAAAAGAAGATATTGCTTATACTTTGAGTCTTCAGTCAAGAGACATTTCAGTGTTCCCGAACCCAACTAATGGTAGGTTCACCGCCACCTTCAAATCTGATAAAGCGGCTGACCTTACTCTAAGAGTTACAAATTCTAGCACTGGTAAACTTGTCTTTTCAAAATTAGTAAGTGCTATAAAAGGGGAAAATAGGGTTCAGGTTGATATTGCCAACATATCTCAAATGAATATCTGTGTACTAACATTAGAAGGTGCTAATATAAAGTATGAGCCTAAAAAAGTTATTATTGCCAAGCAATAATTGCATTTCTATGCTAATTTCTAAAAGCGGTTGTCTCTTATGAGGCAACCGCTTTTATTTTGGCTAGATTGAATAATCTGAAACTTGAGTTAGGGGCAAAAAAAAAGACCCACAAGTGAGTCTTTTCTTGATTGAATTTCAATCTGTGCGGATGACAGGGGTCGAACCTGCATGCCTCACGGCGCTAGATCCTAAGTCTAGTGCGTCTGCCAATTTCGCCACATCCGCGTTTATTCAATATCAGAAAATAGCTTAGGATTCTTCTGACAGTTTGCAAAAATAGGGGTTTTAGTATAAACCAACAACTCATCAAGATTTATACAATTTATGGCTGGTTTTACATCATTTATTTCCTTACGGATTTAAATGCAATTTGCAAGTGATGATTTCCTTTTCAGATTGTCCCTGACCTTAAATAGCTGCTTTTCTTTTATTTTTTTAAAAAATATGACAATCGTCAGCTTTTAAACTGAGATGAATCATTTAACAAGTTGATGAGTATCATCCTTTGCGCTTTTTCGCTGTTTTAACTTTGTTCTATCATCAGGTAATAAAAAGAACAGCATTTTTTTAAACCCACATAAAAAACAAACATGAAAAATTCAACAAAATTCCTCAAACCTGGTCTACTGGCGCTGGTATTGATGTTCACCCTCGGTGCATTTGCGCAAGTAAAGTACAGTAGTAAAAACGGATTAAATCTAGTGGTGAGTGGCACATCTACTTTGCATGATTGGGACATGAAGTCTAGTCAAGGTAGTTTTGAAGCAAGTTTTGCCTTCAATGCAACAGGAGCTGTTACAGGAATCACAGGACTAAGTTTCACAACTCCAGCTTCTGCACTTAAAAGTGGTAAAGACGCTATGGACAAAAATGCCTATAAAGCATTAAAAGTTGACAAGAATCCAAACATTAGTTTCACTGCATCTTCTGCTACTGTTACCGCAGTTAATGCCACAGACTTTACTGTAAAAGCAGTAGGTAAATTAACAATCGCAGGTGCTCCTCTGGATGCTGAAATTGTAGCTACAGGAAAATTGAATGCAGATAAAACAATCACAGTAACAGGTGCCAAAAAAATCAGCATGAAAGAATTTGGTATGACTCCTCCAAGTTTCATGATGGGAACTATTAAAACTGGTAATGACGTTACTTTAAAGTTTGACTTAAAATTGACCAAATAATATAAAAATCCACAACACACTATTATCAACCTAAAAATTTATTTATGAAAATTCAAATGAACAGGTTAAAAATTGCAGTACTACTTTTTGCAGGGGTTTTACCTGTAGCCCTTTTTGCTCAGCAACCAAAGATTTCTAATTTCCGCCCTTATGACAAGACTGGTATCAATATGTTTGAAACCTTAAAGTCAGATACAGTTCCTTTTGAAGGATTGAAAGTAAGATGGGGTGCTGGTTTTACCCAACAGTTCCAAAATCTGAAACACGAAAATCCAGGTGCTCTCAATAATACTACTGCTAACCGTTTATATCCAATTCAGAATGGTTTTATGACAGCTCAGGCCAACCTATTTATGGATGTGCAATTAGCTGATGGTATTAAATTGAATGTGACTTCTTATTTGAGCTCTAGACACCACAATGAAACTTGGGTAAAAGGTGGATATATCCAATTTGACAAAGTTCCATTCAAAGGAAAATTCTGGGACGATGTGATGAAACTTGCTACCGTTAAAATTGGTCACTTTGAAGTAAACTATGGTGATCAACACTTCCGTAGAACTGATGGTGGACAAGCTTTGTACAATCCATTTATGGACAACTATATCATGGATCAGTTTGCAACAGAAATTGGCGGTGAGGTTTATATACAAAAAGATGGTTTGTTTGGAATGTTGGGTATTACCAATGGTATGATCAAAGGACATATTGACTCTACTTATGCAACTACTCAAGATCCAAATACAAGTAGAAATCCTTCTATCTATCTAAAAGCTGGTATTGACAAAAAATTGAATGATAATGTTCGTGTACGTTTATCTGGTAGCTTCTACACCAATAGTAGCCAAGCCGGTAGTGGTTTAACACTATATGGTGGAGATCGTACTGGTTCTAACTATCAGAACGTAATGGAAAAAGGTGCTCCAGGTGCTTTGCCAGCTTCTACTGCAGCTGCTTTCTCTGGTCGTTTTAATCCAGGTTTCAGCAAAAAGATTTCTGCAACCATGATCAATGCCTTTGTAAAAGTATACGGATTTGAATTCTTTGGTACTTATGAAGGATCTAAAGGACGCACAAAAACTGAAACTGCTGACAGAAAAGCTACTCAATTAGCAGCAGAAGGTGTATATCGCTTTGGTAAAGATGAAAACCTATTTGTAGGTGCACGTTATAACACTGTTACTGCTCGTCTACAAGGATATACCAATGATGTAAAAATTGATAGAACTGCATTTGCTGCTGGTTGGTTCTTGACTAAAAATGTGTTGCTGAAAGCTGAAATTGTGAATCAGAAATACATTGACTTTGTGAACACCGACTATCGCGCTGGTGGTAAATTCAACGGATATGTGATTGAAGCCATAGTAGGATTCTAAAAGATTGGGTTTTTTTATGGTGTAAAATAGCCGGATGAATAAATTTCATTCGGCTATTCTTTTTGTATAATTTGCTGGTAATGTTGAAACGGCTTTCTTATATCATTATATACTTACTCATCAGTGGTTATTATCCTGCTGATCCTGCTAGTACATGGGTGGTTATGCCCGGAAGTAGTTTAACAGTTAATGGAAGTACCAATGTAAACAAGTTCCAATGTGATATTATAGATTACAAT
>CALRXZ020000055.1:0-22738 GCA_943372255.1 Chitinophaga pinensis
CCATTGAGGGCTCAATAAAATCCCGGTTGCTTAGGTAACCGGGATTTTTATTTGAATGACTTATTGTTCTTTGTTTAACTCTTTAACTTGTAATTCTTTCCAAGGGGTTGTTCCATCTTCTTCTCTTTTAAATTGAAATTGATTAGAACTGCCAATGACAATCTCTGCTGTGGTATAAATTTTATTTCCTTCTAACAAATGCCCACCAATGGTTTTACCTGTACTATCTGAAACCGAAATATGAATATGCGAACCATTAACAGATAAAGTTCCAACCAAACTCACAATTTCAAAATGACCAGTTGCTTTGCTACCATTGGGTTGATTGGCAAATCGAATATGATAATCCGTTAAACTGCCTACTGCTGTCTGTATCCAAGCTGCTTCTAAATGATTGGCTTGCACAAAACTATCTAAAGATAATTTAAGATCCTGACCAGGTTTCAAACGAAAAGCATAGGTTTTATCTAATGTATTCATGGATTTGGATTGACAGGCCATTACACCAATGACCATAAAAGCCAATAGCGTCCAGCCAATATTTTTGTTTGAGTTCATACCAATAAAGTTAGGGCAATCCACTCTTTTTACTTGTTCTGCTTTATCTTTCCAATCTAAACGAATGCATATGAAAGGGTCATTGTTTATCATGGCGTGCTTATTTTCTGTTCTTGCTTCTGCCCAAGACTATTTTTTATTTGTGGGAACTTATACATCTGGGGGTAGTAAAGGCATCTATGTTTACCACTATAATAGTAAAACAGGAAAGACAGATTGGGTTAGCAATACAGACAGTTCAGCCAACCCTTCTTTTTTAACTATTGCACCTAATGGCAAATATGTTTATGCAGTAAATGAAGTGAGTAGAAAGCAAGCAGGGCTAATAAGCGCTTATGCTTTTGACCCCAAAACAGCAAAACTCAAATTCATCAACCAAACCTCAAGCGGAAGTGAAAACCCCTGCCATATTTCTATCAGCAAAAATGGCAAGTGGGTGTTAACTGCCAATTATAGTGGGGGCAGTTTAGCCGCATTACCGGTGAATTCAGACGGTAGTATTGCCCCTTTTACCCAACATATTGTGCATACAGGAAAAGGTACCAATCTAGCAAGACAGGATATGCCACATGTGCATTCAGTATTCCTTTCACCCGATGAAAAATACTTGTTAACTCCAGATTTGGGAACAGACAAAGTAAATATTTATTCATTTAACCAAACGGCCAAACAGCCACTTAGTCCAGCTAAACAGCCTTTTATAGCTATTGAACCAGGAAGTGGACCCAGGCATTTGGACTTTTCGCCCAATGGTAAATACGTGTATTTAACAGAAGAAATGAGCGGCATGGTTTCTGTACATCGTTATCAAAATGGAACCACCCAATTTGTCCAAAGAATTGCCACACACCCTGCTGATTATAAAGGTCAACCCGGCAATGCCGATATTCATATTTCTGCAGATGGCAAATTCCTCTATGCATCAAATAGAGGAAAAGAAAACAATATTGCCATTTTTAGTGTAGATGCAAGTACTGGCAAATTAACCGCATTGGGATATGAATCTACCAGAGGAGAAGGACCTAGGAATTTTACCATTGACCCGTCTGGCAATTTCTTATTGGTAGCCAATCAACTCACAAGTAATGTAGAGCTATTTCACAGAGACCCCAAAACCGGCTTACTAAAACATACAGGCAATAGCTTGCAAATTCCAAATCCAGTTTGTCTGAAATTTTTGAAAAAATAAATTACACGCTTTCTTTTTGGAAAAGTGCTGGTATGGTTTTAAGTATCAAACCAATATCATATAAGAAAGAATGATTTTGTGCGTAGTTATTGTCTAGCATTAAGCGTTCTTCTTCAGACATTTCACCCTTACCCCTTTTCATAACCTGCCATAGTCCGGTAATTCCGGCTGGCGCCATAAAACGCAAAGCGTATTTATCTGTGGTTAGTTTCTCGGCTTCATAGAGTGGCAGGGGTCTATTTCCTACTATGCTCATATCTCCAATTAAAACATTGACCAATTGGGGCAATTCGTCAATACTGGTATTACGTAAAATCTTACCTACTTTGGTTACACGGGGATCATCCTTGATTTTAATAAAAGCTGAGTTGGCTGTAGCACGTTTGAAAACCGTGTATTTTTTTTCACACCAGGAATTATTATCAGCATAAACCGGCATTTGACACTTAGAACCCCTAGCTAAACACTCGTCACAAAGTACAGGTGCATTATCTGATTTTGATTCTATTACTGTTGCACCGGCATTGTATTGGTTAAGATGTTTCAGGTCTTTCAATCGCTGGTCTGCATTTACATACATAGACCTAAACTTGAAGAATTTAAAAATCCGATACCCTGTTCCTACTCTAAGAGAATAGTAAAATACGGGGCCCTTAGATTCCATTCTAACAGCAATAATAACCAATAATAAAATGGGAGAAAGTAAGAGTAAAACTATAGAAGCAAAACAAATATCAAAAACCCTTTTAATCAATGGGGTTTTATAGGTCTTGTGAATACTAGATTTTTGATGGGTATTAATCCTATCCCAGTTTTCAATAACAAAATTGACCCTAATAGCAATTTTGCTTGCATCAAAGGGTGTAACAAAAACGTCAGTAACTCCAGCTTTTAAACTAAAGCGTAATAGATTTTCTTTTGTTGGCCCCGTTAATAAGAAAAAAGGTACTGTTGGAAATTTTTTATGGACTAGGGCTTCCAATAGAGAGATTCCAGAAGCACCCATGATTTCTGATTGTGAAATAATGGCTACTATATTTAAATCTTTACTTAACCATTCATTATTCAACTCCAATCCATTGGCAAAAAACCGAAGGACTAACCCTTTAAAATCACAGTTTTCTAAGAATTGTTTGTTGGCTTGGTCTGCATTGACCACGGCTATAATTGCTTGCGACATGCTTGGCTTGTTTAGTATTTGCCCATTCTTCTAAGTATGTTCTTAATTCTGGCGTCTAGTTCTCTTGGATTAAAAGGTTTTACCAAATAATCATCTGCTCCAGCTTCTAAACAACGAATCCTAGTATCTGTATCATCTTTTCCAGAAAGAATAATCAAGGGAATGGAGCTAAAGAATCCACTATTTCTTACCTGACTTATTAACTCCATACCACTCAAGCCAGGAATGTTCAAATCTGATAAAATCAAATCTGGCACATTTCCACTTTGCAAATAATTGAACGCATCCATACCATCTGTAAATAAGGTTACAGAGAAATGTTCACTAAGTGTTTGGTTTAAAATGGCTTGAATAAAAGCATCGTCTTCTACAACTAATATGTTGGGAAGGGGCATTTTTGACTGAGACATTGTCTTGATTTGAAAAGTATTAGATGATTTTCAATTCCTTTATAAATGTACAAAAAAATAGTTATGATGAATCTGTTTTATTTTTTGGCTGAAAGTACTTCAATTTCAAAAACCAAGATTTGATTTGGGGCTATATCCTTACTCCTGGTTCTCATCCCGTAAGCTAATACGGAAGGAATATAGAGTCTGATTTTACCCCCCACTTTGCAGGCCTGCAAACCTAGTTGCCAGCCTTTGATTAACCTTTTTAAGGGAAAATTAGCCGGCTTATCTTTTGTTTGGTCAAATACCAATCCATCTTTAAATAACCAACCTTTGTAAAAGATGCTTAGGGTATCTGTTGATTGAACCAATGCCCCTGTTCCTTCTTTCAAAATTTTATAATAAATGCCATCAATGCTTCCAGTTGTATCAATGGTCTTTGCTTGAATGGCTTTGTTTAATTGTTCATAATCCTTTGTCATCTGAACCGCACTATCTGCATTTTTGCTCCAATCAATAGTAGGTTTGGTTTGCAAAGAAGGACGCGAAAATGTTTGACCATAAACAGCAGTTGGAAATTCAAATCCTCCATTCCATAAGTAAAATTGACCATCTTGCACAGCAGCACCATAGTCAATTCTATCTCCAGCTTTTCCTGTGGCATCATAAGAAAAACTAGCGTTGGTTAACTCCATCCAAGTTCCATTCTCTCTTTGAATCCATTGATTGCCAAATTGAGCCCTTCTTTGTAATTGACCATTTACTCCCACAAAATTTTCATTAAAGGAATAGAGGTTTCTCAACCATTTTCCATCCTTTGGTGCTTTAAATGCAGCTATCAATTTCCAGCGCTGTGTATCGGGCAGAAAACAATATCCAGAATAGATCGTAGTATTTGAAGCACTATCTGGTAAGGCTGTTACCAAAAATTTGTAGGTCTGACCAGCTTTCCAAGGATAAACCCAATGGCTATGGCCACCGGTTCCTTCATTACCAAAATCATTGGCAACTACCCCATCGCCCTTGGCTAGTAATTGTACCCGATTACTGTCTGCCACTTTTCCTCTGTCTACCGCTTCATTACCTGCATCCCAAATGGAAAAAATAATCCTACGTTCCTTTTCACTGTTTACTTGAATTCCAAAATACCCCCTCGCAAATCCATTTGCCATATAATAACTATGCACATAATCTGCCCCAATTGGAACGGTTAGTTCATTGTAAAAAGCAATGACCTTTGTAGTATCTGAAATGGGATATCTCAAATGAACAGATGCTGCATTTCTGCGTTCTTTTTGGTTAAAATGCATGCCCACAGTTGCCGAACCTTTGCAAACAATACTTGCTATTTCAGCAATGGTTTTTCCTGATTTACGCAGGCCTTTAATATTGATAACATGAAAACCTGTATCCTTGATGGATACTTTTCCTAGTTTAACAGTTACAAATTTTTCTGATTTGGGAACGTTTACAATAAATGCCTGTTTGTCAAAAAGGACTTGTAATTGTGCAGCCCCTTCTAAATTTCTTAATTGTATAGAAAGCTCTAGAGAACCCGCTTTTCTGAGATAGAAATGGTATTCTAATTGTTGCTGCAAATTTGTCCAATTGCTCACTCCTTTTTGGCGATCAAATAATTTACTGCTCCAAGATTCTGCGGGTACTGCATAACCTGTATAAGCAGGGATTTCGTGAATATCTTGAGCGTAAGTAGAACTAAAAATTAGGATAAATAAAGAGAGTTGCAATTGTTTGAAATACATAGTTTGATCAGGTTTTATCAAACTTACATAAAATAATTACTCTTTAAACAATACATCCCTGAACCAATATCCTGAATTTTTGATTGTTCTTAACTGTGTTAAGAAATCAACATGTATTAATCCAAATCTTGCATGATAGCCTTCAGCCCATTCAAAATTATCTGTTAATGTCCAAGCAAAATATCCTTTTACATTAACACCGTCTTGTTTTGCCTTTAATAAGGCTTGCAAATAATCATGATAATATTGAATTCGTTTTTGATCATCAATCACCCCGTTAATCAAATGATCATGATAAAAAGCCCCACCTTCAGTAACTATGATTTCCTTTACAGAACCATATAGCCAATATCGCTTTAACATTCTATAGAAGCTATCAGCATTCACTTCCCATCCCATATCAGTATGTGGCACTTTTCTATTTGACGCTTTAACTTCCGACAAACCTAAGTAAGGAATAAGTGGATTAGACTTTACGGTTAAACTGAAATAATTTTGAATACCAACAAAATCAAAATTGAAAGTCATCTGATCTGTATATCGCCACGCTTTATTATGTATTTGCATTTTTTCTAAAAAAGGGAAATGATCATCTTGTGGGTATCCCCTTCCTAAAGCAGGTTCTATAAACAATCTATTTAGTAATATATCTAATCTATTGGCGGCTTGCAGGTCTTCGCTTTTTTGACTATAAGGCATTACCTCACTACAGGAAAAAGCAGTACCAATATGTGCATGAGAATCATGTGCTCTAATCATTCTACCTCCTTCTGCTTGACATATAAGGGCATTGTGAACAGCACTATAAAAATCTGGGATAGAAGTTTTACCCGGCGCATGTTTACCCAAAGCATATCCAAGAGAGGTGAAACCCATGGGCTCATTTAAAACGATCCAGTTTTGCACTTTATCCCCAAAATTTGTAAGACATACTTGTACAAATTTTAGAAACCATTTTTGCATTTGATGACTAGCCCATCCAGCATTTTTTTGTAACTCTTGTGGCAAATCCCAATGATATAAAGTAACATAAGGTGTTAATCCCAAAACATGGCACTCATCTAACAATCTGTGATAAAACAAGATTCCATCTTTGTTAATTTTGCCAATCCCATCCGGTAAAATTCTACTCCAGGAAATAGAAAAGCGAAACACTTTGAATCCAAGCGCTTTTGCCAACAATAAGTCATTTTTATACCTCAGGTAAAATTCAGAAGATGGATATGGTTTTGCCCCAGCTTTAATTTTGCCCTGTCTTCTTGCAAACACATCCCAAATTGACGCCCCCCTGCCGTCCGTAGACGGTGCTCCTTCATTTTGAGCCGCAGAAATGGCTACCCCCCAAAGAAAATCTTCACCAAACTGTTTAGCGTTCAATTGATTGTTTTGATTTAGCCTAAAAAACTAAGTTAACCAATGTGAGCAGTTTTCATTGTTAAGTTTAAAATTTAATTAAACGTTTGTTTAATTTCAAAATTTCCCCCAATTTTGTTCCGTATTTAATAAAGATGAGCAACGATAAAAGGGAACATATTATGGAAGTGGCGGTGGAATTATTCGCCGTTAATGGTTTTGAAGGAACTTCTATACGCCAATTGGCCCAACGGGCCGATGTAAATATTGCCATGATCAACTATTATTTTGGCAGTAAAGAGAAATTGTTTGAAACCATGCTGGAGCACAAAGCCAGTTATATGCGTAACAAAATTGAAGCAGTAGAGGCTGATCAATCTCTAACAGAAATAGAGAAACTGGACCAAATCATAGAAGACTATGTAGCCAGATTTTTGTCACAGCCTGAATTCCACCGTGTTTTGCAACAAGAGCTGTTGGTTTCTCAAAGAGAAGCACTTCACCAAAATGTAATAAGCCTTTTTGCAAAGAATACCCAAAATGTAGTAGCCATTATTGAAAAAGGGATTCGCAAAAAGCAATTTAGAAAAGTGGACCCGCCCTTGGTTTTTTCCTCCATCATTGGTACTATTAACCAAGTCATGCAATCTAGAACCTTGTGCAATATGCTCATGAACAAAGCTTCTGACAACAATCCTTATCAAGACCCTCAATTCAAGAAAAGACTGATACAGCATTTGAAACAAATGATTCACGCGCAACTACTAATAGAAAAAGACATTTAAACCAAGACCATGGAACAAACAAACACAAAAAAGCAAAAAAGCCCCGTAAAATTCATCATTGCCGGCTTGATTTTACTGGTAGCTGGCTATTTTGGTTACCAAAAAATTCATTTTGTATTGACGCATGAAACTACAGACAATGCCCAGATTGAAACACAGATTACCCCTGTATTACCACGCGTTGCTGGTTATGTAAAATCCATAGCGATAAAGGATTATGACAGTGTAAAAGCTGGAGACTTATTGGTTGAATTGGATGATGCAGAACTGCAACAACAACTACAGGAAATGCAGGCAGATTTTGCCCAAGCTGAAACAGATATTGTGAATGCAAAAGCCGCTTTAAACAATGCTATTGTCTCTTTAAAAGTGAATAAGGGCAATATAGACATTAGTGAATTGAGAAAGAAAAAAGCCCAAGATGACCTTCAAAGGGATCAGAACTTATACAACAGTGAAGCCATTACCCGCAAACAGTTAGACGATAGCAAGTTTGCTGTAGAAAATGCTGGAAAAATATTAGACAATAGCAACAATGACTTATCAGCCGCACAAAGTAGAATTGCTGTATTGGAATCAAATGTAAAAAAAGCTGAAGCCATTATGGCTGTAAAACAATCTAGGATCAACCAACAACAATTGAAAATCTCCTATACCAAAATCTATGCACCCCAGGGTGGCAAAATTGGCAAGAAAACCATTAGTACGGGTCAATTTGTTCAAGCAGGTACTCCCATGTTTTCTATTGTAAATGACAGTACTTATTGGGTGGTGGGTAATTTTAAAGAGAACCAATTGTATGCATTAACGCCTGGTAAAAAAGTTGCTTTGAAAATGGATGCTTATCCAGACCTTGACCTAACAGGAACAGTGGCTTCTTTGAGTGAAGCAACAGGCGCAAAATTTGCACTACTTCCTCCCGATAATAGCAGTGGCAATTTTGTGAAAGTAACACAACGTGTTCCCGTTAAAATTTGGATTGATGACTTGAACAAACACCGTGAACTATTGCGTGCGGGATTGAGTGTATCCATTGTAGCCCCTACTAAATAATTTTCTTATGGCAGCTCCAAAAGGATTTGCACAAGCCATTATTGTAATCACAACTATTGCCGCAGCGGTAATGGAATTGGTAGATACCTCTATTGTCAACGTGGCTTTAACAGACATGAGCGGTAGCTTGGGTGTTAATATTGAAGACGTAAGCTGGGTGATTACTTCCTATGCCATAGCAAACGTAATCATCATCCCCCTCACAGGTTTCTTGGCCGACTATTTTGGTAGAAAGAATTACTATATAGTTTCCATGATGCTGTTTACGCTGGCCTCCTATATGTGTGGTCAGTCTAATGGATTATTAGAATTGGTGATTTGGCGTTTTATTCAAGGTATTGGCGGAGGTGCTTTATTGTCAACATCTCAGTCTATTTTGTTTGACGCATTTGAACCAAAAGACAGGGGTAAAGCAGCTGGACTATTTGGTATGGGTATTGTGCTTGGGCCAACCCTTGGACCAACACTGGGTGGCTATTTAATGGAACATTTTAGCTGGCCACTCATCTTCTTGGTGAATATTCCCATTGGGATTATTGCTACTACCCTTTCTTTTATTTTCATTGAACAAAAAGAGGGAGAAGGAAAAAATAAAGACAAGATCAATATTGACTACGTGGGTATTGGCTTACTCATGGCTGGAATAAGTTGCTTGCAATTTGTATTAGAAAGGGGTGAAAGTGAAGATTGGTTTAATAGTGAAGCCATTAGAATTTGCTCCATGGTAGCCGCTATGAGTCTTGGATTGTTTATATGGCAAGAATTGAAAGTAAAACAACCCGCTGTTAATATTCGTTTACTTGGAAACAGGAATCTAGGAGTCACCACCATTTTCACTTTTGTTGCTGGATTTGGTTTGTTTACTTCGGTATTTGTATACCCGGTATTGGCACAGCGTGTTTTGGGTTTTACACCATATGAAACAGGACTTGCATTACTAGCTCCTACCCTCTTTGGTGTCATAGCCATGCCCATTATGGGGATCATGCTCAGCAAGGGTGTACCCCCTTTGCCCTTTATTGCTATTGGCTTTATTCTATTTACTTTCTATGCTTTTTTAAGCTCTAAGATCAGTTTAGATATTGGGAAAGCTGACCTTTTCTGGTTATTTGTCATTAGAGCACTTGGTATAGCTATGAGTCAATTACCCTTAATCAATCAAGCCGTTGCTGGCTTGCATCCAAAAGACTATGCAACGGGTATTGGACTCAATAATATGATCAGGCAATTAGGGGGCGCATTTGGAATTGCAGTAGCTAATAATTATGTGGCTAGGCAATATGCCCAACATAGATCAGACTTAGTAAGCAATATGCAAAACGGAGCAGAACAAGCCAGTGCTATGGCTAATAATATTATGAGCCGTTCAGGCGATATTGCTGCTACAGCCAATGCCAAAGCATTGACCATGATGAATGCTTCGGTAGAAAGACAGTCATATTTTTTGGCTTATTTAGACACATTCAGGTTAATTGGGATTTTCTTTTTATTGGTTCTTCCTCTGATCTTTTTTTTAAGAGTAAAAAAGAAAACACCTGAAGAATTAGCCGCTGCCATGAAAGCCGCATCAGAAGCACATTAATAACAAACCCATCACCCTATTAAAATAAAACTCATGCATAAAATTTTAACTTCCATATTCCTGCTCTTAGCATTCCAATTTGGAACTGAAGCACAGGTTCAAGTAAACTCGGAACTCAAACAACTCATTAACCAATCCTTTGGCTATTTTCCCAAATTAAAAGAAGCTGAGAACTTAATTGTTACCGCAGAAGACAAGATGGAACTAAGCCGTTTGGGTGCCAATCCATTTGTTGGAGCCAGCGCAGGATATAGCTATTTAGCCCCAGTTTCTAAAGCAACACTGCCTATTGCTGGAGGCAACCAAGAAGTAAAATTCTTTCCCAATCATAATTATAATGCTACTGTAAATGCAAATTATGTATTGGTTGATTTTGGCAGGTTAAAAGCCAATATTGAAAAAGCAAAAACCGATTTGCAATTGGCCAAAGACAATATGGAATTTGTAAAATCCCAATTGGCAAATCAAGTAGCCACCATCTATTATAATCTGGTTTATTTACAAAAAGCCATTAGCATTCAGGATTCTGTGTTGCAATTTTTAGAAGAAAATAAAAAAGTAGTACAGTCCAAAATCAAGGATGGAGAAGCGCTTAAAATTGACTTACTCAATATCCAAGCAAGCATTGACAATGAAATCAACAGGAAAGCAGATTTACGTAATGGATTGCAAAAACAAATTAACCTATTGAACTATACCACAGGTGCCAATGCTGCTAACGGAAATCAATTTGACTTTACCGTACAAGTAGCCAATGCGGCTGCAGCTTTGGATGCATCTATTGGTAATAATCTAGATTTTAAATTAGCCAAAGACAGAATTAATCAAGCTGCTGGAGATATTGCTATTGCTAAGCTTCAAGACAAACCCTCTATCAACTTGAACGGAGGATTGGGATTTAAAAATGGCTATTTACCAGACATCTACAATTTTCAACTCAATGGCGTTGCAGGTGTTAGTTTGAATGTACCCATCTATACCGGTGGAAGAACCAAACAACAGATCAAGCTGCAAGAAAGAATGGTGCAACAACAGGAGCTGGCCTTGCAATCTTTGAATGCAGGTTATAAAAAAGACATCGCGCAAGCCTTAACGGATATTCAAACCAATCTAGAAAGAATTGCCAATACACAGTCTCAAATTGACCAAACCAAATATGCGCAACAGCTAGCTGCCATTCGTTTTAAAAATGGCGTGGGTACCAATTTAGAATTGACTAATGCTAGTACCAATGTACAAAGAGCAGAGCTGAGCCGATTGCAATATCAATACCAGTTATGTTTGTCAAGACTGGAATTGGCCAAATTAATGGGGTACGATTATTGGAAATAAGCCATTACTCTGCTTCAAACCAAATTGGTGACTGGTCTTCAGGGTCTGCATTATAATTGATAAAGAGCTCTTCCCCAGCTGCTATATCATGAATGGCAGTAATGGTCATTAATTCATTCTCAAAATCCATTTGGTAGCTACAATTGGGTTGATAGGAATGGTTATAGATAGAAATATATCCCATACCTAGTGCTCCAAGTTCATGCCCTTCACCCCATTCAAAAATATAATTGTACAATAAAGTTTCTTCTGCTTTCTTTCTGTCTTCCATAGAAAGCACCAATACGGGAGAGATTTCTAGAATGGTTTGGGCTTCAATGGCTTCGGTGGCAAATACGCCCCTGCCCCTTTCTTTAGAGGGAGCTATGGCCAAAATGGGTAAAATCATGAGCGAAAATTAAGCCGAACTGAGTAATTGAACCGGCATTATTTTTTCTAGCCTAAACTCTATTGGCTAAATTGCAGCCATGTCTTTAGAAATGGAACAGCCGGATATAAAGGAAGTCTTTGAGCAATTGATTGCTACAGAAGATAAACTGGCCATTCAGGAATTCTTGAATGATCAGAATATTAGTGATGTGGCAGGTCTAATCAATGATTATCCTGAATACGAATCCCAAATTGTGGCAAATATGGCCATTAATAGGGCAGCATCGGTTTTTAAGATCTTGGATATCTCCCAGCAAAAAGATATTGTTAAAGAGCTTCCCACGTCTAAAACTGCAGAGTTATTAAATGAACTCCCTGCCGATGATAGAACAGACTTTTTAGAAGAACTACCCAAAGCGGTAATTCGGGATCTGATTAAATTATTAGACCCGGAAGAAAGAAAGATTACCTTATCACTTTTGGGTTATCCGGAAGATAGCGTTGGAAGGTTGATGACACCTGATTATGTGTATGTATATGCCCATAATACTGTAGCAGATGTATTTAGAACCATTAGAAAATATGGTAAAAGCTCGGAGACCATTGACGTCATTTATATTATTAATGAACAAGGAGAATTAATAGACGATATTAGAATCAGGGATGTGATCTTAGCCACTCCAGATAAATTAATTTCTGATATTCTTGATGGTCGTGTGGTATCTCTTTTGGTAAATGATGACCAAGAACACGCCAACCAAATTTTTAAAATGAATAACCGCGTGGCCCTGCCCGTGGTAGATGACAACAATATTCTTTTGGGAATTGTGACCATTGATGATATGTTGTGGGTGGCCAATGAAGAGTTCAGTGAGGATATGCAAAAAATTGGGGGTACAGAAGCTTTGAATGAGCCCTATTTAGACATTCCATTATTAAAATTATTTAGAAAAAGAATTGGCTGGTTGGTTGTTTTGTTTTTGGGAGAAATGTTAACCGCAACCGCCATGGGCTATTTTGAAGACGAGATTGCCAAAGCCGTGGTATTAGCCTTATTTGTGCCCTTGATTATTTCATCGGGTGGTAATAGCGGTTCACAAGCATCCACACTAATTATCCAGGCAATGGCCGTTGGCGATGTCTATTTGTCTGATTGGTGGCGCGTATTGAAAAGAGAATTATTAAGTGGGGTATTATTGGGGTCAGTACTTGGTATCATTGGCTTTATCCGTGTGGCTGTTTGGCATAGTGTTGCTCCAAATATCTATGGTGATCATTGGTTTGAAATTGGCGCAACAGTTGGCATTAGCTTAATGGGTGTAGTACTATGGGGTACTCTAACAGGCTCCATGTTGCCCATTGCTTTGAAAAAACTGGGAGCTGACCCTGCTGTATCATCTGCTCCATTTGTAGCAACCTTGGTAGACGTAACAGGTTTGATTATTTATTTCAGTGTGGCATTGCTATTTCTGAAAGGTCTTTTGTTGTAACTTGAAATTGAACCCTAAAGCACCAAGACCTATTCATGAAAAAATTTGGAAAAATTCTGCTGGCCATTTTTGCCATCTTTCTTGGTATGTTGTTTTTGATTGCTGTGATTTTCTATAAAAAGGACATACCTGTAGAAAATTTGAAACTGCTCTATGCCAGTCCCGCTTCACAGTTTCTTCCATTGATGGGGATGAATGTACACTATAGAGATGAAGGAAATACCCAGGATAGTATACCTATTGTTTTAATTCATGGCACATCCTCTTCCCTTCTCACCTGGGACAGCGTGGTAGACCATTTAAAAGACAAGCACCGTGTTATCAGAATGGACCTTCCTGCTTTTGGTTTAACGGGCCCCAATCCAAGCCGGGATTATAGTTTTGATTTTTATACCCAGTTTGTAGATAGCTTTCTCCAAAAACTACAAGTAAAAAAATGCATTGTCATAGGCAATTCATTGGGAGGCGGTATTGCATGGCATTATGCTTTAGCCAATCCCCAAAAGGTTGCTAAATTGGTATTGGTAGACGCCAGTGGATTTTCAAGTTTGACCAAATCAAAAGGGGCTATTGGATTTAAAATTGCCCAAACCCCAGTGCTGAATCAGATTGTCAAATTTGTCACACCTAGGTTTTTGGTTAAAAAAAGTTTGGAAGACGTATATGTTGACGATGCTAGAATTAGCGATTCGCTAGTGGATATATATTTTAAAATGACACTTAGAGAAGGTAATAGGGCTGCTTTAATTGATAGAATGCGCGCAGGTTTTCAAAATGAATCTACCAAGATTGCTGGCATTAAAACACCTACCCTTATCATTTGGGGAGACGGGGATCAACTCATTCCTGTTTCGCATGCATACCTATTTCAAAAAGCTATTCCTAACAGTCAATTATCCATCTTCAAATCAGTGGGACATGTTCCTATGGAAGAATCGCCCAAGCAATTCTCTACTGTTTTGAACCAATATCTAGATCAACAATAATTGTTTTGATAATTAGGAATTTGCTGATGCTATTTGCCTAAATAAGCTTTCACTTTTTCATGTACACCATGGCTTAATGGAACAACAGGCAAACGCAAATGATTCCCAATTAAACCCTGTTCAAACATAAAGGCTTTAACACCTGCAGGATTATTTTCTGTGAACATAATGTCATAAGCATCCATCAATTGGTCGTTGATGTTTTTTGCCGATGCAAAATCACCAATCAAGCAATTTCTGACCATATCTGAAAACGCGTGAGGGAATGCATTTGCAGCCACGCTAATCACACCATCCATTCCACAGGCCAATTGTGGTAGAGCCAAAGCATCGTCTCCACTGACAACAAGAAAATCTGCTGGTTTGTCTCTAAGAATGATCATACACTGAGCCATATCGCCACCGGCTTCTTTAATACCTCCAATATTGGCAACTTCATGAGCCAGTTTTAAAGTGGTTGCGGCAGACATATTACGGCCTGTTCTTCCTGGAACATTATAAAGAATCACTGGCTTAGGAGAAGCCTCTGCAATAGCTTTATAATGATAATACAATCCTTCTTGAGAGGGTTTATTGTAATAAGGCGATGCACTTAAAACCGCAGCCGCTTTTTCTAAAGGAAACTTTTGCAAGTCCTGAATGAGTTCATGGGTATTATTACCGCCAATACCAACCACAACTGGAACACGGTCAGCTACCCTTTCAAAAGTAAATTGAACAATATCTAATTTTTCTTGCTTGTCTAGAACAGGGGTTTCTCCTGTTGTGCCCAGTGTTACTAGGTATTCAACTTTTTCTTCAATCAAATGGTCTATCACTTTTCCCAATGCGTCAAAATCAATCTCAAAATTTGATTTAAATGGGGTGATCACTGCTACTCCGGTACCACGTAAAATATGCTTTAAAGACATGCGATAGTTTTATTTATAGTTGCTTTATTGTTCAATGCTTTCTGTGTTGGTTGTTGGTACGTCTTCCCAAAAACCCATTTGACCATATTTGTCAATTCTTTCATTGACCCTTTGTAAAGGATCTTTGTGTTTAACTTCTTCCAACGCTTTTATGATATAAGATTTTAGAATTTCGGCAGCGGCTGCATAATCCCAATGGGCTCCCCCATCTGGTTCGTGTACAATTTCATCCACCAATCCAAAACCCTTCATATCGGTAGGTGTGAGTTTTAATTGCTCGGCTGCGGTTTCTTTTTTATCCCAGCTACGCCATAAAATAGAGCTACAGCTTTCGGGAGAGATTACTGTATACCAAGTATTTTCCATCATCAAAGTCTTATCTCCTACACCAATTCCCAATGCTCCTCCACTAGCGCCTTCCCCAATAATCACAATGATAATAGGAACTTTTAGTCGGATCATTTCATAGATATTTCTAGCAATGGCTTCTCCTTGTCCACGCTCTTCTGCTTCTAATCCTGGAAATGCTCCTGGAGTATCTATTAAACAAATGACTGGTTTATTGAATTTTTCTGCTAATCGCATTAATCTAAGCGCCTTTCTATAACCTTCTGGGTTAGCCATACCAAAATTGCGTAATTGGCGCATTTTGGTATTGATTCCCTTTTGTTGGCCTATCATCATCACGGTTTCGCCATTTAATTCTGCAAACCCACCAACCATGGCTTTATCATCCTTTACATTCCTATCTCCATGCAATTCCAAAAAATTGGTTGTCATGTTTTGGATGTATTTTAAAGTATAGGGTCTATCTGGATGACGGCTCAATTGCACGCGTTGCCAAGCGGTTAAAGAAGCCGTAATCTCCTTGCGCTTTTCAACTATTGAAGCTTCCAATTGTTCCAAAGTAGCACTGTAATCTATCTTGGGATTCTTCTCAGCCAACTTTTTTGTGTCTTCAATTTGCTCGTAAATTTCCTTGATAGGATTTTCAAAATCAAGAAACTGTCTATTTGGGTATTGAGGCATAATGATCAATTCAGGTGGTAAAAATAAGGTTTGAATTTTTTTTTGAAAAGATTTGTTTGTAAAACCTGTTTCCCCTTATCTTTGCCATCCGAAAAATAACCCCCTCAGGGGCATTTTAAGGAAACGGATCGGTAGTTCAGTTGGTTAGAATGCCGCCCTGTCACGGCGGAGGTCGCGGGTTCGAGTCCCGTCCGGTCCGCAAAAGCCACTCAATTGAGTGGCTTTTTGCATTTCAAAAGGTCTCTTTGCATTTAACTGTTTACCCAATCAATGGCACCTTTCCCATAATTCTTGAGGCTTTGAATCACTTTATTATTGGGTACATTGATTCTTTTGACCAATTCGGAGGGAAATATCAGCACTTCCCCTGCATCATGTCTAGGTGCATCGGCAATAAATACCGTACTCAGACCTGCTTTCTCTTCCACCAGAAAACCAATTTTCCAGGCATCCCCATCTTTGACCACAACTGGCTTTAATGCGGTAGCTTCGGATTCACCAACAGTGTCTGCCGCAATAGATTTCAACAATAAATATCCAGGAATGTATACAAACAGCGTGTCTTCTAAACGCCCCATTTGTTGTTTGACTCTTTTGGACTTGATTAATAGCCCAGCAAAAAAGCATATGAGCACCAAAAGAATAATGGCAAGAATCATACTGCCGTCTAAACCCAATAATCTATCTGGGAGCAGATTAGCCAATGGCCCTGAAATTTTAACCATGATCTGGTGTGCTTTCCCTAACATCATGATGACTAGCACTACGGGTAACAAAAAAAGGATCCCACCACTAATGGTAGCGCGTAAAAATGTGGTAAATGATTTCATAGCTAAATATATAATTATGAATGCTTTGTATTCAAAATACAATGAAATTCTAAATTGTTTACCAAGTTTCCCAAAAAAATCAGATGTTAGAAATTTCCTATATACTACCTACAAAGGAGTATTTATAGGCTAGATACCTTAGCCCATGAAGAATTGGTTATTTTTAAAGCCGTTGAAACAATTACAGATTATATTATTCCTTGTAGTAAATGCCATTTTTTGCAATGCCCAATTGCAGGTAAAATATAATGGCACCAACATCAAAGATTTGGTTTCTGGTTTAAGCTATACCATGGTTTCCTCTGTTAACATGAGTGAATCTCAAATCAATACTTTGAATGAAACTGAATGGCATTTGGTAAAAAGTTCCAATCTGAAATTGAATAGACTTTCCCAAACTTTGGTTTTGAAAATACCCATAAACCAAATTTTACAGCAGGGCGATTTTGATTATCTAAATATTAATAATCCACATGTAAATTTTTTGAAGTGTTGGATTGTGTTAAAGGGACAAACACTAAAGTCATTTGCTTTAACTGGAGACAACCTCCCTTTTAATTCAAGAAGTATTCCAGTAACAAATTTTGTCTTTCCTATAAAAGGTGTTGATTTTTCAGGTGCAGAATTATTCATATTAGCTGATAAGCGGTTTACTAGTTTAAGCATGCCCATTGATTTCCAAACTAAAGAAGCTTATGCTAATGCTTTACAAATACAAAATCTAGTATGGGGAACCGTTATTGGTATTTTTTTCTTTATTTTCTTGCTCAATCTATTTTTGGCTTCCCTACTCAATCTAAAACTATTTTTATGGTATGCCATTTTACAAGCCAGTATGATTACTTATTTATTGGCTGATAGTGGATTATCATACATGTTGTTTTACCCAAATATTCCTACGTTCAATGACCTTGTAAGACCATTCTCACTTGCTTTTGGAATTGTTCCTTTAATTATGTTTTTCAATCTGTTAATGGATCTTAAAAACAAATTACCCAAATTATTAAACTTTAATAAGTTGGTCTTGCTATGCTATATTCCACTTTATATAATAGCAATTATATCTGCATCTAGTGGGGATTATGCTATTCAAGGTCTATGGCTTCAAATTAATAAAGTATTAGGTCCATTATTGCTTTTAACATTATTAATTGAAGCAGCCTATTGCTACTATTGCAATATTAGGTACAGCATCTTTGCGCTAATTTCATATTTAGGATCAACAGCTTTCTTTGTCACTTATAGCTTGCACCAAAATGAAATAATTACAGATAATTTTTTTAGTTCAAAATCTAATTATTGGGGATTAATCTGGGAATTAATTGTCATGTCCATTGCACTGAGTTTCAGATATAAGTATTTTCAAAACCAAACAGAAAATCTTGCAAGAAAAAATAGTCTTCAGCAAGAACAACTTTTTTCTGGCACAGTAGCTTTTCAAGAAAAAGAGATGCAAAGATTTTCATCTCTTTTACATGATTCCATTGGTGCTAATTTAGGTTTGTTAAGATTGGAAGCTGACCATATGCCACTTACTGAAAATGGAAGAGCGCAATTGGCAAATCATATTACCCAATTAGGCAATGAAGTCAGGATCATGAGCCACAGACTATCTCCCATACTTTTAGAAGAAAAGGGATTGGTTAGCGCCATTGAAGAAACAGTTGAAAGAATTAAACGGTCTGGCACTATTGATATTCAATTTGAGTGGATTGGAAATAAGGAAAATATCAATACTCAATATGCAATTTTGATTTATAGAATTACCCAAGAATTACTTCAAAACTTAATCAAACATAGTGAAGCCAATAGTGCTTTTCTTCAAATTATGGTAGAGGATAAATTGGTGTCTATCTATTTAGAAGATGATGGAATTGGCTTTAATATGAACGAGCAATTGGCTGGCGTTGGCTTAAAAAGTATTGAAAAGCTAACCGAATTGCTAAATGGAAGGTTTAAAATAAACAGTACTTCTGGCGATGGCTTTAGTATTTCTATAGAATTCAATTGGAGCTCCCATGAAAAAATATAATATTGGACTAGTAGATGACCATCTACTTTTTGCAGAAGGTATAGGTAATATGCTAACAGGTAACCCAGAATTAAATATTTCCTTTATTACTAGTTCAGTAACAGAAATGTTTGATCTACTAAAACACAAAAGCATAGACATATTGCTGCTTGACATTAATATGCCCCCTTTTAATGGAAGAGCTTTAATTCCGAGGTTAAAAACGGAGTATCCAAATATGAAAATCATGATTCTAACCATGTACCAACCCATGGATATTGGTCTTGATATCAAAAATTTTGATGGGGATGCTTATGTGTTAAAAATTTCTGGAAAGCAAATTTTGGAAGAAGCATTTAGCCATCTAATGAATCAGCAAAATTATATAGACCCCAATATTGTTATTCCCTCAGCTAACGCTGCAATAAGCAAACAAAAAGTAAAATTAACAAAACGAGAAATAGAGATTGTTAGATTGATTGTATCAGGAAAAACCACCAAGGATATAGCCCAGGAATTATATTTAAGTGAACTCACCATTAAAACCCATAGAAAAAACATAAGTGAGAAAATGGATTCTAAAGGTCTTGCAGACCTAATAGCAAAAACAAAGGATCTATTACAATAAACAGTTTTATTTTTTAGGAGCACGTTTTTTGGGCTTGCCATATTTGGCTTGCATTTTATCCTTATATCTTACTTTTTGATTGGTCCTTAAATTCTTGGCAGACTTCTCATGAAAAGCGGGACCAGCATTTTCATCCTTTTTGGGAAGCTTGGGAATAAATATCCTGACATTGGATTTTGGCAATTCGTCCTCCGTAAGTTCTGTTGAAATGTCTAGGTTATCCGGAAGTTCTTGCATAGGAATTTCATACTGCATCAATGCTTGAATAGCCATTTGTGCGGGCAAATCTTTTTCAGTTATAAAACTAATGGCTACCCCTTTTTTGTCTGCTCTTCCAGTTCTTCCTATTCTATGAATATAATGTTCCGGCACTTCTGGCATATCAAAATTGATTACATGGGTCACTTCTGCAATATCTATTCCCCTAGCAACAATATCCGTAGCTATGATAAAACGATACGTGCCTTCTTTAAACTGTTTCACCGTATTAAAACGGTGATTCTGCTCTTTATTAGAATGAATGACTCCTGCCGTTTCTGGAAAATGGGGATCCAATCTTTCAAATAACTGGTCTGCTAACTTTTTAGTGGCGGTAAAGATGAGCACTTTACTCATAGTCTCATCCTGAGCCAACAACAATTCTAACAGGTTTACCTTTGTATTAAAATTGGGTACTAAAAAAGATGTTTGTTGAATATTATCTAAAGGTGTTCCTGTTGGTGCCGCTTCTACTTTCACTGGCTCATTAAAAAAGGTATCCATTAAAACCTCTACGTCTTCTGTTATGGTTGCAGAAAAAAGTAGATTTTGCCTTTTGGCTGGCAACAGATCAATGATATTTTTCAATTGGGTTCTAAAACCAAGATTAAGCATTTCATCCATTTCATCTACCACCAATTTCTTAATGGTACGCAGCTTAAAAGCACCTGCCATTGCTAGATCAAATAACCTACCTGGCGTTGCAACTATTACATCGGCCCCGCCTTCTAGTGCCAAAACCTGGGTTTTGATATTCACTCCCCCATATACACCCACAACTGTTACACCCATAAATGGTGTCAACATTTTTACGTTTTCTACCACTTGGGAAACCAATTCTCTTGTAGGCACCAAAATAAGAATTTGTGGATCCTTGTCTTTATTGAACTTCCATAACCTCAGTAAAGGTAGTAAATAGGCAAATGTCTTACCAGTACCCGTTTGCGCTATGCCACATACGTCTTTTCCAGACATAGCCACGGCAAAAACCCGTTCTTGAATTGTGGTTGGTTGTGTATAGCCTAGGTTGTCTAAGGCTCTCAATAAAGGGGAATTCAGGTTCAGTTGGTCAAATCGCATATTGCATCTATAAGCCCCAAAACTAGGTTATTATTCCCGGATGCGTTATCGCCATGGGCAAGGGATGGTTGATCTTGACTTACTTCCAGACCTTAAAATCAAAGAAAATTCAAAGGTTTGTAATGGGCCAAGGCTAGATTTTGAATTAGAAATATTGACATCATAACTCAATCCTCCAAGTACATTTCCAACACCCAACCCTATATACGGGATTACTGCCTCATTCTGCCTGTACCATAAACCCGTATTCAAAATAGTAGGATTTGCCTCATCCCCTGTATCGCCCAAAATATTGCCAAAGTTCACTCCAAGAGAATAGGAATTAATATTATTTTCAAAAACAAACATGGAATTGGCATTAAAAACCAAACGGTCATTCAAATAAGTTTGAAAATCTGCGTGTACATTATACCTAGGGGGATCAAATTGATTGGCATCCTGCAATGCAGATTTAGCCGTCCTAAAAAATCGATAACCCGCAATACCAATATCAAAATTGGTTGTTTCTGTTCTTAGCGTATAAGAGATGCCTGCAAAAGCGGAATAATAAGGTTTGATACTTGACATATACGCTTCATTAGTTGGAAGCGTTCTATTAAATCCAGAGGAGGATAATTGAGAAGCAAAACTGAGTTGTGAAAAATCAATAATGGTATTGGAATAGATACCCCCAATTCCTGCAGAAAGCCCTTGAACATCATCCGCATCTAAACTAATATGAGTACTTAGAGCAAAATTGAAAGAACTGCTTTTATAAGCTCCAGCCAAACCATTGTCTTGCAAGAACAACAAACCCCCTCCTATATAATTGTGTTCGTCATATTTGTTTTTATAAATTTTACCATCAAAGGAAAGTGAAGTTGTATTCAGTGGATCTGTACCAGCACTAATCCACTGGTTTCTTCTAATCCCTACCAAGCGCCAATTAGCATCTCCATTACCTGCTAAGGCTGGATTCACCGTTAATGGTGAAGCAAAGAATTGGGAAAAAATGGGATCCTGTGCATGTATTTCTGTTAAGGAATTCATGACTATAAAAAGAAAAAACAAGCTAATATTTTTATTCAAGTGCATATATTTAATTGAATCATCTTAACAATAAGGTTTGCCCTGATTTTTTTACCAATGAACCATCATTGGCAATACCCTCAGCTACCCAGATATAAATTCCCATAGGCTGTGCAATTCCATTGACCATGCCATTCCAACCTTCGTCGTAGTTCTTAGTCTCAAACATGAGTTGATTAAAGCGATTATAGATTTTGAAATAATGGAATTCCTTAATACCTGCCAAGTAACTAAACAATTTATCGTTTACACCATCGCCATTAGGTGTAAATGATTTGGGAACCAATAATTCTACCAACTTGTCCTCAAATACCCTCACCAATAAACTATCGTGTGTAACACATCCACCTGATGAAATTAAGTTGATTGCATACTTCTGCGTATTGGTATAATTGAACAATGCTCTGGCACTATCAGGCAGATTAATACCCCAAGAAGGTGTCCATCTATATTTATAGCCAGGAATGCTTCTTCCTGCTACAGGTGTTGGCACTGATTTATAGGCCGATACTGAGGGATGAACTATTGGTGCAATCGGAATTTGAATGTCTATAGTTGTATCATAGGTAGTTGTATAGGAAGGACAATTCACTTGATCTGCTTGCAATCGAATATGGTGCACCCCTCCAACCAAATAGGTATTACTACTATTGTATTTTGTTGACGTATTACCATCTCCAAATCGCCATAGCCAATTAATTGGACCTGTAGTGCTGGAATCAGTTAAATTTCTAAAATTCACAGCTGTATTAATACACCAAGTATCATAAGTCATTTTCAAAATTGGTTGACTCATTTTTATCAAGGTATAAGCTTGCGCGATGGTATCTACACAACCAAACTGATTAATGATCCTAGCATTATATCTTCCACCTAATCCTGTGGTTAGAG
>CALRXZ020000056.1:0-22663 GCA_943372255.1 Chitinophaga pinensis
AAACAACGACTCTCCATTTTCATTTTCCCCAGCACAAGTAACCTTCAACTCAATTTCTCCAGTTTCTGTAAACTTTGCGGCATTACTCAAAAGGTTAAACAACACTTGTTTTAACCTCACAGAATCAGTAAATACCCATTGGGGTAAAGATGGAGAAAGATTCAACAGCATTTCCAGATCTTTGTTTTTAATCTGAAAGCTAATAATATCTACTGCCTGACTGGCAAGTTCAAATAAATCACATTTTTCATATTCCAACTCTAACTTTCCAGCTTCAATTTTAGAAAAATCTAAAATATCATTGATAATTCCCAATAGCGCATTGGCCGATTGGTGAACAATTCCTAAATATTGTTTTTGAGTTTCATCTAAATGTGTTCTCAGAATTAAATCAGTGAATCCAATCACACCATTTAAAGGTGTTCTAATTTCATGGCTCATATTTGCCAAGAACTCTGATTTTGCAATATTAGCTTCTTCCGCTTCTTTCTTGGACAGTTTCAATGCCTCTCTTTGTTGGCAGTTTTCTGTTATATCTTCTATTACGGAATAGACTTGGTATTCCCCTTCTAAATTTTGAAACTTAATTCCATTGAGTAATACATTAACAGGATGACCATCTTTATGAATATAAATTTTTTCGTAAGGCCCATATCTTCCCACTCTTTCTAATGACTCCCTATGAAAAGCTTCTTGTTCATCAAATGAAGCTGGGGTTACATCCCAATGACTTAGTTGCCTATATTCAACTTCCGTATATCCAATCATTTGGTAAAGCGCTGCATTACCATCAATGAATTTACCGTCAGAATGCCTATTTATAGCAATCCCTACAGGGGAATTATCAAAGAATGCCCTAAACTTATTTTCACTGATTCTTAATTCTGCTTCTTGCTTTTTTTCATGGGTAATATCTCTAGCAATGGCAAAAAGGTCCCCACTTACAAGATCAGGAGTAGCAACCCATTGAAGGACTTTAAAATCACCATTAATAGTTTTAAATCTGTGAACAAAATTAATGGTGGTTACACCACTGGCTAACTTTTTTATTTCTTTTTGGGTAGAAAATACATCTTCTGGGTGGATTAGGTCAAAGAAAGACTTTGAAAGCAATTGCTGTTCTTCCCAACCAAAAATTCTGGTAAAAGAAGGGTTAACTTTTTTGAACATTCCGTCTAATCCTGCAATACATATAAGGTCTTTAGCAACATGGAACAACTTTTCAAAATTGGCCATTTCTGCTTTCTGCCGGCGTTCTACAATTAACTTTACTACGTTTTCCCCTAATAATTGCAAACCCCTTTTTTGCTTATCATTCAAAGCTTTGGGCGTTGCATCAATTACACATAAAGTTCCCAATGCAAACCCATCTGGGTCTACCAAAGGATAGCCAGCATAAAATCGGATATTAGGGTTTCCTGTTACAAGTGCATTGTTTTTAAACCTATCATCCTTTGTAGCATCTTCAATTTCAAATATCTGCTGATCCATTATGGCATGAGCACAAAATGCCAATTCTCTTGGCGTTTCTGAAGCATCCAATCCTTGTTTAGATTTGAACCACTGACGATTTTCGTCAATTAAAGACACTAATGAAATGGGGGTGTCACAAATTAAGGAAGCTAATTCAGTAAACTTATCAAATTCTTCTTCTGATATGGTATCCAATAACTGGTAATGGCGCAATGCATTCAGTCTTGCCTTTTCATTATCAGGGATTGGATAAGTCATACATAAATTTAATCATTTATTTGTATCCACTACTCGATAATCTTAACAACTCTAGTAAGTTTTCCGTTTGAATTCATTCCCTCTAAAACTACCTGCAATTTCTTACTACTATCATTGTTATAAAATTCCACTTTAACCCTAGGGCTACGTTTATTGGTTAACAAATATGGATTCCAAAACAAAGTAGTTCGGCTATCCACGTCAAAATTACCAGTGGGTTTATCATAACTAGGATTGAAAAACTCTTTAAAAACCGAATACCCACCTAAAACTGCATTTTCCATGCCTTTGTTATTGGCTTGATTAGCTCTACCTGTTTTCCCTTTCTTGGTATATATAGCAATAGCTCCTCCCCCTCCGCCACCAGGGCTACCAAAAAATGGAGGTCTAAATACTTTGATAAATGCTATATCTGGCACATTTAAGCTTTGAACCATATCTATAGACATTTTCATTTCATTCAAAAACAAATCTGGTGTGGCCCCTCTCCAACTCACTTGGGCATTGGCTCCAGAACCCGTAATCATCAATCCTGCCACTTTTCCTTGAAGATAGGTGAGTACATCAATTGCTCCCATGGAACTAAGATCTGAGGATAAATCAAAGGAATAACCATCGCCTCCGGAAAACAATCCAGATGCATATTTTTCTTCTAATTGCTGAATGGGAGATTTGGTTTTGGCTTTGACAATTACCTCTTGCAAAGTGGCAGATTCCATTTGCCTGCGTAATTTTTCCTGTTCAGATAAATAGTAATTCAATTGCACTCTTGCCATACTATCACTCCAGCCTGCTTGGGAACCACTAAGGGAAAAAGCAATTTTCTTAAACTCTTGATATAAAAGGCCATTTTGAATTTTCACCTGCGTTTGTTCAGTGAGCTTGGGGTTATTATTAAAACTATAGAATACCCTAACAGTATCATAAAACATAACACCTGTTTGTTCAAAACTGCCATCCTTTGCTACAGGTAGAAATAACAATTTTGAACTACTGTCTTTCCCAGAAATCACTAAATTCAATTGAAGCTCTTTGGTATTAGCCAAAGCTTGATTCCCATACACTTTTCCGGTTAATTTAAGGAAATCAGTTTCTCTAGGATAGTTCCATTTAGGAAAATCACCTTTGATTAATTTCTCCCAATCAAAACGTCTCCAACCATTTGTCATCATCACTAAATCTAAATGGGCAGCTACACTATCTGCGTCAGAAGAGAAATAATAAGCAGGGTTATGTACTTTGCCCTTAATATCTGAACTCAATAACAGATCAGAATAAATAGATTGCTGTTCAGGTAGCACAATAGAAGCATCTGTAACAGACATAGACATATTGGTAGATGCCGTATCAGAAACCATGATTTCAATTACATTTTTCCCTCGCTTTTTAAGGTCAATGATAGGAATACTCATTTTAGCATTGAATTCATGCAGTCTATTATTAACAAAAGCAATTCTTTCCGCAACGGGTTTCCAGTCTTCTGTAAACAATGAAAACTGAACAATTCCAGTAGGCAACTCATCAATTGGAAGGGTTGCTTTTTGAATTAATTTTTCCTCTCCTTTAAAATCAACCGTATAAATTAATTGTTGGTGCTGGTGCACCAATAATTTAAATTTTTTAAAATCAGCAGGCACATCCTGTGTTCTTTCTATTTGAGCATAGGCTTTTTCATAGTCTGTTGTTATTTTTAAAACCACCCCCTGAGTCTTTAGGGCAGCAATCAGGGTGCTGCCTTTTTGACCCAATTCATCGGTCCAATTCAATTGATATTTTTCACCTGCAATTGGTTTGATATTGAAAACACCCATACCATCATGCACAGATTTGATGGTATCCAAAACCTTGTTTTTATCATTGACCAAAAATCCTCTAATAAGAACCGGTGTTCCAAATTGATTAGTAGCTTTAAATGCTACGCGATTATTAACACCTTGAACCAGATTTCCGGATTCAGGAAAAAGGTCTACTCGTGACTTTAAAACAATTTTTTGAGTTGGACCCAATGGCTTACCTGAATTAATAGGTATATTTTTTTCAAAAACAAAGGCGGAATCATCATTTAACATCCATCTGGTAAAAGCTTTTACATGAATAAAATCTCCTTTATAATTTGCTGGGATGTCAAAACTGCCTTTTGCTGTAGACTGAAAAAGTGGGGCTGCTGTTTGTTTAATTAAATTTCCACTAGTATCAAACCAAGCTACATACATATTTTTACTCATTTCACTTGGAAGAGACGCCATCTGCAAATAGACCTTGTAAAAAATAGTTTCTTCCTTATTATAAATGGTTCTATCAAAATGGATATGCACTTTTTCTTTGGGAAATTGCTCATCATAAACAGCCATTAATGAATCTACCTGTTGGGCTTTTACAGTTAGATGGAAAATTATCCCTGAAAGGGCAGCTAAAACAGTTAGAATAATCTTTTTCATGCTTTGCTAAATTAAAGAATTCCTATACATCATCTTGTTAAACAAAAACAAATCAGAACGCCAATAGACTCCCTAACAGTAAAAAAATGTACATTAAACCAGTGTGGTTTGAAAATAAAAACGCCCCAAAATGGGGCGTTTCAAATAGTTCTAACAGAAATTATTCTGCGGCGGCAGCCAAAGGATTCCTACGGGTAGGAATCACTGTCTGTTCGTCATCACTCAAATACACCCAGAAATCATATAGTGCAAATATATCACCTGGAATTTTGGGAGTGTTTGGTTCCGCATTGCGTTCATAGGATCCCAACAAATCCCCGGCAACGCGCAATTCTTTCAATTTTTGTTCGTGTGTCAGTTCTTTGAAACTTTCGATAGTCATAAACAGGTTTGCTTTATTCGGGTGCAATCTAATAAGAAAAATACAATTTATTGTCAGATTCCTCCATTTCTAACTGCATGGTCCACAGCCCTAGCTGTTAAAGCCATATAAGTTAGGGAAGGATTCTGGGTAGAAGTAGATGTCATACAAGCGCCATCGGTTACATACACATTTTTACATGCATGGAGTTGATTGAACTCATTGAGTAGGGAAGTTTTGGGATCTTTTCCCATTCTAACTCCACCCATTTCATGAATATCAAGGCCTGGTGCCTGTTTGGAATCAGATGTTTTGATGTTGGTAAAACCTGCTTTCTGGAACATCTCGGTCATTTGTTCTAGGTAATCCTTAACCATTTTTTCATCATTTTCATCATATCCAACACTTATATTCAGTTGGGGGATTCCCCATTCATCTTTTAAATTTGAATGCAAACTCACTTGATTAGTGGCCTTGGGGATGGTTTCTCCCATCATATGAGAGCCTACCTGCCATGGTCCTAATTCTTTTTCGGCCAAATGCTGTTTCAATGCTAGTCCTAGCCCTTCGGTATTTCTTTTGACAGTTCTATAAGAAGAGAATCCTGCAGCATAGCCTCTTAAAAAGTCTGTTTCTTGCTTTTCAACATTCCTAAATCTTGGTAAATAGGCGCTTGTATGTGACCTTCCATCGGTAGTACTCTCTAAATGACCTTCATGAGTAGCATTAATCCTAGCCCTATAATTATGAAAAGCCAAGAATTTTCCTAGCAAACCATTATCATTACCCAAACCCTGTGGAAACCTTGATGAAGTTGAGTTAAGTAATATTAAATTAGTATTTAAAGCTCCCGCATTTACAAAAATCACTTTTGCATAGTATTCTACCATTTCTTTGGTATGGCTATCAATAACCCTAACTCCAGTAGCCTTTCCTTTTTGTTCATCATAGATAATGGAATGCACTACAGAGAAAGGTCTGAGTGTCATTTTCCCTGTCTTAGCGGCCCAAGGAATGGTTGAGGAATTGCTATTGAAATAACCACCAAATGGGCAGCCACGTTGGCAAAGGTTTCTTTTTTGACATTGTCCTCTACCCTGTTCTAAATGAAGGGCTGTTGGCTCAGTTAAATGAGCGCATCTGCCATAAATCAAATGCCTGTTTTGATAATTTTTCTGGAGTATATCTTTAAAATAGTGATCTACACAGGTTAGTTCTAATGCCGGTAGGAATTCCCCATCTGGCAAAATGCTTAACCCATCTTTGTTTCCTGAAATGCCAACAAATTTTTCTACATGGCTGTACCAACCTGCTAATTCCTTATATCTGATGGGCCAATCCACCGCAAAACCATCTCTGGCGGGTCCCTCAAAATCAAAATCGCTCCAGCGTTGGGTTTGTCTTGCCCACATGATAGATTTACCCCCTACTTGGTATCCTCTTATCCAATCAAATGGCTGCTCTTGTTGATAGGGATGTTCCTGGTCTTTGACAAAAAAATGCGCTGCATCTTCTTTGAATGCATAACAACGGCTGATCACAGGATTGGCTTGGGTAATTTCTAATGGCATTTGCCCCCTATGTTCAAATTCCCAAGGTAATTTATTGGTAGTAGGATAGTCTTTTAAATGCTGCACATCTCTTCCTCGTTCTAAAACAAGGGTATTCCATCCTTTTTCTGTAAACTCTTTTGCAGCCCACCCCCCACTCATACCGGAGCCAATAACAATAGCATCAAAGCTTCTTTTTTCATTGTTAGATTTGGAATTATCTGCCATTTAAGATTTTTTTTTGGGTTCATTTGAAACGGGTACACATCCATGAAATCTGGAAGGAATTTGTTCGTACACCTGTACTTTTGTCAAGAAAAATTCTGAACCAGTATACGCTTGAATCACACGCTGTTTGGCCTTTGTATAAAACATTACTAATGGATCTTCCTTATCTTTATTAGCTTCTAATTGTTCCAGAAAAGCTAACCTTTCCGATGTTGTTGCATTACTAAAAAAATGTTTGTTTTGCTTTTGAAATGCTGCTGAAAAAATATTCAATCCCTTTAAAAATTTATCTTGGTCTTCCTTTGGAGTACAATCATCCAAGATTTTCCAAACAAAAAGGTCTGCGTGTACATCCAATGCACCTTCAGAATCAGTTTTGGGAATTAGGGTATCAGCAAATGCTGCAAAAATCATTTCCTGATCAGCACTAACTGAAATATGTTTCAATTGTAATCCCTTGTTCTGTGGCAATAATAAGCAGGAAGGAATCAAGGCTGATCCTGCAGAAACAAATAAAATTTGCTTCAAAACTTGTCTTCTTGAAATAGGCATATATGGCGTATGTCTTTAAAAATACGCAGCAAAATGACAGAAAACATCAACCGTTGATATAAAATTAGGATTGGGTAAAAAATGTCAAACTAAAATCGGTTCCACACAACGGTCAATAGCTGTAAGTAATACTTCAACTAAGGATGCAGTAGCTTCAGACTTATCTTTTAAAATAGTTCTACTACTGAAAATATTGTTTGGAAAATACTGAACAAAATAGCTGGAGTAGGATTCAAATTCCCAATAAACCACCGTACCCCTTAATTGTCCAGTAATTTTCTTACCCTTGAATTCGGTTTGAACAGGAATGGAAAAGAATTGCATCTCTCTGAATTTTAAACAAATGTATATTGAGTAATCAGCTGTTTTTGTAGTAGAATCACCAAAAGCTTACCGTAAAATCACCGATTTTTTATCGTGATTTTCACGGACTTATATGAAATATACCCATAATTGCATTTTTTAATCATTAGGAATGAATTACTTGGATTGTCTAACTTTAGGGTTCAATTTAATATCATGAAAAAATATACTGCTTCTCGATTATCTGAAGGCAATAGGCTTTTCCCATGTGAAATTTTGATGGATGACTTAGCTGTAACATTAAAGCTTCCTGGTTTTTTGAATGGAAAAGAAACCACAATTCCTATGAACAGGATAAGTTCTGTAGATATTGAAACCCCGCTGGTAGGATATTCTACTATCATTATTGAAACAACTGGAGAGGGCGCTATAAGGGCACATGGTTTTACAAAGTCAGAAGTTTCTGAAATGAAAACCAGCTTACTTTCAAAAATTCTAAAGAATTAAAACAACTAGTCTTTCAGAAAATCAAAATGCTGTCCCTTAAACCTTTTGTCAGAAAACAATTTTGAAAGATTTTTGAAAGAATCAAAAGGAGCTTTGGCTATAAATAGATTTACCATCCAAGGCGGGATTCCACCACCTGGATCAATTTTAATTTGGTAGTCAATACTAATCTTATTGTCAGGTAATGGCTGAACCAACCAGGTAGCTTGTGAAACTGGAACTCTTTGTTTTCCCTCTTTTGTTGGTAAAATGTTATCGATGGTATTGGCATGAATAGTCAACAATTTGGTAATTGGGTGTTGACTCATGCTAAGATCAATAACCATATCCCTATTACTCATTGGCCAAGGCAAGGCAGCTTCTGCATAATAATAAATCCTAGAGCTTGATAATTGCTTTACTAAATTGGCATGTTTGGTAGCAATTACCCATTCTGGCTGTAATTGGGGTTGCATTAAAATGGCTACTAATTGGGAAAGATTTGCTTGAAATTCGCATACTACCCTAATGGATTTAAACTTAGAATCTTCCAATTTGGCTGTATAAACAGCAATCCCGTCTTTCTGTTTCTTTAAATTCCATTCAACCTGTGCAGATAATGTAAGGCAGAAAGAACAGGCACAAATAAAACTGAAAAAGGCAATTGTATAAAATCTGGAGAAATAGGTCATTGGTTCTAAGTTATGACTATTGATTGAAGATAAAACAGGATTTGGTTGATTTAACGTATTAGATCTATAACAAAATATACAAATTAAGAAAATGATGTTTAACTTAAGACTCTTGGGGCCCACCAAACCATGTATGATATGTTACTTAAAAAGTCAACTTTACAATTACTCCGATTTCCCTTTTCCTTTTTTTTAATGCCAGTCTATTGGTTTGCTCTAAGTTTTACTCAAAATATAAACTGGCCTAAAGCAATTATTGTTTTCTTATTGTTACACATATTATTATATCCTGCCTCAAATGGATATAATAGTTATATGGATAGAGATAAGGAAAGTATTGGCGGAATTGAAAAACCAATGGAGCCAAGCTATGAATTATATTTAACCAGCGTTTTCATGGATCTTCTTGGATTGTTACTTGCTTTTCTTGTAAGTTTTGAGTTTGGATTAGGATACTTATGCTATATCCTATTTTCTCGATTATATTCATGGAGGAAAATTAGATTAAAACAATATCCCATTATTGGTTACCTAACGGTGATATTAAACCAAGGTGCACTTGTATTTTATCTAGTTTTTCAAGCATGTAATCAAGAACAATCTATATCCGTACCAATAGACTTATTAATTGCATCAAGTCTTTTAATTGGTGGATTTTACCCAATAACGCAAATTTATCAACACAAACAAGACCAAGAAGATGGTGTTAAAACCATTTCCATTTTACTGGGTAAAAATGGAACATTTATTTTTTGTATGACTTTATATATTTTGGCATTTGGAATTTTGTTTTGGCATTTTAGTCAGCATGGCGATTTAAATCAATTTTATCTTTTGCAACTCTTTTTTTTACCAGTTGTAATATATTTTCTGTATTGGTTTTTCAAAGTTTGGAAGAATCCAGATGAAGCTGGTTTTAAACAAACTATGTTTATGAATTGGCTAGCAAGTAGCTGTACCAATGCAGCATTTATCACCTTATTAATATTCAAAAATTTTGGCTGAAATAATTTCAATAGGCACAGCAGTTCCCAAACATTGTCATAATCAGCAAGATATTCTTGCTGTTATGCAAGAAATTTATCAATTAGATGCTGTTGAGAAAAGAAAACTCTCATTCTTATATAGTCAGAGTGGCATTGCACAAAGACATTCGGTGATTCCTGATTTTGGTCTACCCAAAGATCAATGGACATTTGTACCTACAGATCCAGAAAAAGACTTTCCAGATATTGACCAAAGAATGTCTATCTATCAATCTCAAGCTATTCCGCTATGTTTAGAAGCAATAGAAAACTGCTTACAGAATCAATGTAAAAATGAAGCAATCACACATTTAATTACTGTTAGTTGTACAGGCATGAGTGCTCCAGGTTTAGACTTAGAAATTATGGAAGCATTGAAATTAAGCCCTAATTTATTTAGAACTTCTATCAACTTCATGGGCTGTTATGCCGCTATACATGGTTTAAAAATTGCTAAACTTATATGTGACACAACACCCGAAGCACAAGTATTATTGGTTTGTCTTGAACTATGTACCATTCACTTACAAAAAGAGTTTAGCATAGATAATGCGTCTAGCAGTTTGTTATTTGCAGATGGATGTGCTGCAGTTTTAATCAACAATCAAACCCAATCAAATAGTTTAACAATCAAGGGGTTTCATTCCCATGTTGCTAGTCAAGGGAAATTGGATATGGCTTGGAACATTAGTAAAAAAGGGTTTTTGATGCGTTTAAGTAGCTATGTACCTCAGTTAATTGAGTCCGACATAAAAACACTATTACAAACAGCTCTGGAGAAAAATGGCTTAGACAATCAAACAGTTACTCATTGGTGCATACATCCTGGTGGAAAGAAAATTGTAGACCTCATTCAAAAGGAATTGGCATTAACCCAAGCAGATACAGCTGATGCAAGAAACATTTTACATCAATATGGCAATATGTCTGCCCCAACCATTTTATTTGTACTAAAGTCTATTATGGATAAAGGCATTAAAGTAAATGCTTTGGTCTTTGGTGTGGCATTTGGACCTGGGTTAACTATGGAAACATTTTTATTAGAGAACAAATCAATCCGTTAAGAGCATGCCTAATCTATCCCAAAGAAGTTTGGAAAAGGAATTACTAGATGGAGATGGTATTCCTTTTGAGGAAATTGCTTTAAATATGCAGGAGCTCAATACCATCAATACCCTTCTTGGTGGTCATGCAATAAGTTTAACAGGATTCAAAACACTGATAAAAGACAGAAAAAAAATTAGTGTTTGCGAAATAGGATGCGGAGGTGGAGACAATTTATTAGTAATATTAAATTATTGTCAAAAAAAAGGGATAGAAGTTTCACTGATAGGGATTGACATAAATCAGGAATGTATCCATTTTGCCAAATCCAATATTATACTTAACCAACAGACTCAATTCATATGCAGTGATTTTAGATTGGTTGAATTTGAAGAAAAGCCTGACATTATTTTCTCAAGCTTATTTTGCCACCATTTCACCCATTCAGATTTGGTTCTTCAATTAAAATGGATGAAAGAGCATAGTCAATCAGGTTTTTTTATCAATGACCTACAGCGTCATTGGTTAGCCTACTATTCCATCAAATGTTTAACCTTTATTTTTTCCAAATCAAGATTGGTTAAAAATGATGCCGCTATTAGTGTGGCTAGAGGATTTCATAGATCAGAATGGAATTCAATATTTGAATTGGCCAATTTAAAAGCTATAACCATTGATTGGAAATGGGCCTTTAGATATTTAATTATTTATAAACAGGATTAATGACTAATCAATCATCTCAATATGATTTAGCCATTATTGGTGGAGGGCTTGCGGGGCTTTGTTTGGCAATCCAATCTGCCAATGCAGGATATCAAACAATATTATTTGAAAAAGAGAGCTATCCCTATCACAAGGTTTGCGGAGAATATATTAGTAAAGAATCGGAGCCATTTTTAATTGCATTGGGTTTACCACTTAGAGATTGGAAACTTCCTTCCATTAATCAATTAGAAATTTCAGCTCCCAATGGTAAATTGCATTCATTTCATTTACCCTTGGGAGGTTTTGGTGTAAGTAGGTATTTTTTAGATCACCAATTATACCAATTAGCAGTTCAAAAAGGGGTGACCATTTACACAGTCACAAAAGTTCAAAACCTACAATTTAAAGACAACCATTTTGAAATAGAAACTGATAAAAGACAATTTACAGCAACTATTGCAGCCGGAAGCTTTGGCAAAAAAAGTAATCTTGACATTCGTTTAAATAGACCATTTGTCAGGAACAAGCCAAGTAATTGGAATAATTTCATTGGTGTTAAATATCATATTCAGTACCCTCATCCTGAAAACCTAATTGCCTTGCATAATTTCAAAGATGGGTATTGTGGTATTTCTCAAATTGAAGCTGGAAAATCCTGTCTTTGTTATATGACTACTGCAGCAAATCTGCAACAAAATGGCAATAGTATTGAACAATTAGAAGCATCAATACTTTGGAAAAATCCCAAACTTAAAACCATATTTCAAGAAGCAGAAATGCTTTATGACAGACCTTTGACCATATCACAAATTAGTTTTCAACAGAAAAAAAGAGTAGAAAATCACCTTCTATTTATTGGAGATGCCGCTGGCATGATACCTCCTCTTTGCGGTAATGGCATGAGTATGGCCATGCATGGTAGCAAATTAGCTTTTGAAAACATTCAACAATATTTTCAGGCACACAAGAACAGGAATCTATTGGAATCAAATTATGAACAGCAATGGAGCCAACAATTCTCAATGCGTATTCAAACAGGCAAACTAGTTCAACGCTTTTTTGGGAATGAAAGTTTAACTGGCTTTTTCCTAAATACCATGAGTCTTCTTCCAAGTTTAAGTAAAACTGTTATTGAAGCTACACATGGAAGAACCTTTTAATTCAATCGTTGCAACATTTCTATACACATTCTAGTATTATGGTAAGGACATTTCCAAAATCCTGCTTTGTCTTCTTGAATCATTTTAGAATAGTCCGGATTTACTCCCCAAAACCATTCACCTTTTTCAAGATCAAGTAAATGTTCTTTAATAAAGCTCCAACTATCAAAAACGGTTTCAACATTTTCTGGATGACCATTCAATTGCCAAGCATTCATCCAACCAACCATGGCTTCAGCTTGTTGCCACCAATGTCTTTCCTTATTCCAAACTGTTTGATCAATATTTGATTCATTCATCAAACTTCCATCACTGTGTAATCCTTTTCTAGCAGCATCTGCAATTGACAAAACAACTTGCTTAGTTGATAAAAGTTCTTTTTCATCTTCTACCAATTTAGCCGCTTCCCAAATTAACCAACTGGCTTCAATATCATGACCATAAGAAATGCTATCTGACTCTAATATCCAATCTTCAGAAAAGAATAGATGTAAATGCCCTTGGGGCGAGATAAAAGATTGTTTAAAAATTTTCAACAATTCAACAATACTGGTTTTCAATTTTTTATTTGGCCAGATCTTAAACAAATTGGAATAGGCTTCTAAAACATGTAAATGGGTATTCATTGTTTTAGGGGAATCTTGATCTTTATTACTCAATTTGGGGAATTCTAAAACCGCCCATCCTTGGGTAAAAGCTTCAAAATATCCTCCATTAACTTTATCAAGTGATTTTGATTCTAACAATTCATATAGTTCTTTTGCCAACACCAAAGCTTCTTTAGATTCAAAAGCCATATGGTATTCTGACAAAGCATATATACAAAAAGCAATGCCATAAACTTGCTTCTTAGTATCCAATGGGTTTCCACTTGCATCAACAGCCCAAAACATTCCACCAAATGTTTTGTCATAGAAATAGGTACATAGATATTTAAACGCCCTTTGTGCCATTTGCAAATATTGGGCTTGTTTGGATTGGTGATAACCAGCAGAAAAAGCATACAAAATTCTAGCATTTAACACCAAACCTTTTGGAGCAGTATCATCCACAATACCAAGGTGATTAATCTTTCCATAAAAGCCACCCTGGGCTAAGTCTACTGTATGTCCTTTCCAATAATCCAGAATTCTAATTAATTCAATAGATAAAGCTGATTGTAATTCAGAAAACCTATTTTCCATGATAACCTATTGAAGCATTTTTATTTATAATATTAAGTATGTTAGCTACTGTAGTACTAGACCTTAATCCATCTGCAGCATTATTGATAACATAATCCAATAACTGATCAATTGAGGAAACAGCAACATGTAGTCTAGTATCAGAAGATGCATAGTAAATAAACACAGTACCATCATCGTCTAAAATCCACCCATTACTAAATGCAACATTAGAGACATCCCCAACCCGCTCCTCTCCTTCTGGTGCAATAAAATAACCAGCTGGTTTGTAGATTACCTTGGTCAAGTCTTCTAAGTCTGTTAAGAAAAGGTATAAAACATAACGTAACCCAGCAGCCGTATTTCTAACGCCATGTGCTAAATGTAACCAGCCTTTAGCTGTCTTTATAGGTGCAGGTCCAGCTCCATTTTTAGACTCATATACGGTGTGGTATTGTTTTTTGTCTAAAATAACTTCTTCTTCTACTATTGCAGGGCAAATGGACTCACTTAATCCAAAGCCAATTCCACCTCCTGTGCCAGCTTCAATAAAACTATCCTGAGGCCTTGTATAAAAAGCATATTTGCCTTGAACATATTCAGGATGTAATACTACATTTCTTTGTTGAGCAGATTTTGTAACCAAATCTGGCAATCTTTCCCATTGAATTAAGTCTTTGGTTCTAGCAATACCACATTGAGCTATTGCGGCACTTTGATCACCGGGTAATGCAGCTGGGTCTCTTCTTTCTGTACAAAATAATCCATAAATCCAACCATCTTCATGCTCAACCAAACGAATGTCATAAATATTGGTATCTGGATCATTGGTTTCTGGCATGACAATGGGTTTATCCCAAAATCTGAATCCATCAATTCCATTATCACTTTCTGCTACTGCAAAAAAGGATTTTCTATCAATCCCTTCTATCCTAGGAACAACAATATATTTGTCCTTCCACTTAATGGCACCTGCATTTAATACGGCATTAATTCCAAATCTTTCCATAAGGAAAGGATTGGCTTTTTCATCAAAATCATATTTCCAGTGAAGTGGAACATGTTCTGCTGTTAATACAGGGTTCTGATAGCGTTGGTAACAGCCATTCCCTAATCCAGCAGGATGATTTACTTTAGCAAGCAATGCCTCTTGCTGTTGTATCAATGATTCTTTTCTTTGGTTGAAAATTGGATTCATGTGACAGTGATAATTATGATTGTATAGGTTTAATCTTCCAGTTTATTCCACCATGTTCTTTTTAATATTATGGCAATCACAGCCAATACTAATAGACATACCCAAAGCGGTTGTTGCATACCTAAAACAAAATACATGGGAACTATGGTCAAGCACAATTGCGCTATAATACCAAGCAGTACATTAAACATGTCTAACTTAAACCGATTATTGGGAATAAAATTGGGATCCTTTGCCATGACAGCTTCTTTAATTGGTTTCCAAAAACCCCATGGCCTTACCGTTTTATAAAATGATTCCAATGTGTCATTATCCGTTGGAGGAGCTGAAAAAGTTCCTAGTATTGAACCTGCTATAGAAATTAAAAACAACCATGGCCAATTGTATAATGGCAATCCATCAAAAATATATGGGAAAACCAATGCTGCGGCAATACCACTCATCATACCCCAGAAAAAACCACTGGCGTTAAAGCGCCACCAATACCATTTAAGCACATTGGACGCAATATATCCCCCATACAATGCACCTACAATCCATTGTAAAACTGTATTTACATTCTTTGCATAGAAACCAAGAATAATTCCAATGGCAACAACCACAAGACCAACCAAATAATTCAAAGAGATCAGTTGTTTACTACTTGCTTTTGGATTAATATATTTTAAATAGATATCGTTCATGATATAAGCTTGGGCAGCATTTAATGTGCCGGAAAATGTTCCCATAAATGCTCCTAGCAATCCCGTTAATACCAATCCTAAAACACCAACTGGCAGAAAATTATTGATGGCACCAGGCAAGATTTTTTCAAAGTCGGTTCCATTTGGTGAGCTAAGGTCTAATTGTTGAAAATGCAATAAAGCCAAAACTGTTAACCCAATAATCATGGTATATCTGATGGGTAATAAAATGATGGAAACAAAGCCACTCATTTTAGAAGCTTCTTTTGGAGAACGAGTAGATAAGATTTTTTGCATGTCATAATTAGGAGCTGGACCTGCCAAACTTGCAAAAACTCCTTTGAATAACATCATCATAAAAAATACCCCAAACAATCCAAAACCATCCTGTTCTATTTTTTTATTGGCATCTGGTACCAGATTGGACCAGTCCAAGTCTAATTTCCAATTGAAAAAAGGATTTAACCATCCCTCGGGTACTTTCAATTCACCTTTTTGCAAATGTTCCATAGCAATAACACCAATACAAATACAAGCTACAGACATGATCAAGTACTTAATAAAATCCCCCAATACAATACTGTGCATTCCACCAAGAATAGAATAGAACATGGCAAATAACGTAAAGACTATTCCGTAAAAATGTGGAACAAAATCTGCAGAAATAGTAAATGGTATATAGTCACTTACGGCAGACCATGGCACAAAAATTTCAATAAATTTACCTAGCCCAACAAAACCATAAGCCAAAAATCCAAAGCAGCCTAACAATGCAAAAGCAACGGTTACATTATGTGCCGCTTTTACTGATTTACCTGAAACACCAAAACGTGTACCCAACCATTCAGCCCCTGTTGTAGCATTAGACCTTCTTAACCACTTACTTTGGAACATCATTAAAAACACTTGATTGAACACTGGCCAAAGCCAAGGAATCCAAATACTTTTCATACCATAAACAAAACAAAGTGCCACCATCCACATAGTGCCACTAATATCAAACATATCGGATGCGTCACTCATACCCAACATATACCATGGCAAGGACTTCCCTCCCATTAAATAATGCTGTTGGGTAAGCCTTGCTTTTTTTCTAAGAAACCAACCAATGAGTACCATAGTTACTAAATAAGCAACTATGATGGCAATATCAATGAATGCTAACTTCATAAGGTTGTTGAATATTAATTATTGAATATTAGTTGTTGGAATTATTTTTCATAGAGTTTTAAAGCTTCAGCCCCCTTTTGAAATAAGAACTTTCCGGAAAAAAACATTTTCAAGAAATCAGGTTCTGAACTGTGAGTGGGGAAAGGTAAAAAATGCGTATCTGAAGCTGCAAATTCTCTTGGCGCTTTACCAGTAACCAATCCACCATCCCGCCAAACTAACACATAAGAAAGTCTGTGCTGACCAATGGCTTTTAAGAGACACTCTGTCCACCATTTTGAGTATGGTATTTTTTCATAACCAGTTTCGGCCCAAGCAGGTATTTTGTTATTTTCTGTTGCCATTGACTCTAATAGTCCCAGTTGCAGATCAATATTTTTGACAAAGCTGCTGTCCTTTGAAGCATCACCGTATTGATAATCATCAAAGCTTAAAATATCAATCAGATCATTTCCTGGATACCTTTCCATAAATGCTTCTTTAGTCTTAAATCCAGACGTATTATAAGCATAAAGCAAATGGTGCAATTGTTTGGTGTCACGCAAATAAGTGATGGTCATGCGCATCAATTGTTTGTATTCTTCGGCAGTGCATCTATCTTGACCCCACCAAAACCAATTACCTGTTAATTCATGAAAAGGTCTAAATATAACAGGAACCAATTCTCCCGATGGTGTTTTTAAACTATTCAAGAAAACAGCCACTTTATCAACCCAAGAAAGGTATAAACTGTGCTTTGATCCCCCGGGTAAAATCTCTTTGACCACAGCTTTTGAATCATCCCAAGCAGATTTGCCATTAACAGGATTTCTCAAATGCCAACTAATGGTAATGACACCTCCTTTTTGGAATCCTTCTAGAATATATTCGCGCATTCTTTTAAAAGGAACACTGTCAAGATTATAGGTTGCGTCTAATTCAAGATGACCCAATTCCCATCCATAAACAGCAGGATATTCGCCAACAAGATCTTTCAAATTGCTCCTATTCTTATCTCCAAACCAGTTGATTCCATAGGCAAGATCATCTTGATGTCCAAAAAGAACACCTTTATCAAGATGCTTTTTTAGGTTTCTATACAGGTTCACAGTAGCTGGGCTTGCCTTCTTATCAGCGGGCAAATCATTTTGTGCCATTAAAATGGAGTAGAAGGGTAAGATGGACAAGCATAGTGAAAAAAAAAGCTGTTTCATGCATTGCAGTTGATAACGATATATTTATCCATCCGCTGCTAGGCTTCTCTGGGCAAACATTCGTTGATTATCAAATATCCAAAGAAGCAGAATGTAGTTTTAATACTTTTTTATCTGTTTAAAATAGTATTTAAACTTACTGCCTTATTTACGCTTGGCTTTTTCCCATAACACTGATTGATTGGAAAATAGGTATCGTTTAATCCCGGCCAGAACTGCAAAATTCATCATGCAAAAATAATAGGGTATAAAGAATACCTTGATTTTAATAGACCTAGACTGCATAACCCATCCCAACAATGCAAAACCATAAAACAAAGTTTGCAGTGCTAATAATATTTGATATTTCCAGTCCCCCTCAGCATAAAGGACTATTACCCAATTCAAAATAAAAGAGAGCACCATTAAAAATGGGGTAATAGTCCATCGCAAAACTCGGTGGCTTAAATATTGAAAGGTTAATATGGGTATTTTAAATGGATTTAATAAACTGGTTAGCCTCACAATAGACTGAATTCCACCAGCCGCAATTCTAATTTTCCTTTTGAGCTCTTCTTTTGTATTGGCAGAAGCTGATTCTGTTGCAAAAGCATCTGGTTCATAAATAATCCGATATCCTTTTTCAGCAATACGCATAGAGATCATAAAATCATCAACTATAGAATCTGGCTCAACTGGAACATATAAATCAGTTCTTACACTAAACAATTCACCCGCAGCTCCCACAACAGAATACAATTCAGAGTCCCAAGCTTTTAATTTAGATTCATATTTCCAGTAAAAACCCTCTCCTGCGGTTGCGTCTCCGCTATTATCAATTTGTACCCTTTTTTCACCAGCAATAGCACCAACTTCTGCAAACTGATAATGCCTACAAATATTTATTAATGCCAAACTATTCAACATAGTATTTGCATCTGTAAAAACAGCCACTTGAGTATCTACTTCTTTCATTGCCCTATGAACGGCCACAATCTTACCAGATCTACCTTCTTGGTGCATTAATTTGATTGCAGGATATTTTGCAATTATTGCAGGGGTTTCATCTGTAGAACCGTCTGTTACAAAAATATATTTCACTTTTCCTGCTGGATAATCCAGAGATAATGTATTAATGACTTTATCCTCAATACAGTAAGCTTCATTATAAGCCGCCACAATTACAGTAACAGTTGGAAAATCATAATCCGGATTCATGACTGGCTTCTTTTTAAAAAGCCTCACAATTTTTACCAATACAAACAAGACTATTCCATATCCAGCATAGGTATAAAATACAATGAACAAGCTTATCCAAAAAATTGTTTGCATCATAGCATCCGTTTTAAATATTTATTCTTTAAATCAAGAAAGTTGATAACCCAGATCCGGACTATCTATTCCGTGATTGATGTTCCACCAAATAGCTCTAAACAAAATAGGGATAAATTGATATTGTCCTTCTTTTATATAGGTGATTATATTTCTGGGAGTGACTAAAAACAGGAAGTGAAAATAAAATACTAGTTTCTGAAAGGGGCTGGCATTTCTCCTAATAAATAAAATGCGATTCCGATTCATGAAAAATTCTTTTAAAGCACTTTTTTGACCAACTGAAACGGATTCTTTATGATAAATCAATGCCCCCATTTCTAATCTAATTTCAAAACCAGCTCTTTTGATTCTAGCTCCCCAATCCAATTCTTCATAATACAGAAAATAGTTTTCTGCCATTAACCCTGCTTTGCTGATTGCTTCTCTAGTAACCATCATAGCAGCCCCATGTCCAAAACCAGTAAACCCACTAAGATGATCAAACTGCCCCTTATCTTTTTCAAACTGTCCTATACAAGCATTTCTTGCAGTAAAATAATTCATCTCAGTATAACCAGCATATTGCAAAGTATCGGGTTCTTGAAAATACCTGATTTTTGGAGATACCATTCCAGTTAGTGGATGTTTTGAAATAGTATCAACCAAGGTTTGCATTAACCCAACAGTGAACTCTGTATCGTTATTAACAAAAAAAAGTAAATCTCCTTTGGCATATCTAACACCTAAATTATTCCCCCCTGCAAAGCCCAAATTAATTTCAGAGCGAATAAATTGTACCTCTGGATATTTAACTGTCCAAGCTGGAACAGGATTTTGCTTACTGCCATTATCTACCACAATAATCTCAAAATTTGGATACTCATTAGTTCTATAAAAAGCATCCAGAAATTCATCCGTTACTTGACTATGATTAAAATTTACCGTAATAATGGAAACAAGTTTCATAACTTTTATTTGAACGTTCAAGCAGGCTTCCAAGCTAATAATTCTTGGTCAATCCAATCAAGTACATTGGCATCCGTTTCCTGATTAAATTTTCTTGCAAACAGTTTTCCGGAATCTGCCATTGAATTCTTATCATCCATAGTTAGTGTTTTGGGACTTGCTCCTCCTTTAGACCAATCAATATACCTCATATTGTCATTGATCATTTGAGATTTAAAAGGAGAAGCAAATAAAATGGTTTGAAACACAATTTCATCAGGCGCCCAAGTCAATTTAAAAAAACGAACAAACTCAGGATGCTCGTTGATGTATTGAAGAATATATCTAAGATGCTCCAAATTAATGCTAAACCATTGAGAACGACCAACTGCAATCAAATTCCCAGGCATTTTTCTTTTGGGAAGCAGTTTACGGAAAATTTTTTCCAATTTGAATTTACCTGCAAATGAGAAATTGGTAAAATGATAGTATTCTACCCTTGGAATTGCTTCCTTCCATTCAGTTGCAATATCCAATGTATGCATAAAAGCCTTTTCCTTATTGGCAGCAAAAAAATCAATGATTTCCTGATTGGATTTAAGTGGATAATCTTGACCACTTATCAAATGAACAATATTATAAGCAATACCCGTTGATTCTATTTGTTTAAACCCATTCACAGTTGCTTGTACTATACTATATGCCCCCCAAGCAACTTTTACCCTTTCCTTTATAAAAAACAAATAGGGCCTTTGTTTCAGAAATTCAAAATGGGAAAAATCAGCCTTTTTATCAATATGAATATAGATATCTACACCTGGAAAAGCCAAGCGGTCTACTAACCTTTCCAATTGTTTGGGATTGGCATGGGCTAATATCAAATAGGCTGTATTCACGTATACTATTTCTTTTCTTTGTTTATAATGGCTTGATCAATTAACGCAACACTGTTTTCCCAGGTATGCCCAGCCGCAAATACTCTTCTTTGATTTACCATTTCTGGGCTATTGGTTTCCAATGCTTTAGCTATGCAATCAATATAGGATTGTTGGTCTTCAGCAAGGTAACAGTGTTCCTGAAATATACGCATAGCTTCTGTTTTAGTTGCTACAACTGGTTTACCAACTGCCAAATATTCATCAATTTTTCTAGGATAATTGCCAATAGTAACTTGGTTTACAATTTGAGGATTGATACATACATCAAAGGCTTGAATATATTGTGGTAGCTCAGATGGGTCTTTTGATCCAATAAAAAACACATTTTTACACTGGTGTAAAGTACTTGATTTAAATACGTCATCTTCTGGACCTACTAATACCAAATTCCATTCTGGTTTGGAAACAGAAATATGCATTAAGACATCGATATCCAATCGAATACTTTGCAAAGCACCTACATATCCAATGATGGGCGATGGAATTGCAAGCATATCTGTAGGCTTGGGTAGTCCTTCTGTTTGCATAAACAAATCCAGTTCACAACCTTGGCCAACATAAAAAGATTGGGGATTATATTGCTTACAATAGTCAGCTAAATAGGTTGAATTAGCAACACAGATATCTGATTTGGCAATTAATTCTGGTTCTAATTTTTCACCGTGTTTTTTCCAATAATCAACAGCTAGCATAAAATCCCTAGAGTAATATAGACTAGTGGCGGGTTGCAACATTTCTTTTAAATGGAAAGATCTAAACATATCGTTGTCGTTAAACAAGATAATATGCTCAAACCCAAGATCCTGAATTGCTTTTTGAATAGATTGAGCAAATAATTGGTTATTTCTTTTGTTCATCCATTCAAATATCCCTTGAAAGGGAATCCAATTGATAGACTCAATCATCACATCAGGATAAAGGTTCCATAAATTATCTTGAATTTGAACCAACCCTTTTTTAGATCCATGAATCACTTCCAATCTAGTTTGGATTTTAGGATCAGTTTTAGATTGATATAAAGTTTTCCTATCTAAAGGCGCATTTACATAAAGCACCCGATTATACTTACTCCATTCAATAGCAATGTTTTTACAATTGCTTCCAATTGAAACATCCCATGGTTGTTGGCCAACAACCACTATATCTCTCCCTTTTATCCTTTCATTATGTTGCATCTGCTATTTGATTTTGCTCATCATCCAGCCTTTTGGTAATCACAACCAACGCTACTGTAAGGAAAAATAACACATTAGAGGGATATTGCACAAAAGCCTCTTGGGGAAAATTCCCAATATTCCATGCAAATATGACCAATAACAATGCTAGCGTTAGCGCTTTTAACTTGGGATCTCTAATGCTATAATAATTATTTATCCCAGTTTTAAGAATGACAAATATCATTATACAGAAAATTACTAAGCCAATAGGGCCAAGTTCAACTGTCACCCTAACATAGCCACTATCTGGTGGAAAATGCGCCAAATATGATCCAGGTGCATACTTTTGACCAAAATATTCGGTTGCCCCAAGTCCTCCTCCAATGGGGTGAGCATAAATAAAGGGTTTAATTCTAGCCTGATTTCTTTTACGTACCATATAAGAAGCATCCTCATTTGGCCTGAAGGCCGATTGAAAACGCAAAATATTTTGGTTTGAAGAAGGCATAAAGATTAAAAAAACCACAAAAAGTAAACCCAAACCAGTGAAAATCATCACCTGTTTGTTAAACTTTAAAATGGCATAAAGCATTAGGGCAATGGGCACAAGCGGAAATGCTCCTCTAGTTCCAGAGAACAACATAGCAT